>CASDPE010000038.1 GCA_949282395.1 uncultured Bacillota bacterium | reverse complement strand
TCTTTATCCGTCAGATGCGCGGAAGCTGTTCGATCGTATCCAGAAAGGCGCGCACGCCCTCTTCGATCTCTGCATAGGCGGTCTGAAAATCGCGCGTGTACCACGGGTCGGCGATGTCATGCGGGCGGGCGGTGAAATCGGCAAGACGCACGATCTTGCCCAGCGGGTCGCCGCCGCAAACACGTGCCGCCGCGCGGACGTGGTAACTTTCCATACAAAGCATAAAGTCAAACTTTCCGTAATCGGAGGGGCGCAGCTGCCGCGCGCGCTTGCCCTCGCACGAAATGCCGTGTTTTGCAAGCTCCGCGCGCGCGGGCGGGTACACGGGGTTGCCCTCCTCTTCATCGCTCGTGCCTGCCGAAGCGACAAAATATTCACCCGCCTCCCCTCGCTCGGCAAGCATGGCTTTGCAGATAAATTCCGCCATCGGCGAACGGCAGATATTGCCGAGGCAGACAAACAAGATCTTAATCATTTTTTCTCCTTTTGCCGCAGCGCGAAGGCGCGGCAGAATTTTCCGTTTTTGCAGCTCTGTGCGGCGGCGTTTGTCCGGCGCGCCTGCCTTAGGTACTTCCGCCGTACAGGCAAGCTGCTTCACTATACCATAGTTTGCACAAAAAAGCAACACGCCCCGCGCAAAAACACGACGTAAAAAGCACAAAGATTTTTAAAAAAGGCATTGCAATTTTTTTCGTTTTGTGGTATCCTAATGTTGCCCAACAATTTCATGTATGCATTCCATAGGTTACACGCGGCATTGGTGTACCCTCTATATTCCTATGGAATGTAAATTGTTGGGCGACAATTAAGGGATACAGTTTTGCGGGCGTTCCCTTGATTGGGAACGCCTTTTTTTGTTACCCGCAAAATTTTTAAACGCTCAAGGAGGGAAATGAAAACAAGAACAAACAGCAGCCCGTAAAAAACCAAAAAAGAAATACGGCAGCCCGTTTTGGCGGGCGCCAAAAAAGGAGGATCTATGAAAAAAGCATTGTTGTGTTTTTGCCTTACGATCGCCCTTCTTGTTCCGTCGGTCTTTTTGCTGGCGGCGTGCGGCAACGGGCAGGAAAACTACTATTACACGATCGTAACCCCGCAAAACTGCACGTTTTTTGTGTTTTCTTCGGCAAGTGACGCACACGGAACGTTCGTCAATAAGGGGCAGCTTTTTGAAGGGCAGGTAGAAATAACGCCCGGATACGAAGTAAGCGGAGAACTTGTGATAAAAGTCAACGGCGAAGCTGCCGAATGGACGGAACAGGATGAAAACGGCTACTATTCCTTCTCCTTCACCCCGACCGAAGATTTCAGCATAAAAATCGAAGGAACGATCGTTGAAAGTTCTTACAACGTGAATTTTACAGAATATGAAGATACAGAATATGAAGATACCGATCTGAGCGGTCTGTACATTCGCTTTGAAGGAGAAACGGAACAAACGCTCCGTGAATTTTTGAGTTCTGCGGACGCGACCCGAACTTTCAAGTATAACGAAAGCCTTGCGTTTTATCTTTATACAAAAGGATATTCGGAAGAACCTTCGGTATCCGGGAGCATTGCCCGGGATTTTTACAAAGATGAAGAGAAAAACGAGTACGGCTATTTTTGCCATACAGAAGTCACTTTTGATCTCACTATAGAACTTTTAGACAAGATACCGACGAATTACAGCTTCGTCAGCGATGAAAGCGGGTCAAATTACACAAGCTCAATTGATTCCGAACAATTAAAGCTCTTCGCAGAAGGCGATACACTGACGATCACCTTCGGCAATGCGATCACAGAAGATACGATCCCGCCGCTGACCCTGATGATCAACGGGGAACAACAAACCGTATCTTGGAAGGCGGGAGAAAATACGATCCAACTGAAACGGGCGTATGAATATGTCAGTTCAGACGGCTTCGACTACAGCCCGTACCATTATACGATCGATTTGAATTTCTACGATTTTGATGCGTTTGACGGTATTACATTCTGACACGGCAAAAAGACTTTTACACAAAAGGGAGCGGAAACAAACATGTTTCCGCTCCCTTTTGGTCGAGGTGACGGGGCTTGTAAGGAGCGGCGAAGCCGCGACGGAATAGCGATCGCTGCCGACGTTAAGCACGGAAGGGCGTAAAAGCAACACGCCGATCGCGTCAGCCGCGACCTTTCCGCCTTTGGCGGAAAATCGGTCGTGGGTTCATATGACCTCTTGATCCCGAACCGCGTCGTCGCGGTCGGCTGCGCTCTCGCATCGCCCTAAAAGGGCAATGCTCGCGTGCGCGCTCCGCTCCTCCTCTTCCCAAAAATCTCGCTGCGCATTCGCTCGTTGCGATTTTCGGGAACCCTGTATAAAGCGCGCTTGGTTGCCGAACCAAGAGGGCGCACACATCGCGTGACCTGAACCAAAAAAACGCCATTGCAAACCTGCAATGGCGTTTTTTTGGTCGAGGTGACCGACTTGTAAGGAGCGGCGAAGCCGCGACGGAATAGCGATCGCTGCCGACGCAAGCACGGAAAAGCGTAAAAGCAACACGCCGATCGCGTCAGCCACGACCTTTCCGCCTTCGGCGGAAAATCGGTCGTGGGTTCAGTAAAAAGCTGTCTATGCAAAAGAGAGCGGAAACAAACATGTTTCCGCTCTCTTTTGGTCGAGGTGACGGGACTTGAACCCACGACCTCTTGGTCCCGAACCAAGCGCGCTACCAAACTGCGCTACACCTCGTTATAACTTGTTTCGAAGGGAATTCGGTCGTTCCACGACCTCTTGGCCCCTCGTCGTCGCTCGCCTCACTTCGCCAACGTTTTCCCTTCGGCAAAACGTTCCGCGTTGCGGCGGCTCCTCCTTTTCCCAAAAATCTCACTTCGCTCTCGCTCGTTGCGATTTTCGGGAGCCCTGTACGAAGGCGCGCTACCAAACTGCGCTACACCTCGGCTCAACATCCTATTTATTTTAGCATATGCAAACAGCTTTGTCAAACATTGTTGCATATTCCCGCACGATTTTATCGTAAACTTTTTAGCGTCTGATGACCCTTCCGACCCTCTGCGCCAAAACCGCAGCAAGCAGACAAAGAAGAAGATCCTTCGGCAAAAACAAAAGATTGTTGACAAGCAGCGCTTTCCAAAGCCCGCTCATGTTCATGTAAAAACTCCATATCAACGCAAAGTGCGCAACGCCGAACAGATAGTTCACGGCAACGCCTGCAAGCGCAGCCAAAGCCGCGCGCCGCAGGGAAACGGAGCCCTTTCCGCGGACAAGCCCCGCGGCAAACGCCGCTGCCGAAAACCCGACGATATACCCGAACGTGAGCTGCAATACATAGGCGAACCCGCCCCCGCCCGAAAAGACGGGAAGCCCCGCAAGCCCCATGAATGTATAGACCAACATCGACGCCGCACCCCACTTTGCGCCGAGCAAAAGCCCCGCAAGGATGGCGACGACCGTCTGAAACGTGAGCGGCACATATGGGATGGGAATGCGGATAAAGGAAGCAACTGCCATCAGCACCACAAACAGCGCGCAGCGCGCAAGCCGCGCGGCTATGCCTGCCGACGCAGAAGCCGAAGAAGCAGAACCGCGCGCCGATATTTGCTTTTCTTGCCCGTTTATGTCACGCATAGTACTGTAAAAACCGCCAAAAATTTAGAAATAGAACCATTATTATAGCAGGATGCGCACTTCTCCCGCCGAAAGGATGCGCACCGTTCCGTCTGCCAAACGCACCTTCAAAAAGCAATTTTCGTCCAGATCCAACACTTCCGCCTCCTGCGAAAGGTTGCCGGAAAGCACCTTCACCCGCCGCCCGATCACAAAAGAACGGCGCTTATACTCCTTATAAAACGTGCGCTCGGGGATGTGCTCGTAAAGATCGCGCAGGCGCTCCATAATTGCCGCCGCAAGCCGCGCGCGACCTTCGGGGGGATACTCCCCTTCACCGAACACCGTTCCCGCAATGCCCGCAAGTTCTTCGGGAAAGCGCCTGTACTTTACGTTCACGCCTATGCCGACCACGGCATAGGCGAGCCCGCCGCTCTCAACATCGAACGCCGCTTCGGTGAGGATGCCGCAAACCTTTTTGCCGCTCAAAAAGACGTCATTGACCCATTTGATCTCTGCATATTTTCCCGCGACCTCTGCGATCGCCTCGCAGACGGCAACGGCGGCGCAGGCGGTGATGTACAACGTTTCCGCCGCCGTGAATTTCGGACGAAGGACAATGCTCAGGTACACCCCCGCACCCGCAGGGGAATCAAAGGGGCGGCTATATCTTCCCCTGCCCGCGCTCTGCTCTTCGGCAAGCACCGCCGTCCATTCGGGCGCGCTGCACTCTGCAAGAGCCTTCGCCTCATCGTTGGTCGAACCCGTTCGCGGCAATACGCTCACGTCAAACGGACGTCGCAAATATTTTTGGATCCCGCCCGCCGTCAGCACGCCGCTTTCGGTCAGCGCGTAACCGCGGTTGCGGACGCACGCGATCTTCGCGCCCTGCGCCTGCAGCGCACGCACGCACTTCCACACGGCATTGCGGCTGACGCCGCACTCGCCCGCAAGTTGTTCCCCCGAAACATATTCCCCGCCCGCACCTTCCAGGCGGCGCAGCACACGCTCTTTCAGTTCCATGCCCCCATCCTACCACATCACCGCCAAATTGTCAACCAAATCTATGTTTTAAGGTGACAATCGGGGCAAAAAGAATGTCTGTTACATGAGAAAAGCGCACAGACAACCCCGTGGTCACCTAACAAAAATTACCCCGCTCAACTATTTCTCAGCCATAACACAGGCAACATTCCGTTACTTTTATATCATGCATTAACACTTATGATGCCTTTTTATCCTTCTTAAAGGTACATTTCGGATAATTTGAGCAGCCGTAAAACTCACCGTATGCACTGCGACGCAGGACGAGCCTGCCTCCGCAACGCGGACAAACCATATTGCTCTCTACACCGATGAGCATCTCCTGTACTTCTTGTATATGCTTTGCGCTTATATTTGCATCTTGTATATAAGATTTTTGCAATTTCTCATAAATACTCTGTATTTGCTCCTGCGTGATAGCACCCCCATGATTAAAACAGAGCAGACAATTCGGTAAATACTTCGGCGTAATTATGCCACCCGCCTGCACATTTTCAATATTTGCCTTAACAAATACAACAACTCCCATTATCGGCACATGCCGCCCTAAAAAGCGGCGCAGTTCATATATGTGTCCCGCATTTTGCATTACAGGATTATACAGCTTGTTCTTCACTTTGCCGTTCGCCAAAACCTGCGTCCATTCCCGTTGTTTTTCTGTACCGTAAATATATCCTGCATAATTTTTTGTTTCAATAACGAACACGCCGTTAGAATTGATAAATATATGATCGATTTGTACGGAACGCCTGCTCCCTTGAAAATAGTAATTGTCCCAAACGATTCCGCCGTACGCCTGTGCCACACTATGCAGGATATAAGAAACTTCCTTTTCTCCTACCTCTCCCTTTGATAAGGTAAAATGGTCGTATAGCCTCTCAAAAAAGCCATATTTAATTTTTTTCGGTTTATTGTTTTTATCCTGCGCCCGTTGCTCGTCGGGCGCAACTAAATCGGGCGAACCGCCGTCTTTTCCCTTCAGCTTTTTTCCGCTGCGCGTAACTAAAAAAGCGATGCCGACCCCCAAACCGACAGCAACGATAACCCCGACAACGATCAAAACAACAGCAATGACGACCTCACTCATCATACCCCCCTAAAAAACGGAACAAGCCCGTTGTTTGGACGGGCTTATCTCATATTTATTATCTTTACGGCGTAACGCGGTTGATGTCGCGCGGGAACAGAGAGGCATAGCGCACATTTTTGAAGCCCAACAGGTGCATGGTGATGCGCTCCAGCCCCAGCCCCAGCCCGCCGTGCGGCGGAATGCCGTATTTGTGCGCCATCAGGTAGCTTTCAAAATCATCGGGGTCCATGCCGCGCGCGCGCATTTTTGCGACCTGCTCGTTGTAATCGTGGATGCGCTGCCCGCCCGTCGTGATCTCGATGCCGCGGAACAAAAGGTCGAAGCTGAGCGTATATTCGGGGTCGGCGGGGTCGTCCATGGCGTAGAAGGGGCGCTTTTCGGAGGGGTAATGGGTGACGAACAAAAAGTCACTGTCAAACTCCTTTTTTGCCCACTTGCCGAGGAGCTGCTCCTCTTCCGGCTCAAAATCGCGGTAGTCGGTGATCTTCTTTTTGAATTTTTTGGTAATGATCTCCTTCGCGTCCATGAATTTGACGACGGGGATCTCGCCGACTTCGGGAAGCTGCGCGTTCAACAGCGCGATCTCGGGAGCGTAGTCACGCTGCAAAAGCTCCATGATGTATTTGAGGACGCCCGTTTCCATCTGCATGATGTCGTAAAAGCTGTCGATAAAGCCCATCTCAAGATCCATGCTGATGTATTCGTTGAGGTGGCGCGACGTATCATGGTGCTCGGCACGGAACACGGGCCCCACTTCAAACACGCGCTCGTATACGGGCACGAGCATCTGCTTGTAGAACTGCGGGCTCTGCGCCAAAAACACCTGTTTGCCGAAATAATCGAGCTTGAAGATGTTCGCGCCGCCCTCCGCGCCCTGCGCACAGATCTTGGGCGTGCGGATCTCGGTAAAGTTCTGCGAGAGCAAGAACTCACGGAACCCGCGCGCGATCCCCTCCTGCAGCTTGAACACGGCGCGCTCTTTGGGGTTGCGCAGCGTAACGGGGCGCAGGTTCAGGTCAAGATCGAGCGGGATGTTATCCAGCTGTTTTTTGTTGATGACGATGGGCATCTGCTCGGCGGGCGAAGAGAGCACTTCGATGCCGTGGATCTGCATTTCAAACCGCCCTTCGCGCGTTTCGTCTTTGACGATCTTGCCCGTGAGCTTGACGGCGCAGCCTTCCGTGACTTCCTCCCCCATGCGGTAGTCCGAAAAATCGGGCGAATACACGCACTGCACCGTTTCACGCGCGGTGCGGATGATGACGAAGGCAAAGCCCGTCATTTCACGGATGCGGTGGATGATGCCCTTCATCTCCACCACTTCGCCCGCATGCGCGGGAAAATCTTTGTATTCCACATACGGCTTGCTCGTATTGCCGTTGATCTTTTCCATAGAGCGACCTCACGAAATGTCTTTCCCTTATTGTATACGTTTGCGCCGAAAATTGCAAGCAAATCGCAGCGCCGCGCGGGAAAGACGGTGAAAATGTTCCGCCGCTCCTCTCCGCCGTTCGGGGGGCGCCTTCCGCTGTGCTGCCCGCAACCCTCCGCCGTTCTGGGGCGTGCCTTTCGCTGCGCTGCCCCACTGCTTTTCCTTCCGCGGCGGGCAGGGAACGGGTGCCGCGCTCCCGCCCCACCCGCCGTAAAAAAAACGGGCGGATCGCTCCGCCCGCCCGAAAATACCGCGCCGTTACAGCGCTTTTTTGTAAATTTCCAAAATTTCCGCCACAGACGTTTTGCGCGGGTTGCCGCCCGTGCAGGGGTCGATGAACGCGTCCTCTGCAAGCTGCTTCAGCTGCTCCTCTTTGATGCCGATCTCCGAAAGGCGCTGCGGGATGCCGATCGCCTTGGAAAGCCTGCGCACCGCCCCGATGGCGGCGTCGGCGGCTTCTTCCTCGCTCATGCCCTTGATGTCGACGCCCATCGCGCGGGCGATGCCGCCGAACTTTTTGCACGCGGCGGGTTTGTTGTATTCCATGACGAAGGGCAAAAGCAGCGCGTTGGCAACGCCGTGCGCAATGTCATACCGCGCGCCGAGCGGGTGCGCCATCGAATGCACGATACCCAGCCCGACGTTGGAAAACGCCATGCCCGCCACATACGAGCCGTACGCCATCCCTTCGCGCGCGGCGGCGTCGGAACCGTCTTTCACCGCCCTTTCCAGGTTGTCGGCGATGAACTTGATGCTGTTCCACGTCATCATATCCGAAACGGGCGTGGCGCCCGGGGTGATGTACGCTTCGATCGCATGCGTGAGCGCATCCATGCCCGTAGCCGCCGTCAGCCCTTTCGGCATGCTCATGAGCATTTCCGCATCGTTGAACGCGATCATCGGGATATCGTTCGGGTCGACGCAGACGAGCTTCCTGCCCGCCTCTTCGTCGGTGATGACGTAATTGATGGTCACTTCCGCCGCCGTGCCGGAAGTCGTGGCAAAGGCAACGAGCGGGAAGCAGCGGCGCTTCGTTTCCGCCGTGCCTTCAAGCGACTTTACGTCGGCAAATTCGGGATTTTCCGCAATGACGGCGATCGCCTTCGCCGTGTCGATGACCGACCCGCCGCCGACGGCGACGATCACGTCGGGCGCGTACGCCCTGAACTTCGCCAGCCCCGCCTGCACGTTGGCGATGGTCGGGTTCGCCTTCACGTCGTCGAACAGCGTGTATGCCGCCCCCGCGCCGTCCAGAACGTCGGTGACCTTTTTTGCCACGCCGAATTTGACGAGGTCTTTATCCGAAACGACAAACACCTTTTTCCAGCCGCGGCGCTTCATTTCGTTCGCAAGCTCGCTGCGGCAGCCCGCGCCGAAATAACTTGTTTCGTTCAATACCATTCTTGCCATATCTGGTTCCCTCCTTCGGGTCATTCTGTAACTATTATACCACGCTGCAACACGGTTTACAAGGGTTTACGCCGACGGATTTATGCACAAAACTGACGGCATTTGTGACGCCGCAAAAGCTGTGCCGCTAAAAACCCACTGCCGCCCTAATACGGCAGCGGCGCGGAATTTTCATAGACGCAAAAGCGAATGACGACGCCGTTTGTTTCCTGCGGTTCGCCCTCCGCCGTGCAGCGCCAATCCGCAAGGCGGTCAAGGTTTTCGAAGAACACCTCCGCCCCGCCGTCCGCCTCCGCCTTGGTGACGATCGCCCCGCTGCAATAGGGCAAAAGCGTTCTGTACAGCATCGCCCCGCCGATGACGAACACATCCTCCGACGGGTACTTTTTTATTTCCGCAAACAGCTCTTTTAAGGACTGCACGACAAGGCAATCCTCCCTTGCTTCGCCGCCCGGGTACAGCACGATGTTGGTACGGTTTTTGAGCGGTTTGCCTTCGGGGAAAGAGGCGAGCGTATTGCTGCCCATCACCACAATTTTGCCCGCCGTCGTTTCGCGGAAATGCTTCATGTCCGCAGGCAAATGAAAAAGCAGGTCGTTCTTTTTGCCGATGCCCCAATGTTTGTCCACCACTACGATCGCCCGCATGATCTCCTCCTTTCAGCGTTTTATGTGTGACATAGTACTGTATTTTTCCGCATTTTTCTTATACTGCGATCGGAATTTTTTCATTGAAGTCGCTGAAAACGTAATTTTCAAGCACAAAACTGTCTTTGGTGAATTTATAAAAATCGGTGACGCTTTCGTCCACAAGAAGGCGCGGCGCGGGATGCTGCCTGCTTTCCAGCAGCCGCTCCACGATGGGCACGTGCCTGTCGTAGATGTGCGCGTCCGCAACGACGTGCACAAGCTCCCCCGCTTCCAGCCCGCAGGCGCGGGCGAACATCATCAGCAGGACGCTGTACTGCACCACGTTCCAATTGCTCGCCGCGAGCATATCCTGGCTGCGCTGGTTCAGGATGCCGTTCAGCGTATTGCCCGTCACGTTGAAGGTCATGGAATAGGCGCAGGGATACAGATGCATCTCTTTGAGGTCTGCGACATTGTACATATGCGCAAGGATGCGGCGGCTGGCGGGGTTGTTTTTCAGATCGTACAAAACTTTATCCACCTGGTCGAACCTTCCTTCGGGGAAGTCGTACACCTTGCCGAGCTGGTAACCGTACGCCTTGCCGATCGAGCCGCTTTCATCCGCCCAGCTGTCCCAGATATGCGAAGAAAGGTCGTGGATGTTGTTGCTCTTTTTTTGCCAGATCCATAAGATCTCGTCGATCGCGCTCTTCAGATAGGTGCGGCGGATGGTGAGAATGGGGAACTCCTCGCGCAGGTCGTAACGGGTGACCTGCCCGAATTTTTTGATGGTGTGCGCGGGCGTACCGTCCTCCCAGCGGGGGCGGACTTCCCTGTCCGTATCCCATGTTCCGTTTTCAAGAATATCCCTGCAATTTTTGATAAACAGCTCGTCTGCCCTGCTCATGTCCCTTTCTCCTTTTTTGTATTTTATGCGCGGCGAACGGCTTTACCGTTCCCGCCTGTACCGCGCCCTTCCGAGCGCTTCTTCCCATGCAAACAGCTTTTCGGCGCGGGCGGCGCTGCCCATCTGCGGGCGGAACACGTCCGCCTCCCCCGCCTGCCCGCGCAGAAAGGCGACGTCTTTATAAAACCCCGTATGCAGCCCCGCAAGGTACGCCGCGCCCAGCGCGGTTGTTTCCGCACAGGCGGGGCGGACGACTTCCGCGCCGAGGATATCCGCCTGAAACTGCATCAAAAAACCGTTGGCGCTCGCGCCGCCGTCCACGCACAGCCGCGCGATCTCTGCCCGCAGATCCTGTTCCATTGCGTGCACCACGTCGAACACCTGCAATGCAATGGATTCGAGCGCGGCGCGCACGATGTGCGCGCGGGTCGTGCCGCGCGTGATGCCCGCGATCATCCCGCGGCATTCCGCATCCCAATGCGGCGCGCCCAGCCCCACGAACGCGGGCACAAAACTGACCCCGCCCGTATCGGGCACCGAACGGGCGATCTGCTCCGTCTCTTTTGCGGAAGAGATCAGCCCGAGCCCGTCGCGCAGCCACTGCACGGCGGCGCCGCCGACGAACACGCTGCCCTCCAACGCGTACTGCGGCTTTGCAAGCGACGCCGTGAGCGTGGTGAGCAGCCCGTTGCGCGAGCGCACCGCGCGCCCGCCCGTATTCACGAGCAGAAAGCAGCCCGTGCCGTACGTCGTTTTGCCCGTTCCCTCCTCCAAACAGAGGTGCCCGAACAGCGCGCCCTGCTGGTCACCCACCGCCGCAGCGATCGGAACGGCGGCGCCGAGCAACTTCTCGTCCGTCACGCCGTACCCCGCGCCCGAAGGCAGCACCTTCGGCAGAACGCACGGCGGAACGCCGAACAGGGCGCAGAGCTCCTCGTCCCATTGCAGGGTATGAATGTTGAACAGCATGGTGCGCGAGGCGTTGGTATAGTCCGTCGCGTGCACCTTGCCGCCCGTCAGATGCCAGATCAGGTAGGTATCGACCGTGCCGAAGAGCAGCTCGCCCCGCTCGGCGCGCTCCCGCGCGAAGGGCACATTGCTCAGCATCCAGCCGAGTTTGGACGCGGAAAAGTAGGCGTCGACGCGCAGCCCCGTGCGCGCATAGATAAATTCTTCGTGCGTGCGCGCCAGCTGCTCGCAAAATGCGGAGGTGCGGCGGCACTGCCAGACGATGGCGTTGTAGACGGGTTTGCCCGTAAATTTATCCCACAGCAGCACCGTTTCGCGCTGGTTGGCGACGCCGATAGCGGCAAGCTCGTCCGCCCCCGCGCCCGCAGAGGCAAGCGCGGCGCGCAGCGCACCGAGCTGCGACGTGAGGATGGCGCGCGGATCGTGCTCCACCCAGCCCGGCTTCGGGTAGATCTGCGGAAATTCTTCCTGCGCGGACGAAACGCACCTGCCGTGCGCGTCAAACAAAAGCGCCCGCGAACTTGTCGTGCCCTGGTCGAGCGCGGCGACGTACTTTTTCATTCTCCCCCTCCGTAGAAAGCGGCTTCCTCCGCTTTAAAACGCGTCCTTTTCCTGGCGGCTCCAGCGGCGCGCGATGAAGCGCATGCGCCAGGAGAGCGGAAGCAGCTTCGGCACGCGCGCGATGACTTTGTTCCAGAACCCGGGAATGCAGACGCGCCTGTTCTTTGCCACGGCGGCGAGGCTCTTTTTTACGACGAACTGCGGCGATTTGGCGGAGAGCCTGCCCCAGAGCCCCTGTCCTTTGATGTCTTCAATGATGTCCGGGCGGGTGGGGATGCCGCCCGGCAGAACGGACGTGACCTTTACCCCCTTCCCCTTCATTTCCAGACGCAGCGAAGAGAAAAAGCTCACCTCCGCCGATTTCGTCGCGCTGTAAATGGCGAAATACGGCATGGGGTACACCCCGGAAATGCTGGCGATCGTGACGACGGAAAAAACCTTTTCCCTGCGGGTGAGCGCAAAGTGCGTGACGCAGAGCGTGCCTTCGAGGTTCACGCGGCACTGAAAGGCGATCTTTTCGCGCGAGTACTTTTCAAACGCCTTCTGGATGTCCGCGCCCGCCACGTTGCACAGCCCCGCAAACGTAAAGCCGCGCTCAGCAATGTAGGCGAACATCGCCTCGCGCGAGGCGGCGTCCGTCAGGTCGCAGGCAAAAAATTCGATGCGGATATACGGAAATTTTGCGGCGATATCCGCTTTGAGCGCCGCAAGCCGTTCCGCACTGCGCGCCGTAAGAAACAGGTTACCGCGCCGCGCGCATTCAAACGCGAATGCGCGCCCCAGCCCGCCGCATGCGCCCGTGATGAGGATAAAGCTGTTTTCGCCCGTTGTTTTCATACCGTGACCATTGTACCATACCGCGGCAAAAAAGTAAAGCGCCGCCGCAAAACAGCACAAAAAAGGCGGACGCGCCGCCGCATTTTATCGGATAACGCAGACGCGCCGCCGCGCTCGGGCGGGCATCGGCACGCTTTGCCGCACTTTGCGGAAACCCGCGGGCATTTGCTTGACTTTTTGATACGCGGCGGGTATAATTAGCGGAAAATCCTTTGGGAGAAACAGCCATGCGTGTACTTGCCATCAACGATATTTCCTGCGTCGGAAAATGCTCCCTGACCGTCGCCCTGCCCATTATTTCCGCATGCGGCGTCACCTGCGATATCCTGCCGACCGCCATCCTTTCCACTCACACAGGCGGGTTCAGCGGCTATACCTTCCGCGACCTTTCCGAAGACATCCCCGCGATCTGCGCGCATTGGAAACAGCTCGGGCTGCAATACGACTACATCATAAGCGGATACCTCGGCAGCATCAAACAGATCGAAATGGTGAAAGCCGTCAAACGCGACTTCCTGAAAAAGGGCGGGCTGATGATCGTCGACCCCGTGATGGGCGACAACGGCAAGCTGTACGTGCACTTCGATCAGGCTTTTGTAGAAGAGATGAAAGGGCTGTGCCGCGAGGCGGACGTGATCGTGCCCAACCTGACCGAGGCATGCGCGCTCACCGATACGCCGTACACGGAAAACGCCGACTACGCCGCCCTGCTCGGCAAGCTGCGCGCGCTCTGCCCCCGCCCTTCCATAACGGGCTGCGACGAACAGGTGAACGGCGAAACGCTCTGCACCGTCTACTATGTCGGCAGCGACGGAGCCGTCAAAAAATACGCGACCGAAAAGATCGGAGGCGCCTTCCACGGCGCGGGCGACGTATACGGCAGCGCGCTGGTGGGCGCGCTCGCGCGCGGCGTTGACGATGACGGCGCCGTAAAACTTGCGGCAGACTTTACGACCGCGTCCATCCGCCGCACGAAGGCGGACGGCACCGAAGCGCGCTACGGGCTGAACT
>CASDPE010000037.1 GCA_949282395.1 uncultured Bacillota bacterium | reverse complement strand
CGCCGCGTCGGGCGCTTCACGCACGAGCGCCGCAAGCCCCTCCGAGCCGTCGCCCGTCACCGTACACACTTCGAAGCCCGCCTGTTCAAGCGCCTGCGCCAACGCCTGCGCCGTTTCCGCATTGCCTTCCAGCACTGCTACGCGCTTCTTTGCCATTGTTTTGCTCCTCCCTTTTCGCTGTTTTGTAATTTGTTTCTCTATTATATCTGAAAGATTGCGCCTTGTAAAGTATATCTTTTAAATTTATTTTAAATTATTTGTAATTCTTTGTAATTTTGTGTCGAATCGCAGGCGCGCCCGTCATTTTTACGGTGAAGAGCCGTTCCGCAAACGCCGCAAGCCCCTCCGTCGGCTGCCCATAAACGAATGCGGCGGGGCGGCAAATTGCCGCCCCGCCGCATCAATTTATTTGACCCGTATATACACCGTACTTCTGCCCGCCCCCTGTTTTACGAGCTCCCCGTTCGCCGTGAGTTTGCGAAGAGAGGCTTCCACAGAACTCGCGCTCAACGACGGGCACAGCCCGCAGATCTCCGCTTTCGTGAATTTCCCGAGCCTCGTCCGCACCGCTTTGCGCACCGTTTCAAGCGCGGGCAGCTTGTCGGAGACGATCTCCATCCGTTCCTCAAAATCACGATACGCCGCGACGACCGTTCCCAAAAGGTATTTGATAAACGGCACGGCATCCTCCTGCCCTTCCCGCCAGCCGTGCTGCGCTGCCGCCAAAGCGTCGTAATACAGATCTTTGTTGTTCGCGATCTTCGCCTCCAGAGAAATATATTTCCCGACCATGTACCCGCTTTTGTACAGCAAGAGCGTCGTCAGCAATCGGCTCATGCGCCCGTTGCCGTCCGAAAAGGGATGGATGCACAGAAAATCATGGATAAATACGGGGATGAGAATGAGCGGATCGACCTCCCCTGCCCCGAGCGCAAGGTTGAACTGCCTGCAGATCTCCTCCATGGCAAGCGGCGTCTCGTACGGCGCAAGCGGGGTGAACAAGGTGTACGTCTTACCGTCTGCGTCCGTCGCGTTGATATAGTTTTGGACGTTTTTGAATTTGCCGCCGACGGACTTTGCCGAATGACCGTACAAGATCTTATGGAGCTGCAAAATATAATTGGGCGTAACGGAGATGTATTCATAATTTTCATGAATGGTGCGCAGAGCATCCCGATAGCCGGCGATCTCCTCCTCGTCGCGGTTTTTCGGCGCAGTCCGTTCCATTACGATCTGTTTCAGGCGCGTATTGGTCGTGCGGATCCCCTCGATGGCATTGGACGTTTCCGCGCTCTGCACTTTGGCGATCCCAACAAGTTTATCAAGCTCCTGCGGCGCGTGTTTCAGATACAGTTCCTGCTTGCCCTTCGCCTCGTGAATGGCGGCGATATAGGCGACGGTCTCCGAATCCCATCTTTGATTTTTTAAGGCTGCATAGTCGAATGCGCGCATCGTTTTCTCCCAACAAAAAGACTTTTCTCGTAAATTATAGCTGTTTTTACGAGAAAAGTCAACAAATTTGAAAATTTTTTTTAAAAAAGCGCAAAGCGGCATCAGCGTACTTTTTTCCGCATAGCGAAAACGGGCGGGGAAAAACCCCGCCCGTCTGCACGTTTAAAACCTCACCTGTCCAGCGCTTTGGTAACGTACGCCGCGCCGAAGGCGCCCACGCCCACGTGGATGCTCAGCACGGGCCCGATCACGCGCTGATGGATGTTCACCGCGGGGAAGCGTTCGTGCAGCATCGCCGTAAACTCGGAGACGTCCGTCTCCTGCCCGCAGCGGCAGACGATGAGCCTGCGCGTGTTTTCGGGGAAGAGCGCCGCCATCTGTTCCAGCCGTTCGCGGTGCGCGCGCGTGTTCCCCTTGAACAGGATGCGCTCCTTCATTTCAAAGACGGGGCGCGCGTTCAGCTGCGCCTTGGCGCGCGTGGTGTTGAGCCTGCCGCCCGCACGCAGGCGATCCAAAGACTCCACCGTAAAGACGATGCCGATCTTCTTTTTGATGCTTTCCAGCTGTTTGACGACGGTTTCAAACGAGAACCCGCCCTTGACCATGTTGACCGCCTCGTCCACCAGAAGGTGCATGCCCGCGCCGATGGTGCCCGAATCGAGGACGTAGATGTTGCCGCCCGCCTGCTCCGCCGCAAATTTCGCCGAAGAATAGGTGCCCGAAAGCGCTTCGGAGAGGACGATGCAGAGCACGTCGCACCCGCGTTCGACAAGGGTGCGGAAGGTGCGCAGAAAATTATCGAAATTCGGCTGCGCCGTTTTGCAGGGCGAAAACTGCGCCATGCGCGCAAGAAAGTCACCGTTGCGGTCAGAGGCGTATTCCTCAAAGAACCCGCCGCCGATCTGATAATTGAGCGGAACGATGCTGACGATGCCGCGGCTGGTCAACTCCGCCGTGGAATACCCTACCGACGAATCGGTCACGATGGCGATCATACTCTCCTCCTCATGTACGCCCGCAGCGGGCGCCCCCTTAAAATTTGCGGAAACGGCGGTACCTTTCCTCCACGAGCTCCTCTGCGGGGATCTTTGCCTTTGCGGCAAAAAATGCGGCGATCTCCGCTTTGAGCGAGGCGAAAAATTCCTCCGAAAATCCCTTTTCCTCCACGACCCTGTCTACCGCGCCGAGCCCGATCAGGTCGCTTGCCGTAAGTTTCAGGCAGTCGCACGCTTCGGCGACTTTGGCGCTGTCCTTCCAAAGAATGGAGGCGCAGCCTTCGGGCGAAATGACCGAATACGTAGACGTTTCGGTGATCCACACCTCGTCCGCCGCCGAAAGCCCGAGCGCGCCGCCCGAACCGCCCTCGCCGATGAGTACGGAAAGGGCGGGCGTTTTCAGCCGTATCATCTCCATGATGGAACTTGCGATCGCCTCCGCCTGCCCGCGCTCTTCGGCGCCGATGCCGCAGTACGCGCCCGAGGTATCCACAAAACACAGCACGGGGCGGTGAAATTTTTCCGCCTCCTTCATCAGCCGCATCGCCTTGCGGTAGCCTTCGGGGTGCGCGCAGCCGAAGTTGTGCGCGACCTTCGCGTTCGTATCCTCGCCTTTTTCGATGCCGATGACGGTGACGGGCATGCCGCAGACGTACCCGACCCCGCCGACGATGGCGGCGTCGTCGGCAAAGCGGCGGTCGCCGTGCAGCTCGATGAAGCCGTCTACGATCTTTTCAATGTACTTTGCCGCAGTGGGGCGGCCCTTTTCGCGGCTCTTTAAAACGATCTCGTATGCGTTCATGCCGTCACCTCCGCCGTATGCAGCCGAAGAAGCGCGGCGAGCTTCTCTTTCAGCTCTTTGCGCTCCGCGATGAGGTCGACAAAGCCCTTTTCCTGCAAAAGTTCCGCCCGCTGGAAGCCCTCGGGGAGCTTCTGGCGGATGGTCTGCTCGATGACGCGCAGCCCGGCAAAGCCGATGAGCGCGCCCTTTTCGGCGACGATGATATCCGCCTCGAACGCGAACGACGCCGAAACGCCGCCCGTGGTCGGGTCGGTGAGCACGGCGATGTACAAAAGCCCCGCTTCGCTGTGTTTGGCGACCGCGGCGGAGGTCTTTGCCATCTGCATGAGCGACACGATGCCCTCCTGCATGCGCGCGCCGCCGCTCAGCACAAAGCCGACGACGGGGAGCTTTTTCTCCGTCGCGTATTCAAACAGCTGCGTGATCTTTTCGCCCACGGCGTGCCCCATGCTGCCCATCTGAAAGCGGTAGTCCATGGAAAAGAGGGCGCACTGCACCCCGCCTATTTCCGCAGTGCCGCAGACGACGGCGTCCTGTTCGCCCGTCTTTTCGCGCAGCTGCGCAAGTTTTTCGTCATACCCGGGGAAGCCGAGCGGGTTGCCGCCCGCAACATCCCCGAACAGTTCGGAAAAATGTTCCGCACAACTTTGGATGCGCGTGCGCGCGTCCAGCTTTTTATAATGCCCGCACTTGGGGCAAACGCCCAGATTTTCCTTCATCTCGTCCGAAAGGACGATCTGCCCGCACTGTTCGCACTTTTCCGCGAGCTTATCGGGGATCGCCGCCTCTGCGGGCGGCTCCTTTGCCGCCTGCTGCGGGGCAGCTTCGTCCGTCCCTTCCAGCACGTTCTGCGGCTTTTTGAAATTAAACAGTTTTTTAAAGTCGAACTTCAAAACGATTCTCCTTGCCGATATCCGTTCTGCCGCGCCCCGCAAAGGCGCGCGGTGCTCTCCCCCAAACTTTTTTCTCTTCTCCCTGTGTGCGCCCGTTATTTGCGCTTATTCAGATATTTTTCCAAAAAATTCGTGCAGTACGTTCCGTCCTTGAATTCGGGCTGCGCTAAGATCTCGCCCGAAAATTCGGCGTTCGTGGTCACGCCCTCGATGACCAGCTCGCACAGCGCCGCCTGCATTTTGCGGATCGCCTCGGTGCGCTCGCGCGCGTAGACGATGAGCTTGCCGATCATGCTGTCATAATACGGCGGGATCTCGTAGCCCTGATAGATCGCCGTATCGAAGCGCACCCACGGCCCGCCCGGGATGTGCAGCAGGTTGATCTTGCCGCAGCTGGGGCGGAAGTTGCGGAGCGCGTCCTCGGAATTGATGCGGCACTCGATGGCGCAGCCGCGGAGGCGGATGTCCTCCTGCTTGTAGATGAACTCCATGCCCGCGGCGATACGGATCTGCCACTTCACCACGTCGATGTTGGTGACGTATTCGGTGACGGGGTGTTCCACCTGCAAACGGGTGTTCATCTCCATAAAATAGAAGTTGTTTTCCCTGTCAAGCAGAAACTCGATGGTGCCGAGGTTGGTATAGTTCACCGTTTTTGCGGCGGTGACGGCCGCCTGCATCATCTTTTCGCGCACTTCGGGGCGCAGGGTGACGCAGGGGCTCTCCTCAATGAGCTTCTGGTTTTTGCGCTGCATGGAGCAGTCTCGCTCGCCGAGGCAGACGACGTTGCCGAAGGTATCCGCAACGATCTGCATCTCCACGTGTTTTACGTCCGTCAGGTACTTTTCAAGGTACACTTTTCCGTTGCCGAAGGCAGACTGCGCCTCGGCAGACGCCGTTAAAACGGCGTTTTCAAAGTCCTCTTCCTTCCAGACGATGCGGATGCCCCTGCCGCCGCCGCCCGCGCTCGCCTTGACGATGACGGGATAGCCGATCTGCGCCGCGAACTTTTTCGCTTCGGAAACGTCCGCGATCTCGTCCAGCCCGGGCACGACGGGCACGCCCGCCGCGCGCATGGTGCGCCGCGCCTCGTCCTTATCGCCCATTTTGGCGATGACGGTATACGAAGGCCCGATGAACTTGATGCCGCACTTTTCGCAGAGTTCTGCAAAACGCGGGTTTTCGCTCAAAAGCCCGTAGCCGGGGTGGATCGCCTGGCAGCCCGTGGCGATGGCGACGTCGATGATCGCCGTCATATTCAGGTAACTGTCCTTTAACAGCGCGCCGCCGATGCAGTAACTTTCGTCCGCCAGATTGACGTGCAGCGCCTGCGCGTCCGCTTCCGAATACACCGCAACGGTGCGGATGCCCATTTCGTTGCAGGCGCGGATGATGCGCACGGCGATCTCGCCGCGGTTTGCGATCAATATTTTACTGAACATGAAACTTTGCCTCATAAACGCCCGCCCGCAGGCGGGGCGACACGCTTAAAAGATCTTGAACAAGACCTGCCCGAACTCGACGAGCGAGCCGTTTTCCGCACAGATCTCTACGATCTCGCCGTCCTCTTCGGCGACGACGTCGTTCATCAGCTTCATCGCCTCAATGATGCACAGCGTATCCCCCTTTCTGACCTTGCTGCCCACTTTGACGAACGGCTCCGCGTCGGGGGAGGGCGCGGTGTAGAAGATGCCGACCATCGGCGACTTCACGTCGCGGTATTTGTTGTAGTCTTTGACGGAGGAAAGGTCTGCCTTTTCCCCCTCGTCGCTCTCCGCCGCCTGCACGAACTGCACGGGCGGGAGGGCGTAGGGAGCCGCGCTCCCCGCGTTTTCGAGCTTGATGGAAAAACTGTCTCCCCCCGCCTTTTCTTCGATCTCCATTCTGGCGAGCCCGCTCTCTTTGAACAGTTTGATGTATTCGCGTATCAGCTTTTTATCCATGCTTTGCCTCCTCTGCAAAGGAATAGAAAAATGCGCCCATAACATAAATGTTATAAACGCATATTTATGTGTTCAGATCTTCTTGAATGCGATGCACCCGTTGTGCCCGCCGAAGCCGAGCGACGTAGACAGCGCGTAGGTCAGCGCGGCGGAGCGCGCCTCGTTCGGCGTGACGTCAAGGTCGCATTCGGGATCGGGCACCTTGTAGTTGATGGTCGGGGGGATGACGCCTTCGTGCAGCGCGAGCACGGAGGCGATCGCCTCTACGCCGCCCGCCGCGCCGAGCATGTGCCCCGTCATGGACTTGGTGGACGAAACGTGCAGTTTGTACGCGTCCTGCCCGAACGCGCGTTTCAGCGCGTGCGTCTCCGTCTTGTCATTGAGCGGGGTGCCCGTGCCGTGCGCGTTGACGTATACGTCCGCGCCCGCGCGGACGCCGCCCTCTTTGGCAGCAAGCTCGATGGCGCGTGCGGAAGCCGCCGCTTCGGGGTTGGGAGCGGTCATGTGATAAGCGTCGTTCGTGCAGCCGTAGCCGACGACTTCGGCATAGATGCGCGCGCCGCGCGCCTTTGCGTGTGCGTATTCTTCCAGCATGAGCACGGCGCCGCCTTCGCCCATGATGAACCCGCCGCGCTCCTTATCGAAGGGAACGGACGCGCGGTCTTTATCCGTGCTCTGGGAAAGCGCCTGGCAGCTGATGAAGCCCGCAAAGCACAGCGGCAGGATCGCCGCCTCGCTGCCGCCCGCCAGCATTGCGTCCGCATAGCCCGCCTTGATGACGCGGTACGCCTCGCCCAGGCTGTTGGTGGAGGTGGCGCAGGCGGTGACGACGCAGATGTTCGGCCCCTGCGCATTGTATTTGATGGCGACCATGCCGCCCGCCATGTTCGAGATCATCATCGGCACGAAGAACGGCGAGACCCTGCCGGGGCCTTTTTCAAGCATTTTCAGATGCTCTTCGATGAGCGTGCTCACGCCGCCGATGCCCGAACCGATGTAGACGCCGAAGCGCTCCGGTTCGATGCTTTCGGCGGTCATGCCGCTGTCTTCATACGCCTGCGTCGCGGCGGCGATGGCGTACTGCGTGAACAGATCCGTTCTGCGCACTTCGCCGCGCGGCAGGTACAGCGCGGGGTCAAACCCGCGCACCTCGCCCGCGAGGCTGCATTTATATTCGGAGGCGTCGAACTTGGTCACCGTATCGATGCCGTTCACGCCCCTCTTCATATTCTCCCACGTCGTTTTTACGTCGTTCCCGAGCGGGGTGATCGCACCCAGCCCCGTGACGACAACGCGCCTTGCTTCCATAGTCCCTCCGTTGTATCCCCTGTTCTGCCTGCCGCGGCGTTGCATCGCCGCTTATTTTCCATCACTTTTTTGATTAACTTCTGCGCAAGCAACTCTTTTAACAACTTTCTGCGCGTTTCAAAATCGCATTTTGAATAAGCGCTTTTCATAATCAGATTGCGCGCGCAAAAATCACACTTTTTGCAAGCGCCCCCTCGTCGGAGCAGTCGGCTGCGCTCTCGCATTGCCCCAAGGGGCAATGCTCGCGTGCGCGCTTCCCGTACTCCTCTTCCCAAAAATCTCGCAGTGCATTCGCACGCTGCGATTTTCGGGAGCCCTTTTCAACAATCAAATCGCGCGTCCGAAAACCACGCTTTTCGGTAAGCGCCCCCAATTTGGCGAAAACTTTCGGCTCATACGAAAAGGGTGAATGCGCATGACTTTTTAATAGGAGAAGCCTTCAAAGGTCATGCGCAGAGGGGAAAACGGCTGTCCCGCAAGGGCAGCGGTTGTCCCCTCAAAATCGCGCATAGCGACGGCTTCGCCGCCGTCAACTTCGCCGATTTTGCATAAATGTCTGCAAGCAGCCGCTTCGCAAAATCAGCTTCGTTAGCCGCAGCATCTCTTTTGCGAGATTTGCGCGAATTCTCTTTTCAGATATACATCCCCCCGTCCACTTTGAGAACGACGCCCGTGATGTAGCGCGCGTCCTCCGAAACGAGGAATTTCACCGCGTTCGCGATGTCCTGCACTTCGCCGAGGCTGCCGAGCGGAATGAGTTTGTACATCGCCTGCTTCTGCTCGTCGGTGAGCGCGTCCGTCATCGCCGTACGGATAAAGCCCGGCGCGACGGCGTTTGCCGTGATATTGCGGCTGCCCAGCTCTTTGGCGACGGACTTTGTGAGCCCGATGATGCCCGCCTTGCTCGCCGCGTAATTCGCCTGCCCCGCGTTGCCCATCAGCCCCACGACCGAACTGATGGAAACGATGCG
Organism: uncultured Bacillota bacterium; assembly: GCA_949282395.1. Classification (GTDB taxonomy): domain Bacteria; phylum Bacillota; class Clostridia; order Christensenellales; family Borkfalkiaceae; genus Borkfalkia. The sequence continues at coordinate 5,548 of CASDPE010000037.1, read as the reverse complement.
CCCGTAGCGCTTGCGCAGCATGTACGGGGTGACGTGCTTGATCATGTTGAAACAGCCTTTCAGGTTGATGGAAAGCACCCTGTCCCACTCCGCTTCGCTCATGCGCAGGAGCAGATCATCCGCGGTCACGCCCGCGTTGTTTACCAAAATATCGATCTTGCCGAAATCTTTTACGATCTGATCCGCGACCGCTTTGACGGCGGCAAAGCCGGAAACGTCGCACTGATAATAGCGCGCCGCGGCGCCAAGCTCCGCCAGCTCACGCATGGTTTCTTCGGCGGCGGACGCATCGCTGTAATCGACGACCGCAATGTCGCACGCATCTGCGGCGAGCGTCTTTGCGATGCACGCGCCGATCCCCCTGCCCGCGCCCGTTACGAGCGCTACTCTCTTTTCTGCCATAGGATCACCTCTTTTTTGCGCCGCGTTCAGCCGCGCTGTACAAGCCCCGTCAGCACGTTCCCGGGCCCGACTTCCGTAAATTCGTCTACCCCCGCGGCACGCATGTTCGCGACCGTCTCGGTAAAGCGGACGGGCGAACGCATCTGCAGAGCGAGCGTATGCGCGAAATCGCCTTCGTACGGCTGCGCCGTGAGGTTGGCGTAGACGGGCAGGCGCGGCGCATGCCATGTGAGCGTGCGCAAAAAGGCTTCAAATGCCTCCGCCTCGGGCGCAAGCTCGGGGCAGTGGAACATGCCCGAAACGCGCAGCTTCATCGCCCTGCCGCCCGCTTCCTTCACTTTGGCGGTGAATGCCTCCTCCGCTTCCGCACGGCAGGCGACGACCGTTTGCAGCGCGCCGTTGTAGTTGGCGGGGTGGGTGTTCGTGCCGTCGCACAGCGCCTCCACCTTATCGGCGGGCAGCTTGACGACGGCGAGCATGCAGCCCGCAACGCGCTGCGTGTACGCTTCCATCAGCTCCGCGCGCTTTACGATGGCGCGGAAGGCGTCCTCTTCGGAGAGCATACCCGCAAAACACAGCGCGGGTACTTCCCCGACCGAAAAACCGCACGCGCACGCGGGCGCGCCCAGCTCCTGCTCCTTCACGTACGCGTACGCGAGGTCGGCAAGGAACATCGTCGGCTGCGTGAGCAGGGTGCGGTTGAGCTCCTCCTGCGAGCCGTGCAGCATGGCTTCGACCGTGCCGGGGGCGATGCCTTCGGCAAGGTCGAAGAGTTTTTTTACTTTGGGGACGTCCTTGATCTCGGACGCCATGCCGGGCACCTGCGCGCCCTGCCCCGCAAACAGGAAGGCTACAGCTCCCACTTTACGCCCTCCATCATCTCCTCCGCCTTGCGCATCACGTCCTGAATGATCTCGGCGGCGGGCTGGCGCTTGTTGACCATGCCCGCGATCTGCCCGGCGAGGAAGCAGCCTTCTTCGACGTTGCCGTCCTTCGCCGCTTTGCGCAGCGAACCCGCGCCGAACGCTTCGAGCTTTTCGTCGGGGTAGTTGGAGTCCGCTTCGAGCTTGGCATAGGCGTTCATGTACGCCGTTTTGATGGCGCGCACGGGGTGACCGAGCCGCCTGCCCGTAACGGTCGTGGAAATATCCTTTGCCGCAAGCACCTTCTGCTTATATACGTCGCTGACCGTACATTCGTCGGCGACGAGGAAGCGCGTGCCCATCTGCACGCCGCAGGCGCCCAGCGCGAACGCCGCGACCATGCCGCGCCCGTCCGCGATGCCGCCCGCCGCCACGACGGGGATATGCACCGCGTCTGCGACCTGCGGCACGAGCGCCATGGTGGTGAGGTCGCCGACGTGCCCGCCGCTTTCGCCGCCTTCGGCGATCACGGCGTCAACGCCCGCGCGCTCGACCATGCGCGCCAGAGCGGTGGAGGCGACCACGGGCAGGATCTTGACGCCCGCTTCCTTCCACGCCTTTACAAAGCGAGACGGGTTGCCCGCGCCCGTGGTGACGACGGCGACCTTTTCTTCGGCGACCATCTGCGCGACTTCGTCCGCATACGGGCTCATCAGCATGATGTTCACGCCGAAGGGCTTATCCGTCATCGAACGGCATTTGCGGATCTCCCCGCGCACCCACTCCGCGTCCGCGTTCATCGCGGAAATGATGCCGAGCCCGCCTCCGTTGGAGACGGCGCTCGCCAGCGAGGCGTCGGCGATCCACGCCATGCCGCCCTGTATGATCGGGTACTGTATCCCGAGCAGTTTTGTCAGCTTCGTCTGCATGCCGCAGCCCCTCTTGCCTTACTTGTTGGCGACGGCTTCGTCGATCTTCTGAATGAGCTCGCCGACGGTGGAGAGCTGCAGGTTGTCGCCCAGCGTGATGCCGTATGCGTCCTCGATCTGCATGACGATGTCCACCTTGTCAAGAGAGTCAAAGTTCAGTTCGTCAAACGTGGTCTCGGGGGTGACGTCGATGTCCTCGCCCTTGCAGTCTGCCAGGATCTCTTTCAGCTTTTCCAAAGTTTCCATGATGTTTTCTCCTTTCTTTTGGATTTAAAAAATATTTCCCGCGGCAAGCGCCGCAAAAAAACAATACCGTGCGGCGGGGTCAGCCCCTGCCCCACTCCACCAGAACGGCGCCGCTGGTCAGCCCCGCGCCGAAGGCGACGAACAAGAGCCTGTCGCCCTTTTTAAAGGTGCCGCGGCGGGCGTACTCGTCCAAAAGGACGGAGACGGACGTCGCGCTCATGTTGCCGTACTCGGCGATGTTGGTGAGCACCTTTTCCTTGCGGATCCTGAATTTGCGCAGGCTCGCGTCGATGATGCGGATGTTCGCCTGGTGCGGAAGGTACCAATCCACCTCCGCAGGGGCGATGCCCGCAAGGCGGCACACCTCTTCGATGTTGCGCCCCATCGCGTTGACGGCGAATTTGTACACTTCGCCGCCGTCCATATGCATGGAGAGCGGCTCGCGCGCGCTCTGATTGTACGGGCTGTTCAGCCCCTCGTAGTTGGGCATGCGGATGACGTGCGTATCGGGGTCGGTGGAGAGCACGCCCGCCAGCCTGCCCGCGCCCTTTTTGAGCACGAGCGCGCCCGACCCGTCGCCGAAGAGCACGCAGGTGGAACGGTCTGTCCAGTCCAGCAGCTTGCTCATCGCCTCGGCAGAGACGATCAGCACCGTTTCCGCCTTGCCCGCGGCGATAAAGGAATCGGCGATCTCCATACAGTACAGCACGCCGACGCACGCGGCGTTCACGTCCAACGCGGGCGCGCGCGAGCCGATCGCCTCGGCAACGGCGCATGCGAGCGACGGGGTGACCGTATCCCCGCGCATGGTCGCGCAGAGGATGAGGTCTACGTCCTTCCCCTGCACGCCCGCGTCTTCGAGGGCGCGCTGCGCGGAGAGGACGGCAAGCCCGTTCAGCGTTTCGTCCGTGAGCACGCGGCGGCGGCGGATGCCCGTCCGCGTATAGATCCACTCGTCCGAAGTGTCCAAAAATGCCGTCAGATCCTCATTGGAAACGACTTTACCGGGAAGGGCGCTGCCCGTTCCCGCTATATAAAAAGACATTTCTGCCACCTCGTACACATCCGTTGCCGCCGCGCCCGCGCGCACCCGCGCGGGCGGCAGCCTGTTACCAATTATAGGGGATTCGCCGGTCTAAGTCAAGCGACTGCCCGCACCTGCGGCGTTTTTCCCGCAAACGTACACAAAAAATATGCCGTATCGGCGCCGTTTTCCACCGTACAACGACAAAACGGCGTAACCTGCCGAAGCGCGGTCACGCCTGCGCATCTGCCTTGGGCGGCAGAATGGCGAAGGAAAATTCCGCCGACGTACAGACCTTGCCGTTGGCGGAAAGGTTCCCCTTGGCAAAACAGAACACGCCGCGGCGGTTGGTGAGCGCGACGGTCATGACGGCGGTATCGCCGGGCAGCAGCGGGTTTTTGAACTTGACGTTGTTCAGCCCCGTGTACAGCGGCGTTTTGCCCTTGCAGTCCGGCAGCAGCGCCACGGCGGTCTGCGCGATCATCTCGCACTGGATGACGCCCGGCACGATGGGATGCCCGGGGAAGTGCCCCTGCAAAAAGAATTCATCGCCGCGGACGGTGTACTTGCCCACCGCCTCGCCCGTTTCGGCATTGACTTCGACCTCATCCAAAAGCAGCATCGGCTCGCGGTGAGGCAAAAACTCTTTGATCTCGTCTTTGTTCATTTCGGTACGCTCCCGCCGCGCACGGCGCGGCAAATTTTTGTTTAGCTGAAATATTCGTCTTCGAGTTTGCGGTCTTCGGGGAACAGCGCGCCGCTGACCACGGGCAGCACGACGGGCGCGCTCATGGCGGCGGTCGTAAGGTTGGTCACCGCCGAACGCAGGTACGGGAAGAGCAGCTGCGTGCATTCCACGACGGCAAAGCGCCTTTCCTCTTCGGTGGAAGCGTCCGTTTCAAAGATGCCCGTGACGGACGCAAGCAGGTCGAACGGCTTGGGGCTTTCGGGCGCGCTCGCGATCTGCACGGAGAGGGTGACGAAACACACCCGCTCGTTTTCGACGGCGCGGCGCACCTTGCGCGAAAAGGTGGGTTTTAAGTCCAGCTTGCCCTCCTGCGGGCGCACGTTGTTGAGTTTGAAACTCATTTCGTCCGCGCGGATGCCTTTGAGAATGATGTTCGAGCGTTTCATTGCCATATGAGCGTAACTCCCTGCGTGATATGTTTGCATAGCGGCGGGCTGGCTGCCCGTCTTTTTTTATTATAGACCGCCGCGGGCGTTTTGTCAACCCGCGGCGGAAATTTTTGTCATTTATATTCTGTACGCAAAACGCTCTTTTGCGGAAAGGGAAGGGCTCTGCGCCCTTCCCCTGCCGTTACAGCGGCAGTTCGCCCCTGTCCGTGCCGCGCACGGCGCGGATCTCTGCCGTCCTGCCCGTGTTTGCGTCTACATACGCAAAGTACGTTGTGCCCGCGTATTCGCCGCGCACCTGCCAGCACAGCAGTTCGCCGCCCGCCTGCGGGATGAGCGCCAGGCGCAGAGAGACGTTTTCCAGCTTCCGCTCCGCATTGGCGCGCACCCTTGCCGCAGGCACCTTTGCCCCGCCGACGCCGCGCGCGCGGTGGTGCAGCAGGTAGTTCCCCGCCACCACGCCCGTCACGCAGCCGCGTTCGCGGCAGACTTTGACCATGACGCGGTCAGGGTACAGCAGCACGCCGTTTTCGACGGGGACGAGCTCAACGGTGCAGTCTGTGCCCGCTTCGCTGTGCCATACCGCCTCCATGCCCGCGTAGCCGCACCGTTCCAGAAAGTTCTGCGCGATCTGTTCGCAGGTATCCGCGTCGTAGTTGTTCTGCGTGCAGGGAGCGTAGCTTTCCAGCAGAGCGAGCCTGCCGCCGCGCTCGGTGAGCTGCGCATAGTACTGCCTGCCCGCGCCGTCTTCGGCGGTGAAGGCATAGCAGGGCAGTGCGCCCTCCTCTTTGCCTGCGGCGCGCACGGACGCGATGTCGTATTCCGCGAGGTAGCCGCGCAAAAGCTCCTCTGCCTCGCCCTCGCTCACCTCCGCTTCGCCCGCGAGCGGATGCGCCTCCGCCGCGCGCGCTTCGGGGTGCAGCGCGGCAAGGCTGCGCGCGAGCTTTTCA
>CASDPE010000036.1 GCA_949282395.1 uncultured Bacillota bacterium | reverse complement strand
CACGACGAGCGCGTACGCGCCGCGGATGCGCTCGCAGGCGGCGAGCACGCCCTTCACGATGTCCCCGTCACGGTACGTGTTGATGAGCAGCGAGGCGCCGACGGCGAAGCCGGTGGTATCGATCAATTCCGCATCGGGAGCGGGCTTCAGCGGCGCGATCCTGCGCTCCGAATCCTGCCTGTCCCGCTCCGCGATCGCCTTCGCGACCTCCGCCAGCGTCGCCCCGTCCGTCACCTCGCCGGACTGCGCCAGACGCCGCCGCGCCCGCTCCTCCGCTGCACCGCACGCCGCCGACGCCCTCCCTGCCCCCGACGCGCCCTTTTCTTTATTGTCTGTAAATCACAGGCGTACCGACCCTTCCGTTTTGCGGTAAAAATGCAGAGAAAAGGCGTGCGCCGCCCGAAAAGGGCGGCGCACGCCTCCGTTTTTGCCGCTGCGTTCACTGTTCCAGCTCTTTTAAAAGATCGTACGCCCTGCGGCTGCCGAGCGCCGCCGCCTTGGCGAGGAAGCATTTCACCTCGCCGAAGCGGAAACAGCGGATCTCTTTGTTCAGGTACCCGATCGCAATGTTCAGAAGCGCCCGCGCATTGTTCAGCTTCGCGGCTTTGCGGTAGTACTCCGCCGCTTTGTCCGTATCGCCGCGCATATACGCCAAATTCCCGAGCTTGCAATAGCAGTCGCCCTCGTCGATCTTGTATTTTGTTCCCTCCTCGAACATCTTTTCCGCCTTGGCAAGGTCTTCCTCCGTGCCCCGCCCGAACTGGTAGCAGAGCCCCAGATGGTAATAGACGAACTCGCAGCCGCCTTCCAGCGCGTATTCGTACCAATACAGCGCGTCTTCCAAGGTGTTCACGTCCACGTCTTCGCTGTTGTAGCACTCGGCGAGCATGAACTTGAAGTACGCGTCGTCCGTTTTCTGCACAAGCTCGCGGTACAGGTTCTTCGCCCTTTCAAAATCTTTGAGCAGGAAGCAGCATTCCGCCTGCTTCTTTTTCGCATAATCGGAGAGCTTTGCCGCGTGCGCATACTGCGCAAGCGCCTCTCTGTACGCGCCGCGGCGGAAATGCCTGTCTCCCCTGCGCAGCGCGCGGCGCACAAAATACCCGTACTGCTCCGCCTGCACGTCGCCCGTAGCGCTCAGATAGGGATAAGGATCGTTTGCAACGGTTCCGATGCAGGTCTTGTACCATTCTTCCGCCTCGCCGAACGCGCCCGCCCGCAGGAGCCTGTCTGCAAACGCCATGCGCTTTTCCCGCACGGCGTCGGTGAAAAGCTCCGAAAACAGATCGGACGCCCCTTTATAGTCGCCCGTATCGAAATAAAAGCGGAGCAGCCTGTCATAGATGATCGGGTTGCCGCAGCCGATCACGCGGTCGATGACCTGCCGCCCTTTTTTCGCGTTCCCCGCGGCGCGGTACAGTTCGCCCGCCTTGACCGCCATCCAATCCTCGTCCGTTTCGCCGAACGCCTGTTCATACAGCGCGGCAGCCTCCGCCGCCCTGCCCTCCGCTTCCAGCTTTTTTGCCGACGCGATCTTTTCCATCTTCTCCCTCCGCAGCGCCGCTACTTTGTCAGTTTTTTGAATTTCCGTACCGAGACCAGCCCGCATATACAAATAATGAGCAGGATCCCCGTATCCACCGCCTTCACGATGGACCCGAACATCACGGAAAAGGGCATATCCTCCAACAGTTCGGAAAGATCGGGCATATCCGCGCCGGACGGGGGCGAAAAGCCCTCCGGCGGTTCTCCGCCGAACCCGCCGAACCCGCGCTGTTCCTGAAAGAGATAGCGCGTGCCCGTCATCAGCGTGCCGACGTCTTTCACCTTCGTCCAGACCTGCATCCAGACGAAATCCGACGAGGAAAACGCGCCCTCTTCGACCACCTCTTCCAGCTGCGAATCGTCAAACCCCTCGAACATGCTGCCCCTTTGCGTCATGGAGACGGAAGAGACCGCCACGCCCGCCGCCGTGATGATGACCAGCAGCAGGCAAAGCAGGCTGTCCGCCTTCGGCAGGCGGATGCGCAGATCCTTTTTCAGCCCGAGGTTGAAATTCTTTTCGATGTTCCTCGTGATCGCGATCAGCCCGAAATAGGCGAGCACGACAAGGATGAGAAGGGGCGAACAGAGAAAGTACACGGCGGGGATCGCGGCGATCAGAACGATCTTGATGAGGATGTAGACCTTGTTCGGCACGACGAACCGCTTTTTTGCCCCGCGGCGGATGCCGAGGTCGTCCTCCACCTCCATGCGGTGGATCAGGTCTCTTTTGCTGTTTTTCATTTATTCGCTCCTCAACGACTCCACAGGGTCAAGGTTTGCCGCCTGTACGGAGGGCAGCAACCCCGAGCCGATGCCCACCGCAACGCTGGCGATGAAACAGCAGGCATAGACGACGGCGTTCAAGGATACGAGCCACGACCCGACGTACTGATTTACGATGAGGTTGGCAACGATGCTGATGAACAGCGAAAAGGCGACGGCGATCAGCCCCGCAAACGCGCCGATGATGGCGGATTCGAGGATGAACAGGAGCGTTACGTCCTTCCTTCGCCCGCCGACCGCACGCAGCACGCCGATCTCTTTGGTGCGTTCGACGACGCTCGTATACGTGACGATGAAGATCATGATCGCGGATACGACGATGGAGATGAGCGCAAACCCCGTGAGAACTTTGGTGCCGAGGTCGACGTATTCGAGCAGCGTTTCCACCGTGGAATCGTCGCGCGAGGCGGTATAGCCCATCGCTTCGACGCTCTCTTTTACGGCGGAGATGTAGGACGTATCCTGCACGTATACGTACAGCACGTTTGTGCGCAGCGTTTTGTTCGCCTTGCCGAACATGGAGGAAAGATCGCTCTTTGTGACATACGCGCAGGCGTAATCGGCGTAGTCGCTTTCGTCCGCATACACGCCGCCGATGGTAAATTCCGTCACCTTCCCGCCGTAACGGATGTCGATCTGCCTGCCGATCAGCCCGTCTGCGTCGCTGATCGTCTTGTTGTACAGGTTTTCCGCGAACGCTTCGCTGATGAGGATCTCTCCGTCCGCGCAGACTTCCCCTGCGATCAGCTCCCTTTCCAGCGCGTCATACGAAGAGCGCAGCAGCATGATCGTCCCCTCGTCGCCGCCGTAATCGTAATACGAACTCAGGCGGACGTACGTGCCCTCCGCCACATAGTCGACGCCCTCCAGCTCCTCTATATCTTCGATCCTGCTGTCGGAAATGGAGGATTCGGAAACGACCTGGATCTGCAATGCGTTCATGGAGCCGGCGAGCTGCCCGTTGACGTAACTTGTTATGCCGCCGCTCAGACAGAATACGAGAATGACGGCGGCGATGCCGATGGACATGCCCACAGAGACGAGAAAGCTGCGCTTTTTGGTCTGTACGATGTTGGAATAGGCGAGTTTGAACAGCTCTTTCAGGCGGATGTTCTGCGTCCTCTGCGCCTTCGACTTCGGGGTATTCGTCGGAACATCGTACTGCTTTTCGTCCGATTTGATCACACCGTCGTCGATCGTCAGGATGCGGCTGCACGCCGAAGCGACCTTTTGCGAGTGCGTGACCACGATGACGAGCTTGCCCGACCCGGCGATGTTTTTCAGGATCTGAATGACCTGTTCCGCGGAATCCTTGTCCAGCGCGCCCGTCGGCTCGTCGGCAAGCAGGATCTCGGGCGTGTTGGCGAGCGCGCGGGCGATCGCCACGCGCTGGCGCTGCCCGCCCGAAAGCTGGTTGGGCAGCTTATCCGCATACTCGGCAAGCCCCACCTGCGCCAGAACGTCCTGCGTGCGCGCCTTGCGCTCCTCCCTGCCGATGTTGCTCATCGCCATGGCGACTTCGATGTTCTCCTTCACCGTCATATGGCTGATGAGGTTGTAATTCTGGAAGATCAGCCCCACGCGGCTCTTGCGGTAGTCGTCCAGCTTCTTTTCCGAATAGTCCTTCAAAAATTCGCCGTCCAGCACGATGCTGCCCGTGTAATCCTGGTCGAGCCCGCCCAGGATGTTCATGAACGTAGACTTGCCGCAGCCCGATTCGCCGAGCACGGCGACAAATTCGCCCCGCTTGAATTCCACGTTGATGCCGCGCAGCACCTGCTGCTTTTCCGTGCGGGAAACGCGGTAGCTCTTTTTCAGGTTCGCAATGCGAAGGTATGCCATTTGCTCTTCTCCGTCCTTTTCCGTTTGCGGCAGCCGCAGGCAGAGCTTTTTTCGGTCTGTACAAGTTTCGCCGCCCGCAGGCGGCATTCCGCCGCGCCGCAGGTCTTATTATAGCAGAACAAAGTAAACGGAAAATCGCGCAAAGATAAACGCAGGATAAACTTTCTGACAGCCGTGTGAAATGTTTATCCTGCGTTTATTTTTATGTGTTATAATGGTGAAAGTTCAGAGGCATCAACGAACACAAAGATATGCTACACTGAAAGCGGGAGGGAGAAAATGTTCCATATACTTGTGGTGGAAGACAACCCCGATCTGCGCGAACTTTTATGCAGCGCGCTAAGCGAAAACGGCTACCGCGCGCGCGGCGCGGAGAACGGGGAGCAGGCGCTTTCCGTTCTCGCCGATACCGTCATCGACCTGATCGTCGCCGATATCATGATGCCGAAGATGGACGGGTTCGAACTGACGAAAAACCTGCGGGAGGCGGACATCTTCTGCCCCCTGCTCATCGTGACCGCGCGGGACGATTACGACTCGCTGCAAAAGGCGTTCACGCTCGGCGCGGACGATTACATGGTCAAGCCGATCAACGTAAAAGAGCTGCTCATGCGCGTGAAAGCGCTCCTGCGGCGGGCGAAGATCAGCGCGGAGCGGAAGATCGTTATCGGCTCTACCGTGCTCGACTTCGAGGGCATGACGGTCAGAACGGGCGGGCACGAAATGATCCTGCCGCTGAAAGAATTCAGCCTGCTGTTCAAACTGCTCTCTTACCCCGGGAAGATCTTTACGCGGCAGCAGCTGATGGACGAGATCTGGGGCATGGATTCGGAGACGGACGACCGCACCATCAACACGCACATCAACCGTTTGCGGGATAAATTTGAAAACAACCCCGATTTCACGATCGTGACCATCCGCGGGCTCGGGTACAAGGCGGTGAAAAACGATGAAGCGTAAAGATTCCTTCAAACGCACGTCTTTGGTATGGCTGTATTTCGCGCTCGTCGCCGTGCTCATCCTCGTCATCGCAACGCTGATCATGAGCGCGGCGATGTTCCTTTTGCTGCGCCGCAGCGACGCCCCGCCCGCCCCCGCGGGGATGTTCCCCATCGTCTTTACGGTCGTCCTCGGCGCGATCCTCGGCACGGTCGTCGCCATTCTGGTCATAAAGCAGATCTTCAAGCCCATCGAAAGGCTGAGCAGCGGGCTGCGCCGCGTTTCCGCAGGAGATTTTTCTGTACGGCTCAAAGAAAAGAGCATGTTCGCCGCCATACGCGAACTGTACGGCGGCTTCAACGCCATGACGCAGGAACTTGCGGGCGTTGAAACGCTGCGCTCCGATTTTGTTTCCAACGTTTCGCACGAATTCAAGACCCCGCTCGCGGCGATCGAAGGGTATGCCGCCCTTTTGCAGAGCAAAGACCTTTCCTCCTGCAAGGCGCAGGAGTATTTGGAAAAGATCATTTCCAACGCGCACAAACTTTCCGTGCTTACGGGCAACATCCTCAACCTTTCCAAGCTGGAAAACCAGAAGAGCCTGACGGGCAAAAAGCCGTTCGGCCTGTCTGAACAGATCCGCAAGACCATTCTCATGCTCGAAAGCGAGTGGGCGGCGAAAAACATCTCCTTTGACCTTTCGCTGCCCGACGTGCAATACTGCGGCGACGCGGGCATCCTGTTCCATGTCTGGTACAACCTGATCGGAAACGCCGTCAAATTTTCCGCGCAAAACGCCGCCGTCCGCATCGAACTGCGGACGGCGGATAAAAACGTATATGTCACCGTAGAAGACCACGGGTGCGGGATCGACGAAAAGGCGCTGCCGCACATCTTTGAAAAATTTTACCAGGGAGACACCTCGCACTCCGCCGAAGGGAACGGGCTGGGGCTTGCGCTCGTAAAGCGGATCGTGACCCTCTGCGACGGCGAGATCCTCGTCAGAAGCGAGCCGCAAAAGGGAACGTCCTTTACGGTGATCCTGCCCGCATAAAGCGCTGCGCGCCCCTTCCCGTCAGAACGCCGCACGCCAAACCGCATAAAACGCTTTGCGTTCCTGCCCTGCAAAAGGTTTCGCGCCCTGCCCTCCCCCAAAATGTTCCGCGCCCCGCAGAAAGGCGGGGTGCGGTTCTCTTATATGATCTTACCCGAAAATAACGGCAGACGGAAAAATGCTTATTCTCCATACCGATCCAAAAACCAGCAAGCAACTGCCGCCCAGCCATGGCAAAGGCTTCCCGCATCCCCGAAGTCCGCTTCCCCGTGTTCCGTCTCCCAATAAGACGTTGCACCGGAAAACAGCATCTTCCCGAAAACATTACAGATCTCATCCAAACAAAACCGTTTATCCCCGTCTGCAGACATGATCGCCTCATATTTCATTTGAAACGCCGCAGGCGTGCACGGGACACACCGCTTTGCATGCTTCAATTCGCCGGCAAGCCTGAACACGCGCTCCGCCGGCACACTTCCCGTCAGAACCATAGCCGCCTGCATAAAAACATGGTGCCCTTCCCGCTCTTCGCCGCGCAGAAATGTTGCATACAGCCCGCTCTCCTGCTCATAGTAATGTTCAAGCGCGGCAGCAAGCTCTGCCGCGTACATTTCCATACCCTGCGCCTGCGCATTCCGCCCTTCCCGCCGTTCCAGCGCTGCCAGCTTAGTGACTGCACGCTGCAATAATGCCGTAAGAGGCCCGTCTGCATAAGACGCACACTCCTCCGTCCGGAAAGTCTGCCCGCCGCTTAACCCGTCGCTCCATTCATGAAAATTCCAAAAACGCGGTTCAGTGAAAGCGTTGACGCCGTTCCTGTCCGTCCGTATACGAAACGATTCCAGCATACGCTCCGCATAAGGAAGCATTTCACGCACAAACGCAGCATCGTATGCAGCTTCGGCATTTTCACACAAAGCAAGCATCCACCACACACTGAACGATGGAATACACACGGCCTCGCGCGCAGGCGCACAGAGAGCAACAAGCCCGTCTTCCTGCACAGAATATGCCATCAGACGCAGCGAAGCACGCGGCAGCCTGAATTCCTGAAAAGCGCCGTACCCGTACAACATTTGATTGCGCGAGTCCATGCCGTACAAAGCCTGTTCCCTCCACGGGCAGTCTTCATAATGCTCATGCGCGCACAGCTGCAGCGTGCGCACGCCTGCCGCATAGATCGCACCGAGCAGCCCGTCATTAAAATACTTTGGAACCATTTTGAAGGGATACAATGATTCGCGCAGGCTCAGCCGCGCAACAGTGACTTCCACACCTTCGGCAAACAGACACAGATACCTGCCGCCCAAACGGTGCAGATAGTCATCCAATACATTTTCCCCCGCCCTGAGTTGAAGCGGAACCGCAAAATTCCTCTCCCCTACAAAAGATCGCACGCGCAGATCCGAAAGATGTTCGCCCCAAACAAGAATTGCCCGCACCGCGCACGGTACATTGACCGACAACGAAAGATGCCCTGCCGTTTCACGCAGAAGATCGACAAGCACATATACACCGTCTCCCCCATCACCGGCAAAGCGGACAGGCTCCGGAAGCGCCGCAAACCGTAAACGATCCTTCCCCGTCATCTCCGCAAAAGAGCGGGAGGAAAGCCACGCCGACTGCGCTTTTTCCGCCGCCGTTTTTCCGCCGCCGTACCGATAAACTCCCTGCGCACAGACGATTGCAGATACAGGTTCGCCGACTGCGCACGGAGGCACGGGCCGCGGCTCTTCGCAAAAGACGTTTTTCACAACCTCGCCGAAAAGCCACTCCCCGCCCGTGCGGCAAAAATCATACCCCCAGCCATACCCGAGCTGCGGCGTGATGATGTCACTGACGGTATATCCCTCCGCCTCGCGGCAAAAAGTCTTTTCCCCAGACGAAGCAACGAGCCGTTCCCCGTCATACACTTCAAACGCGACACCCGCCTCCATGGTACGCGCCACAGAAAAATCAGCATCGGCATGGTACGCCACAATACGGAGCGTATTTTCCCCACGATGTACGAAAGCAGTTAAAGACACCGAATCCACAGCTTTATGCTCCGGAACATCCGTATACTGCCCGCAACAAACGAGCCGTCCGTTTATCCAAGCGGCATATTGCCTGTCTGCACTTACTTTCAACAGCACATCATTCGTCACAACAGAAAATGCGGAATAGAATTCCGCATATCCCGTTTCTTTCCCGTTTTTCAGCCAGATCCACTTCATACAGTCTTGAACATCTCCGTATGAGAGCATTATACTGCTTTCCGTTCCGTTTGACAAGCCTTTTCGTTCTTTTTATCGCATCAGCCGATGCGGACAAAAACGCCTTCACCCGGTCCCAACAGAAAAGTCATCTCCTCCCCACGCGCTCTTGTACATTTTCCGCGCTGCCAAAGTGTATAAGGCATGTGTTCTGTAAAACGCACCGTGCACCGCTTTATACATTCACGCGTCGTTTCGCCGAAATTGACGGGTATGAGCGCCTCACACCCGTCCCCGGCAAAGTGACCAAAAAGCACATTGCCGTCCGCAGCGAAAAAACGTATCCGTTCCGTAGAGGAAAACGGCTTTTGCCCGATACAATACTGCACTTGTGCCGACGCCGATCGTCGACACATATAGGTGCCCTGCCGCTTTAACGCGGCATATTCGCACGCAAAAGCACCGATCTCTCCGTTCAGCTGTTTCACCACACCATACAGCGGCGTAGGCTTTCCGCCACGGTCAAACATAGCGTAATGCCGTTCGAGAAATTCAAAATTCGGAACAGGTGTTCCGACGCAGAAATATGTAATACCTGCGAAGCCGAACGCAAGGTAAGTATATACCTGCAGCCGCAGATCGGCGAGCGAAGGAACGCGGTCACGCGAGCCATAAGAATCACCGTTCGCCGAAAACGGCATCGTCTGCACAAAAGCATTTGTCCGCAAGCCGAACTTTTCCCCTGTTTCCGCAACCGTCTGTGTATCGGAAAGCCAGTGCTCGGTGAGCCCGAACGTATGATCCTGTTCATACATAAGCGGATAGTGATCGAAGGAAAGCCAATCCTTTGTTCCGCCCGAGCGTACCAATGTTTCCGCAAACGAACGCACATATACATTGTAATCGTGAATGATCCATTCGCTGCGGGCATAAGACGGATACAGATTCACGAAAAAATCACCGAGCATACCGTTCCTGAAAAAGCGAACGCGCTCCTCCCCCAATTCACGGAACATGTCTGCCGCGGGCTCATCAAACGCCAACACACCGCAGAAACTTTTATGGCGCCGCAGCACGTCTGCCTTTCCCGCAAGTTCGGCGGCGGGCACATCATCCCCCTTCTGCACATATGCTTCCAAGCCGACCGCATCGCACAGGCACAGGTATTTTTCCGCCAAAGAAACATCCTTGCAGCCGTTCCCGATCTCATCTCCTTGAATGAAGATGTGGTTCAGCCCCGCTTCCCGTATCAAGCAAAAGGTATTTTTATCGGCGGGCGGCACATACCAGCCGCTTATTCTCAATGTAGCCATACTCATCCCGTTCTTTGCATAAACATTTTTCGCACTGCCGCTTACACCGTGTATCAGTACGGGATCGCAAACACGCCTTCTCCGGCCCCGAGCGTAAATGTCAGACTGTTATCGGTCAGGTCATATGTTACCTTTTCGCCGCCGACATAGCACAGCGCCTTCGTATACCCGTAAGCGGGGTCAAACCGCAGCGTAACGGTATCTTTCAGCCCGAGCGTCGTTTCATTGTAATTCACTGCAAGCACCGCCTCATTATCCGCCCCGTCCATGAAGTACCCGAACAGCGTATCTTCGGAAGTTGTCACCGAGTCGATAAATGCGATCTCCGCAAGATCCATACGCCCGATCAGGTTGGAAAACGATGAATTCTGCGTCCTGTTCCTGTCCCCGTCTGCGGTCGTTGTTCCCCCGTCGTTGGTGAACACACCCTGCCATTCAAATTGCACATACACATGATCGAACGCGAGCACTTCACGGTTTGCCTTCCGCGCGTCGTAATAGATCTGCGTCGGCTCGCCGCTGCGGTCGAGCATGGCAAGCTGTTCCTCCGTAAATTCCACACCGACGGCGGGCGTCATATAACAAAACAGGCTGATACCGTCATACCCGAAAGCCAGCAAAGAATATTCCTGCATGCGGATATCTTCATAGGAAGGCACCCGCGCACGCGAGCCCTGCACGCCTGCGGGCAGCGATTGCCCACCGTACGGCATGGTCTGGATAAAGAAATTTGTCTTTATGCCTTCATACTCACGCGCGACCTCTGCTACTGCCTCCACATCCTGCAGCCAACCGACATCCAAAGCAGGGTTGCCCTGCCCGTCAAATGTCAACGGATAACGGTCGGCAGACAGCCATTTTTCGCCAACAGTCAGTTTTTCCAAAACATTGTCGCAATAATAGCGCAAATACTCGCGGTAATGCCCTACGCCGAAATCCGCCTGCACTTCGCTCGAAAAGGACGGGAAAAGGTTTACGTAAAAATCTTTTCCCTCTCCGCTCTGATTGAACGAGCTCACCTGCGCGGCGATCTGCCCGATCTCACTCTTGTTCGGCTCATCAAAAGAAAGCCCCGCCACGGAATCAAAGTCCGCATACCGCCCGATCTGCGCGAACCCGCCGATACTGCCGCTCGTGTTCAGGTAGGTGCGCATGCCGTATTCCTCCATCAGCGCATACACGGAAAGATCCTCGCTCGTGGGCGAGCTTACGTTCGGAATATATGTTCCCTCCCCAGCCGCGCCGAGAAACAGCGTATCGATGCCCGCATCCTTCACAAGCCGCATCTGCTCCTCCGTACCGATCGTATCGGGCGCGATCCAGCCTGCAATGGATACGGCAAGCTCTTCTTCTTTTACGTCATAATCGGGCAGTGTGCCGCCGCCCTGCTGTATTTTTTCATCCGTACATCCGGTTATGCACAAACAAAGCAATAAAGACGCCGCCAAAAACAGTGACGCAGCTTTTACGGTTTTTTTCATAATATGCTCCTCTGAAATTTTTAACCTTTGATGCCGCCAGCCGAAAAATTGTTCATGATCAGCTTGTTGAAGCAGGCGAATACGAGCAGCGAAACCAGCGCGAGCATCGTCATGCCTGCGAATGCAACAGGCAACAACCCGCGCGCTTCCATTGTGGAATACAGTTGACTGACCCCGAGCGAAATCGTTGGCATCTGCGGTAAGTAAATATATGCGGTATAGTAGTCGTTCCAACTTCCGATAAAACTCGTAATAGCAATCGCTGCAATGATGGGCAGCGCCTGCGGATACATGATACGTAAAAACACCTGCATATCCGTTGCGCCGTCCAGGAAAGCACTTTCCGCATAGTCCCACGGGATCGCGGCAAAAAAGTTTCGGAAAAGCAGAAAACCAAACCCGAAACCGCCTGCCGAGAGCAGGAACACGCCCAAAAAGTTGTTCAGAAGTCCAAGCCCCGCAATGAGCGAATATGTTGCCGAAAGAGACCCGATCGTCGGCACGATCATAGAGACGACCGCCACATTGAGCAAGAGCTTGCGCCCCTTGAAACGGTATTTCGCAATGATATAGCCCGTCAGCGCGGGAATGGTGATGGCGAGCACCGTTTGTCCCAACACGACAATGATCGTATTTACAATGGTATCCAACAAATATACAGGATTGCGATTACTGCCTGCAATACGTTCGCTGAATGCTGTAATATAATTGTCAAAAGTAAAATTATTAAAGTCAAAAATATTCATGGAATCCAGTGAATAATCACCGGATGTGCGAAACGAATTGAGCAGCAACCAGACAAACATAAATAGATACGTCAGCGACAAAATTGTCATTACGATGAACAGAATGCCACGCACGATCCTGTCGGAAAACGCCATCTTCCGATGCTTGAACCAATGGCGCATTGCAGAACGGTTCAATATTCCACCTCCGTAAACACCTTTTCCATTCCCCACTTAAACAAAAGCACAAGCGCGCTGAATACGATCGAGATGACCACACCGAACGCGGCAGGGAATCCGACCGCCTGCCCGCCCGTCACCTGGCTGACAATGATCCATGCCATTGTGCCCGTCTGCGTATCTGCCGCAGAATTGATACCGATCATCAACTGTACAGGCTGAAACCACGCGACCGTACCGCCGATGAGCGTGATGCTCATGGTCGTGATCGTAGGCCAGATCATGGGAATGACGATAGAGCGGAACTGCCTCATCTGCGTGGCACCGTCAAGCTCGGCACTCTCCAGCACACTTTCCGGCAGGCGCGCCATCGAGGAGCTGAAATAGATGATATTGCCGTTCACACCCGTCCATACGCTGAAAACAATAATACCCCACCATGCGGTACTGCTTCGGCTCAAAAAACCGTCGTGCACGACTGCGCTGTTTATCCCGGCATTTTCGATCAAAGTGAACAGCGGGCCGTTGCTTGCCGCACCGGAAACAAAGGTCGCATAAAACAGAGACAGAATGACCAGCGACACCACACACGGAAGATACATTCCGACCCGCAGCACGGAATGGAAACGGATCTTTTTAAAAATCGCATATGAAAACAAAAGCGTTAACGGCAAATTGATAAACAGCGCCAATGCGATCATGGAGAGAGTGTTCAGGCAAGAACGCAGAGAAAGAATGCCATTCACTTTGCCGCCGAATACATAGCTGAACACTTCGCCGTAATAATGGAACCCCTGCCAGAAAGTAGAACCATCCAACCGCTCCCCAAAAAAGGAGTTTACAAGCGTTCCTGCATTGACGTATACCCAAAAAACGAGAAAGTGGATCACCGCCCATGCAATGCCGCCATAAACAAAAACGTCTCTGCGGCGGATGCGAAACTTCTTTTTTTGTTTAGATGGACCGAAAACGGCAGTGCCGGTTTCCTCCGCAATTTTGTTTTTTATCATTTCTTCCTTCATAACGAGATCCCGCCGTGATCAGGTCAACGCTGCGATATAGTCCTTCCAAATGCTGTTATGATGTGAAATTTCAGGCACGATGCAAGCGGAGCGGATATCGGCCTTGCTTGTAACGCCATAACGTGCCATATTCAGAAACGGATTTGTTGTCTGTTCAAACAACCGCACCGCCCCGCAATTATAAAGGTCGCTGTCTGAAAAATTGAACACTTTCACTGCATTATCCGTTACGTCTTTGATCTCCTTCACGAACCCTGTCAGCTCGACCTCCGTACCCGTCGTGAACACGCTCTGCAAGCTGAGCGAACGCTGTAAAACAGCCACGCCCTGTTCGCTAATCATAAAAGCAAGGAAATCCTTTGCGCCCTCCACATTGTACGCATCCGAAGGAATAAACAGGTATTCCCCCGGCAAATTTACGGTCGCAAGTGCAGGTTTATCCGCCGAGACCCCGGACGGAAACGCCGTAAAATGATAATTTGTCAGCCCGACCTGTGAGATGAGTTTTGATGTCTCCGACTCAAACCACGAACCGCTGAACGTGAACACACTGTCACCGTTGACAAATGAATTTTGTGCTTCAAGATGATTTTGCACCGCACCGACAAGGTTGCTTTCCGTTTCGCTTTTTGCGCCGATCAGGTCATAGATCATCTCCATGGCAGCAAGCGATTCTTCGGAATCGAATTCCGAAGTATTGTAGGCAGAACGGTCGTTCTGGTTCCAATACGCTGTAAAGCCTTCGGGATCCTGTTCGTACCACAGAGCAAAATACAGAGCGTCCAAATAATTGACGCGCATTCCCGCAGAGAACGGAGAAACGGTATTGCCTGTACGGGTATTGGTGATCCCGGCATTTTTAACCGCCGCACACAGATCGATCAGCCCCTGCATGGTGTTCGGGAACTCCCCTTTCGTATACGCACCGTTGCTCTCGACCCGATCAAGATAATTTTGATTGTATACGATGCCCCACAGCGCATAAATGTATGGCAGCATATACTGCGTATCA
>CASDPE010000035.1 GCA_949282395.1 uncultured Bacillota bacterium | reverse complement strand
GCCTGTGCGGCGGCAGCCTCTTTCTGCGGCGCATCGGCTCCCTGCATGGCGGCAGCCTCTTCCTGCGGAACGCCCGCTTCGCACACGGGTACGCCGCTCTCTGCGCCGCCCGCTTCGCACACGGGTACGCCGCTTTCTGCGCCGCCCGCTTCGCACACGGGTACGCCGCCCTCTGCGCCGCCCGCTTCGCACACGGGCAGCGCGTCCTCTTCTGCGGGAAGAGGGGCAAGATCTTTCTTATTCATACTTCCTCTGTCAGGTTTTTTGCGCGCGCACGGTCTGCCGCACGGGCGCAGTCTACATCCATCATTATATACCATTTTCGGAAAATAGCAAGGGATTTCCGAAAATTCGCCGTAGGAAAAACACATTTATTTTTGTATTTATATGCATATTTTCGTACGCAACGTTTCGCTATGAAAATGGTGTTGGCGCAGCGCCGCGCCCCGCGCCGAAAAAATTTGAAAAAAGTGTGAAACAGTGCGTGAAAACACTTTACTAATTTAGCGCAATAAAGTAAAATAAAGGACGTTGCCGCAGGGAAGCGGCGAAAAAGGAGAAAACGGAAATGAAAAAGTTGGTGGCACTGGTCTGCTCGCTCGTCCTTCTGGTGAGCGGCATGGCGCTGTTTGCCGGGTGCGGCGCGGATAACTCGCAGGACTGGGAGGAGATCAAAGAGAAGGGTACGCTCGTCGTGGGCTGCACGATCTTCAAGCCGATCACCTATCAGGAAGGCGAAGAGTGGAAAGGGTTTGACGTGGAAGTGGCGCAGGCGGTCGGCGAAAAGCTGGGCGTGGACGTCGATTTTCAGATCATCGACTGGAACAACAAGGTCATTGAGCTGAACGCCAAGACGGTGGACTGCCTCTGGAACGGCATGACCATTACGGACGAGTTGGAAGAACAGACGTCCGTTACCGTCCCGTACATGAAAAATCAGCAGGTCGTCATCACGCAGAAGGCGAACGAGAGCGTCTATACCACGAAGGAATCCCTGAAGGACGCGCGGGTCGTCGCCGAGAGCGGTTCTGCGGGCGCGGCGTTCGGGAGAGAGTACAGCGATCATTTTACGACGGCGCCGTCGCAGCTCGATATTTTTACCAATTTGATGAGCGGCGCTGCGGACGTCGGCATTCTCGATTCCGTGCTGGCGGGGTATTATCTCACGGAAGATGCCTATCAGGGGCTTACGATGATCGACGTCGGCTTTGAAGAGGAAGAGTACGGGATCGCGTTCCGCAAGGGCAGCCCCGTGAAAGACCTCGTCAACGACGCGCTCAAAGAGCTGTATGCGGACGGAACGATCACGGCGATCGCCGAGAAGTACGGTTTGGAAAACGAGCTTATCCCCATTGAATAAAAAGTAAGGAAATCGCGGAAAGGAAAATTCGGGTCGGATCATGTCTTTCGGAGAGGTAACGCTGGAGCTTTTGCAGGGGTTCGGAACGACCTGCATGTTGTTTGCTCTGACATTGGTATTGTCTCTGCCGCTCGGGCTTTTGCTCGGGCTGGCTTCCATGTCGAAATTCAAGCCGCTGAAGGTAGTTGTGCGGGTGTTCATCTGGGTCATCCGCGGTACGCCGCTCATGCTGCAGATCATCATCATCATGTTCGGACCGGGGCTGCTGGGGCTGCACTTCAGCTGGCCCTCGCGCGCCTTTGCCGCGGTGGTCGCGTTCGTCATCAATTATTCCTGCTATTTTGCGGTCATCTACCGCGGCGGGTTCGAAAGCGTGCCGAAAGGGCAGTACGAGGCGGGGCAGGTGCTCGGCATGAAAAAGCATCAGATCTTTTTCCATGTCGTGCTCTTTCAGGTGTTCCGCCATATCCTGCCGCCCATGAGCAACGAGATCCTCACGCTCGTCAAGGACACCTCGCTCGCGCAGGTCATCTCCGTCGGGGAGATCATCTTCGTTGCGCAGGACATCATGAACAATATCTATGTGATCTATCCGCTGTTCTACGCGGGGGTGTTTTACCTCGTGTTCTGCGGGATCCTCACGCTGTTGTTCGGCTGGCTGGAAAAGAAAACGAAGTTCTATAAGGTGTGACCATGGAGACCATCGCAAAGACAGAGGCGTCGCCTTTTCTGGAAGTAAAAAATTACCGCAAGCGCTTCGGCGAAAACGAGGTGCTCAAAGGCATTTCCTTTACGCTGCATAAGGGGGAAGTGCTCGCCATCATCGGTTCGTCGGGCGGCGGCAAAACGACCCTTTTGCGCTGTCTCAACTTTCTGGAGATCCCCGACGAGGGCGAATTGTACCTCGGCGGAGAACGGCTGTTCGGCGCGGATGAAAAGGTAAAAGTATCGGACGCGCGCGTGCGTGAAAAGCGGCTGCACTTCGGGCTGGTGTTCCAGCAGTTCAACCTGTTCCCGCAGTACACCGTGTTCAAAAACATCACGCTTGCGCAGGCGCTGCTCGCCCGCCAGGAGCTCGCCCGCAAAAAAAAGGCGTTCGCGCAAGCGCGCAAAAGCGCGCCGAAGGAAAAGCGCGCGCAGCTCAAAGCCGAGCAGAAAAAGATCCTTGCCGAGATCAGGGCAAACCAAAGATCGTCCATCGAACAGAGGACGCTCGCCCTTTTGGAGCGCGTCGGGCTTTCGGAAAAGAAGGACGCCTATCCCTTCGAACTTTCGGGCGGGCAGCAGCAGCGCGTCGCCATCGCGCGGGCGCTGGCGCTCAGCCCGGACATTCTGTGCTTTGACGAGCCGACCAGCGCGCTCGACCCTGAACTTACGGGCGAAGTGCTCAAAGTCATCAAAGGGCTGAAATCGTCGGACAGCACCATGATCGTCGTCACGCACGAAATGGAGTTCGCGCGCAGCGTCGCCGACCATGTCATCTTTATCGCCGACGGGCAGATCGAAGAGGAGGGCACGCCCGAAGAGGTGTTCGGCAGCCCGAAGAGCGAAAAGACGCAGGCGTTTTTGCGTAAATCGCTGGAAGAACTGTTCTGAGGCGGCGGCATGAAGGAGAGCAAAGAAATGGCGGGCATCCTCTACGGGGCGCTCGCCAACTGCAAAACGGAAGAGGACTTTGCCGCGCTGCTTGCAGACCTGTGCACGTATCAGGAAGTGGAGCAGATGGCGCAGCGCGCGGCGGCGGCAAAACTTTTGGCGGAAGGCAAAACGTATGCCGAGATCATTGCGGAAACAGACATTTCTTCCGCAACGCTCTCGCGCGTTTCGCGCGCGCTGCACCACGGCAGCGGCGGGTATGCGAAGTTTTTGCCCGTGAACAAGGCATAAAAGGAGCGGCGCGCCGCTCCTTTTTTTTGTACCGCCGCGCCGGTTTTTTGCCGTGCTTGCAAAAAAGGCGGGCTTTCCTGCGGAAAGTTCGGCAAATAACTTGCTACCGTGCGGAAAATGTGATAAAATTAAAAAAGTATATTTACGAGAGGGGAAGGAAAATGTTCAGTCCCGAAATCGAAAAGGCAAGCCGCGCGGACATCCGCGCATTGCAGCTGGATCGTCTGAAAAAAATCGTCGCGTACGCGTACGAGCGCGTGCCCATGTACAAACAGCGCTTCGATGCGATCGGTTTGAAGCCCGAACACATCCGCACGCTGGAAGACATACGGCACATCCCGTATACCACCAAAGACGACCTGCGTGAAAATTACCCGTTCCGCATGTTCGCCGTGCCGATGAAAAAGATCATACGCCTGCACGCCTCGTCGGGCACGACGGGCAAACCCGTCGTCAACGGCTATACCCGCAAAGATCTGGACGACTGGTCGACCTGCATCGCGCGCATCCTCACGATGGCGGGCGCCACGGATGAGGACATCTTCCACGTCGCGTTCGGCTACGGGCTGTTCACGGGCGGGTTCGGGCTGCATTACGGCATTGAAAAGCTGGGCGCGACCGTCGTGCCCGTCTCTTCGGGCAACACCGAACGGCAGATCATGCTCATGAAGGACTTCGGCGCGACGGCGCTCATCGCCACGCCGAGCTATGCCATGTACCTTGCGGAAACGGCGAAAAAGCTGGGCGTGCTCGGCGATCTGAAAATACGGCTCGTCTGCATGGGCGCGGAAGCCTCCACGGCGGAGATGCACGAAGCGCTGCATCAGCTCCTCGGCGCGTTCCCGACCGAAAACTACGGGCTGACCGAGGTGGGCGGCCCCGGCGTTGCGGGCGAATGCCGCGAAAAGGCTGGCATGCACATCAATGAAGACATGTTCTATCCCGAGATCGTCAACGTCGAACAGGATAAAGTTCTGCCCGAAGGCGAGCGGGGGGAAATGATCCTCACCACTCTCACCAAAGAGGGGATGCCCGTTCTGCGCTACCGCACGAAGGACATCACTTCGCTCACCTACGAGCCGTGCAAGTGCGGCAGGACGACGGCGCGCATGTCGCGCGTGGTCGGGCGCACGGACGATATGCTCATCATCCGCGGCGTGAACGTGTTCCCGTCGCAGATCGAAAGCGTGCTCATGGCGATGCCCGAGCTCGGCAAGATGTACGAGATCGTCGTCGACCGCAAAAATTATATGGACATCCTCGAAGTGCACGTGGAAGTGGGGGATGCGGATCTTCTGACCGACTATTCCAAACTCGAAGCGCTGGTGGAAAAGATCCGGCACAACCTGCGCGTTGTGCTGCAGCTGGACGTGAAGGTGAAGCTGGTCGAACCCTTCTCCATCCGCCGCGCGGAGGGGAAGGTCAAGCGCGTCACCGATCTGCGCAAATAAGCTACGCAAGAAAAGAAGGTAGGTTTTTACGATATGGCTGAAAAAAAGTTGTTGCTCGGCGACTTCGCCGTTGCCCGCGGCGCATGGGAGGCGGGCGTGCGGGTCGCCACGGCGTACCCCGGTACGCCCTCGACGGAGATCACCGAAGAGCTGGCACGCTATGACGGCGTGTACAGCGAATGGTCGCCCAATGAAAAGGTCGCGTTGGAGGCGGGCATAGGCGCGTCCATCCGCGGCGCGCGCACCATCGTCTCTATGAAGCACGTGGGGCTGAACGTCGCCTGCGATCCGCTGTTCACCGCCGCCTATACGGGCGTGAACGGGGGGCTGGTCATCGCCGTGGCGGACGATCCGTCCGTCTTTTCCTCGCAGAACGAACAGGATACCCGCCTGACGGCAGTCAGCGCGCAGGTGCCCGTTTTAGAACCTTCGGACAGCGAAGAGTCCAAAGAGTTCGCAAAACTCGCGTTCGAACTTTCGGAAAAGTACGATACGCCCGTCATCCTGCGCATGACAACGCGCGTGGCGCACTCGCAGAGCCTTGTCACCCTCGGCGCGCGCGAGGATGTGCCGCTGCGCCCGTATGAAAAGAACATCGCAAAGTACGTCATGATGCCCGCCAACGCGCGCGAGCGGCACACCGTCGTCGAAGAGCGCATGCAGCGCCTTTCGGAGGACGCAAACGGGTTTGCGATCAACCGCATCGAAGAGGGGAGCAAAGAACTCGGCATCATCTGCGCGGGCGGCGTGTACGAATACGTCAAGGAAGCGCTGCCCGAAGCGAGCGTTTTAAAGCTGGGCATGGTGCACCCGCTGCCGTATAAGCTCATCGCAAAATTTGCCGCGGGCGTGAAGCGCTGCATCGTCGCCGAAGAACTTGCGCCGCACATCGAAACGCAGGTCAAGGCGCACGGCATCGCCGTCGAAGGGAAGAACATCTTCCCCCGCTGCGGCGAATTTTCGGCAAATCTCATCCGCAAATGCGTGCTGGGGCAGGGCTGTGAAAACAAGCCCGCCGAAGTGCCTGCGCGCCCGCCCGTCCTTTGCGCGGGCTGCCCGCACCGCGGCGTGTTCTACACCCTCTCCAAACTGAAACTGAACGTATTGGGGGATATCGGCTGCTATACGCTGGGCGCGGTGCCGCCGCTTTCGGCGATGGACGCGGTCATCTGCATGGGCGCCTCCATCGGCATGGCGGTCGGGTTCGACAAAGCCGACCCCGAAGCGCACAAACACACCGTCGCCGTCATCGGCGATTCCACCTTCATCCACAGCGGCATCACGGGGCTGATCGACGCCGTCTACAACAAGGCGCGCGTCACCGTGCTCATCCTTGACAACCGCACCACGGGCATGACGGGGCACCAGGATCACCCCGCAACGGGCAAGACCATCAAAAAGGAGCCGACGCACGAACTCGACCTTGCCGAAGTCTGCCGCGCGGTCGGGGTGGAGCACGTCGTGACCGTAGACCCGTCCGACCTTGCCGCCACGGAGGCGGCGGTCAGGGCGGCGCTCGCAAGCGAAAGCGTGTCCGTCATCATCGCAAAACATCCCTGCGTGCTGCTCACCAAAAAGCTGTACAGCGGGTTCAGGGTCAATGAAAAGTGCAAAAAATGCAAGGCGTGCCTGAAACTCGGCTGCCCTGCCATCGTCAACGGCGAACAGGGCGTCACCATCGATGTTTCGCTGTGTACCGAATGCGGGCTGTGCAAGAGCGTCTGCAAATTCGGCGCGATCGAAGGGGAGGCGAAGTAACATGAAAGAACTTAACGTACTCATCGTCGGCGTCGGCGGGCAGGGCACCCTGCTTGCCAGCCGCGTGCTCGGGAAATACGCCCTCGCCGAAGGGCATGACGTAAAGCTCAGCGAGGTGCACGGCATGGCGCAGCGCGGCGGCAGCGTCATGACGTATGTGCGCATCGGCGAAAAGATCGCCTCGCCCGTCATCGACGAGGGCGGCGCCGACCTTATCCTTGCGTTTGAAAAGCTGGAAGCGCTGCGCTACCTGCATTATCTGAAAGAGGGCGGCGTGGTGCTGTATTCCACGCAGGAGATCATGCCCATGCCCGTCGTTACGGGGGCTGCAAAGTACCCGCAGGGCATTGAAAAGGCGCTCGGCTGTGCGGGCATCGACGCGCTCGGGCTGGCGCTGGAAGCGGGCAACGCGAAGGCGGCGAACGCCGTCATGCTCGGCGCGCTGTGCAGGCGGCTGGGGTTCGACCGCGAAAAATTTGAAGCGGCGCTGCTTTCAAGCATCCCGCAGAAAACTGTGGAAATGAACAAAAAAGCGTTCGCGCTCGGCTACGCTGCGGCGTAAGGCGCGCGGGAAAGCGGGGGATATTTTTATGGCGAAACAGACGAAAATACAAGATCACATCTACCAACCCGAATACGAGTGCCTTTCGCGCTCGGAGATGGAGGCTTTGCAGAGCGAGCGCCTGCAAAAAACGGTGAAGCTCGTCTTCGAAAACTGCAGACCGTACCGCGAAAAGATGGACGCGGCGAAGCTCACGCCGGCGGATATAAAGTCGGTGTCCGATCTTCATAAACTGCCGTTCACCGTCAAACACGACCTGCGCGAAGCATACCCGTTCGGCTTCTACTCCGCGCCCCAGCGCGACATGGTCGAGATCCATGCCTCGTCGGGCACGACGGGCAAGCTGACCGTCGTCGGGTATACACAGAACGACATCGACGTCTGGGCGGAGGTCGCGGCGCGTTCGCTCTCCATGGCGGGCGTCACCAAAGACTCCATCGTGCACGTCGCCTACGGCTACGGGCTGTTCACGGGCGGCCTGGGCGCGCATTACGGCGCGCAGAAGATCGGCGCGAGCACCGTTCCCGCAAGCGCGGGCAACACCATCCGTCAGCTCACGCTGCTGCGCGATTTCGGCGCCACGCACCTGTGCTGCACGCCTTCCTACGCCATTTATCTGGGTACCGAAATTCAGAAGGCGGGCATGAACATCGAAGACTTTTCGCTCGTCGGCGGCGCCTTCGGCGCAGAGCCGTGGACGTACCAGATGCGCGACGAGCTGGAGCGCCTGCTGCACATCGACGCGCTGGATATCTACGGGCTTTCCGAGATCAGCGGCCCGGGCGTTGCCATGGAGTGCCTGCAAAAGCAGGGCAGCCACGTGCAGGAAGACCACTTTATCCCCGAGGTCATCGACCCCGTGACCCTTGAACCGCTGCCCTTCGGCAGCGAGGGCGAGCTCGTGTTCACGACCATCACAAAGACGGGGCAGCCGCTCATCCGCTACCGCACGCGCGATTTGTGCACGCTCACGGCGGGCAAGTGCGCCTGCGGCAGGACGACGGTCAAGATGAGCAAGGTCAAGGGCAGGTCAGACGATATGCTCATCATCCGCGGCGTGAACGTGTTCCCGTCGCAGATCGAGGCGGCGATCATGAACGTTTCGGGCGTTTCGCCGCACTACATGATCTACGTCGACCGCATCAACAACCTTGACGTGATGGAGATCGACATCGAGCTTGCGGGCGACCTTGCGCCCGACAAGGTGTCTGACATCGAATCCATCAAAAAGAAGGTGGAAACGGAGGTCAACTCCTACATCGGCGTCAGCGCGAAGATCAAGCTGTGCGAGCGCGGTTCCATCCGCCGCAGCGAGGGCAAAGCCGTGCGCGTCATCGATCGCCGCGAATGAGCCTTTGGCGCGGCTTTGCGTATACGTCCGTAAAAAATCAAGACAAAAACCCGAAAAAATTTCCGAAAGGGGGATCCTACCATGTTAGTCAAACAGCTTTCCGTATTTATGGAGAACAGACCCGGGCGCCTTTATAAGCTCACGCACGCGCTGGGCAAAGAGGGGATCGACTTCGTCACCCTCTCCATCGCCGATACCAAAGATTTCGGCATCGTGCGCTTTATCGCGCGCGACAACGAGCGCGCCTATGAAGTCCTCAAAAAGGAGGGGTTCACGGTCGGCATCACGGAGCTGATCGGTGTGGAAGTCGCCGACCGCCCGAACGCGCTGGCGGAAGTGGTGCAGCTGATGGAAGAGAGCAGCATCAACATCGAGTACCTGTATTCCTTCGTGCTCACGAATCACAATACGGCGAAGATCCTGATGCGCGTCAACGATACCGAAAGCGCCGTAAAGCTGCTGGAAGAGCGGGGCATCAAAATGCTCTCCGAAAAGATCCTGTGATCCGTTCCGTACAAAAGGGCGTCTATGTGGTTTGACGAGAGTGTATTTTACCAGATCTATCCGCTCGGCTACTGCGGCTGCGAGCGCGAAAACGATTTCGGCGCGGTGCGGCACCGCCTCGGCGAGATCGGAAAGCGCATCCCGCAGATAAAAGAGGAGGGCTTTAACGCCGTCCTTTTGAATCCGCTGTTTGAAAGCGAGCGCCACGGCTACGACACCGTCGACTTTTTCAATGTCGACAGGCGCCTCGGCGACAATGCCGATCTCAAAGCGCTGGTGCAAGAATTCCACGAGGCGGGCATCCGCGTCGTGCTGGACGGCGTGTTCAACCACGTCGGCAGGCGCTTTTTCGCGTTTGAGGACGTGCGGCAAAAGCGCGAAGGGTCGGATAAAAAGGATTGGTTCCACATCGGGTTCGGCGGGAACACAGGGTACAACGACGGCTTTTGGTACGAAGGCTGGGAAGGGCATGACGAGCTGGTCAAACTCAACCTGCAATGCGGGGCGGTGACCGACTATCTTGCCCGCGCCGTCTGCTTCTGGATCGACGAATTCGGCATCGACGGGCTGCGGCTGGACGTGGCGTACCTCCTGCCCGAATGGTTCTTTGAATTTCTGCGCCGCACCGTGCGGCAGAAAAAGAGCGATTTTTTCCTGATGGGAGAGGTCATCCACGGGCAGAACTTTGCAAAGAACATCACGCCCGAACGGCTGGATTCCATCACGAATTATGAATGCTACAAGGGGCTGACCTCGGCGTTCAATTCGGACAACCTGTTTGAGATCTGCCATTCGCTGGAGCGCCTGTTCGGCGCGCAGCCGTGGTGCCTGTACACGGGCAAAAACCTCTTTTCGTTTGCAGACAATCACGATGTGCCCCGCGCGTACACCGCCGTGCAGGACAAGCGCAAGCTGCCCGCGCTGTATGCGATCCTCTATTCCATGCCGGGCATCCCGTGCGTCTATTACGGCTCGGAGTACGGCGCGGAGGGGAACAAGGGCAATTTCGATCTCGACCTGCGCCCGTACATCGGGGATATCGACGCGGACAAGTGCCCGCAGCTCACCGCGCTCATCAGAAAGCTGAACGCCGTGCGCAGGGAAGAAAAGGCGCTCGCCTGCGGCAGCTTTGAAAAGTGCGTGCTCAGCAACAAATACATGTGCTTCCGCCGCGAACATGCGGGCGAGCGCATCTATTGCGCCTTCAACATCTCGGATCGCGACGTCACCGTGCGGGTGGAGGAGTGCGAGGGCACCGACCTTTTATCGGGCGAAGTGCGCAACCTGAACGATATTTACCTGCCGCCTTTTGCGGTAAAACTGTTTAAAAAGAACGGGTAAGCTGCCCGTTCAAAGAGAGGATAGCGTGAACTGGACGATCTTTTTTTACGTAGCGGTGCTGCTCGTATATTTCGCCCTGATGATCTTTATCGGCGTGCGCAGCCGCCGCAGCGCCCGTTCGGTGCAGGGCTTCGTGCTCGGCAGCCGTTCGGTCGGCCCCTGGCTTTCGGCGTTCGCATACGGTACGTCGTATTTTTCGGCGGTCATTTTTATCGGCTATGCGGGGCAGTTCGGCTGGAACTTCGGCATCGCCGCAACGTGGATCGGCATCGGCAACGCGCTGCTCGGTTCGCTGCTGGCATGGGCGGTGCTGGGCAGGCGCACGCGCGTCATGACGCAGCGCCTCGACTCTGCTACCATGCCGGACTTTTTCGGCAAGCGCTTTGCGGACGGCAGGCTCAAACTTGCCGCGTCCGTCATCGTGTTCGTCTTTCTCATCCCGTATACGGCGTCGCTGTATAAGGGGCTGGGTACGCTGTTTGAAATGGCGTTCGGCATCGATTATTGGATCTGCATCATCATCATGGCGGTCATCACCGGCGTATACGTCATCGTCGGCGGGTACATGGCAACGGCGTGGAACGACTTTATCCAGGGCATCATCATGCTTTTCGGCATCGTCGCGGTCGTCATCGCCGTGGTCATGAATTTCGGCGGGCTTTCGGCGGCGCTGGGCGATCTTTCGCAGATCGCGGAAGGGGAGCTCAACGGCGCCTACGTCTCGTTCTTCGGCCCCGACCTGTACGGGCTGATCATGGTCGTCATCCTCACCAGCCTCGGCACGTGGGGGCTGCCGCAGATGGTGCAGAAGTACTATGCCATCAAAAGCGAGGGCTCCATCAAAAAGGGCATGATCATCAGCACGCTGTTCGCGCTCATCGTGGCGGGCGGGTGCTACTTCCTCGGCGGGTTCGGCAGGCTGCTGGGCGGCGACTATTCGGGCAATTACGACGCCGTCGTGCCCGCGCTCATCGCCGATCTCAGCCCCGTGCTCATCGCGCTCGTTCTGGTGCTGGTCGTTGCCGCGTCCATGAGCACGCTTGCCTCGCTCGTGATGAGTTCGAGCTCGACCATCACGCTCGACCTTATAAAGGGCGTGCGCAAAAAGGAGATCTCGAACCGCAGCCAGATGCTCATGATCCGCATTTTCATTGCGGTGTTCATCGTCATAAGCTCGGTCATGGCGATCTTGTACGAAGAGTTCAAACTTGCCTTCATCGCGCAGATGATGGGAGTGAGCTGGGGCGCGCTCGCGGGGGCGTTCCTTGCGCCGTACCTTTTCAGCCTGTATTGGAAGCGCACGACGAAGGCGTCCTGCTGGGTCTGCTTTGCCGTCGGCGTGGGGCTGAGCATCGCGGCGTTCGTCGTGTCCGTGCTCAATTCTTCGGGCATGCTGCCGCAGTCCTTCCTTGATTCGTTCATGTACAAATATTTCTTCGGCTCGTCCATCTATGTCGGCACATGGACGATGCTGCTCGGCTTCCTCATCGTGCCGCTCGTTTCGCTGTTCACCAAAAAGCCGCCGAAGGAGGTCGTCGAACCGCTGTTCGCCCCCTTTGCGCTCCGCCGTGAAGAGGCGGAAGCCGCCGCAGCTGCCGGCGCTCCCGTGCAGGAAGAGGCTGCGCAGGCTGACCTTTCCGCGGGCGGCGAAGGCGGCGCCTGTGCCAAAACGCAGCAGGAAGAAGATCCCCCGTCCCGCGGTTAAAGCGCGGCGGGCATGGGCGTGCCTCACCGCACGGCGGTGAGGCGCGTTGCATTTTATCACTTTTTTATTGCAAAAAACATTTTTCTTGCCGAAAAGCGGGTGCGGAGCGTATATTTGAACGCTCTGCATTTTTTATAAAAAATATTTTGTAACTTTTGTCATAAAAATACGTGATACAGTTGACAAAACAATGTTCCGCCTATATAATAGGGCTATCAATGTCATAAAAAAGAATGACACGGTGAAACGGAATGAAAGAAAACAAAGCAACGGAACAAAAGGGCGGGCTCTCCCGTTCGGCAAAGCGGCGCGGTGTGCGCGGCGGAGCGGAGCGTGCGGAAGACGTGCGGGGCAGGAGCGCCGCCGCCGCAAAGGAAAAGAAGCCGCATAAAAAAATGACGCGCAAAAAGCGGATCATCTTTTCGATCCTCTGCGTGCTAGTCGTCATCGTGGCAACCGTGGCGATCCTCTTTTCGGTGGGCGCAAAGGGCGGCGAGTACACCGCGCCCGAAAACACGCTCAACATCTGCCTTACGCCCCCTACGGACGGTTCGCTGCCCGGGGACTATACGGCGACCGAGAACGTGGGCTTTATCATCGGCAAACTCAGCAGCCGTTCTTTTTACCATACCGACAGCAGTGCGGACGTCAGCTCCAATTCGATGGGCATGGACGTAAAGCAGAACATCTACGGCACGAAAGACTACAAAGACGGGGTGATGATCACCACGCAGCTGAGCATCAGCCAGAGCGTGTTCGCCCCTTCCAAAGCGCTGCAAAAGTGTTTCGGCGCAAACAACGTTGTGGTGCGCAACGCCGCTTCGGGCGATCCCGACGATTGGAACGGGACGGATACCGAATGGAAGAGCGGCGATCCGAGCGCCGTGTACACCTATGACGAGTATATGGGCGTGTACGGGCTTCCCGCAACGGAGATCTCCGATTTCATCATCAACGAAGATACCATCATCAACGAGTCGGAGATCGCTTATGACGAGGCGAGCGGGCTGTATTCGCTCACCGTTACGCTGAACAGCGATTCCGCCTACTACTACGTGTACAACATGAAGACGATGGGCGGGTTGCCCAACTTCCCCGATTTCACGAACATCGAGATCTCGTTCCGTTTCCTTTCGGACTGGACGGTCGTTTCGATGGACATTCTGGAAGAGTACAACGTCAGCATGAGCGCGGTCATCAACGCCACGACCACGGGCAAGACGACTGTCGACTTCTCCTACGACGAGGCGGATGTGGACATCTCCGCCTATGACGAATATTTTGCAGACTATGCGGACGCTTCTTCGACGGGCGGGGAAGAGACCGAGCGCGACGCGACGTATTACTTCACGCAGGGATTTTCCTCCGTGCTGGCGGGCGAATCGGTGTTTGAAGTGCAGGTGCAGGTCGCGGGGCAGGAGATTACGGGCTATGTGCTGCTCGGGCTGGATCTGCAGGCAGAGATGCCGATCACGGCGCTCAAATTGCAGCTCGGCGGGCTTGCCGCTTCGTTCGACGGCTCGGCCGTGTACGTGCAGTATAAAGACCTGACGGGGAAACTTGCCGTCGGCGATCTCGGGCAGCTTTTGGGCGGCGGCACGGCGGAAGAAGGAACGGCGGAAGAAGGAGCGGCGGGCGGTCTGGATACGAACGCGCTGCTGGAAGACCTCCTCGGCGGTACGCTCACCGAAACGGAGGGCGCGGCGACGCTGCAAAGCACGCTCAGCCTCGGCGGGCTGGAACTTCCCATCGAATTCGGCTTCACCGTCGCGGAAGAGGGCGGCGCCAAACAGATCTCTTGGTCGTACATAAACGTGTCGCTCTCACTGGCGGGCGTCGACGTTGCCGTCAACGTCGTTCCTTCCGAAGAGGGAGCCGTTTTTGCGCCGATCGATACCGAACACGCCGCAGACCTTGTGCCGTTCATTCAGGACGTTATGGCGCTTGCGGGCGGCAAAGATTTTGCCGTCACCGCAGACTATGCGGATGAAGAGCTCGGGCTTTCGGTGGACGCGGATCTGCACATCTCCGCGGCGGAAGGGCTTGCGCTTGCGGGCACGGTGAACGTGCGCATCGCGGGCATCGAACTGCCGCTGCGCGTCACGCTCGTGAACGAAACGGTGTACCTGTCGCTGTACAATGTAAAACTTTCCGCTACCTTTGCCGAGATCGGCACGGCGGTGGAAAAGATCTGCACGCTTGCGGGCGTCGACCTGTCCGCCGCGGAAGAGATTGAGATCGACGT
>CASDPE010000034.1 GCA_949282395.1 uncultured Bacillota bacterium | reverse complement strand
TCCGCCTGGCGGCGGGGGAGCACCGCCTGCTCGCGTTTGAGCCGTACACCATGCGCTATCTGAAAGCGGTCTGTTTCGGCGGCATACGGGTCATGCGCTGCGGCGTTACTTTATTTGAAAACCCCGATACGGGCAGGTTCCGCTTCCGCGTGGAGGACGGGCGGTACGCCGCCATCCTCGACGCCGCCGTGTCCACCTTCCGCCAGAACGCGGTCGACCTTCTGACGGACTGCCCCTCGCGCGAGCGGGCGGGCTGGCTCAGCGATTCGTACTTTTCCTCCGTCGCCGAACGGCTGTTCACGGGCAAAAACCGCGCCGAGGACGCGTTTTTGGAAAATTACGCCCTCGCCGACAAGAGCGGGCTGCCCTGCGGCATGGTGCCCATGTGTTACCCTGCCGACAGCTACGCGGGCTATATCCCGAATTGGGCGATGTGGTACATCCTCGAAGTGTACAAAAATTACAAGGTGAGCGGCAGCCGCCGCAATGCGGACGCGGCGCGCGGGAACATCCTCGGCATCGTGCAGTATTTTTTGCGCAAAGAGAACGAAGAGGAGCTGTTGGAAGACCTTGAAGGCTGGGTGTTCGTCGAATGGAGCGCGGCAAACGACGCGGAGCGGGTGTGCGGCGTCAACTTCCCTTCGAACATGTGCTGGGCAAAGTGCCTGGAATGCGTAGGGGAGCTGTACGGCGACGGCGCGCTGACCGCCAAGGCGGAGCGCGTCCGCGCCGCCGTCCGCAGGCTCGCCTATAACGGTGCGTTCTTCGTGGACAACTGCGTGCGCGGCGAGGACGGGGCGCTGCGGCAGACGGGGCTTCTGAGCGAGGTGTGCCAATATTACGCCTTCTGGTTCGGGGTCGCGTCGCCCGAAACGTACCCCGCCCTGTACGCCGAAATGCGCGAACGGTTCGGTGCCGCGCGCGCGGAAGGGTACCGCCCCGACGTTGCGCCCTGCAACGCCATGTACGGCATTTATATGCGGCTGGATCTGTTCCTGCGCGAAGGGGACGCCGCGCGGCTCGCAAAAGAGTGCGCCGCGTACTTCTCTGCGATGGCGCGGGAGACGGGTACGCTGTGGGAGTACGATAAGCCCTGCGCAAGCTGCGTGCACGGGTTTGCGTCCTATGCTGCGCGCTGGCTGGTCTTTGCCCTTACGGGGTGGGACGGCGAACGGCTGCACGATGTGTTTTTGGGCACGGACTGCGCCTTTTCGCTGCCGCAGGCGGACGGGTCGCTGCTGCTCATCGAAGTAAAGGACGGGCAGCGCAGCGTATCGGAGCGCAAAAAAGCCGTAGCGTGCAATCTGTAAAACGGACGAACCAAAAAAAAGAGAGGCTGATCGCAGCCTCTCTTTTTTTTGTACTGCAAAACGGCGCCGTGCGACGCCGTTTTGTAGGTAGGGTTCAGTCTGCCTGCTTGCGCGCCCGCAGCGGGGTGGTGCCTGTGATCTGTTTGAAGATCCTGCTGAAATTTGCCATGTTGTTGTACCCGCACATCGTCGCGACCGAGGCGATCGCAAGGTCGGTCGTGCGGAGCAGGTCGACCGCCTTGTTGATCCGCTTGATGTTGATGTATTCCCACGGGGTCAGCCCGTTCAGCTCTTTGAACATGCTGCAAAAATACGTTCTTGACATGTATGCCTGCCCCGCGATGTCGGTGAGGGCAAGGTCTTCGCAATAGTTCGTGTCGATGTAATCCATCGCCGTCTTCATGCGCTCATACAGCTGGTTGGGTATGTACGTCGAAGTTTCTTCCGTGATGCGGAAGTTCCGGTGGATGGTGATGATCAGTTCCAGGATCTTCGCCTTGATGCAGATGGCGTAATCGTATTCCTTTTTTTCAAATTCGTCGCGGATGGCGAGCATCTGCCCTGCGAGGCGCCCGATGGCGGGGTTGGAGCGGTCAAGCCTGTTCGTGAAATCTTTGTTGCGGTCAAAGAACACTTTCAGGTAGCTGCTGGTCAGGTAGTCGTTTCCCGCGCTCCATACGAACGAGGGCTGGAATTGCAGGTTCAAAAGTTTCATGCCCTCTTTCTGCTCGTCCGAAAAGATGTCTGTGATGCAGTGGTATTCGTTGGTCGAGTAGATGAAAACATCGCCCGGGCGGATATCGTAAGTACCCGTCTTTGTGTCGTAAATGCCCGTTCCGTGCAGGATGAGCGAGATCTCAAAATCGACGTGTTTGTGGATCCTGTAGCTGTTCGTGCGCGTATCGGCGGAGGAAACGAACATCTTACAGACGGGCGATCCGATCTTGTTGTTGATGGTGCCGATCAGGTGCTGCATGGCGGCGTCCTCCGAAAAAATCGTAACATTGTATAAAAATTTCGTAACATAGCAGTTGAAATCCGTGCGGAAATATTATATAAATGTATTATAGAACGGAAAGAAAAAATAGTCAAATCTTTGCGGACAAGGAAAAAGATTCTTCTTAGCGGAGCGAAAAAATATGAAAAATGTTGACTTAAAAATTACAGATCTGCGCATTGCGGACATCGACGGGCTTCCCAAACATTGTATATTATTAAAGATATATACGAACAGCGGGATCGTCGGGCTGGGAGAGGTGCGTGACGCCTCTTCCGCCACCTACGCGCTCATGCTCAAAAGCCGCATTCTGGGCGAAAACCCGCTGAATGTGGCAAAACTGTTCCACCGCATCAAACAGTTCGGCGGGCATTCCAGGCAGGGCGGCGGCGTCTCCGGCATCGAGATCGCCTTGTGGGACATCGTGGGGAAATACTACGGCGTGCCGCTGTACCAGCTCCTCGGCGGGAAGTACCGCAGCAAAGTCCGCATCTATTGCGATACCGACGTAGACGGCAAGCATACGGGGCGGGATATGGGCATGGCGCTGAAAAGGCGCATGGACGCAGGGTTCACCTTCCTGAAAATGGATCTGGGCATGGATCTGCTTCTGGAAGAGGAGGGCATGCTCAACGCCCCTGCGGGATACCTTGAAGAATTGAAAAAGTACAACATGAAGGCGATCACGCACCAGAGCGGCTCCATTGACAAGAGTCTGATGTTCGGCAAAAATTACGAGGTGTTCACCGTTCCGCACTATACGACGGGCGTCAGCATCACGCAGAAGGGGCTTGACTACCTTGACAATTACGTGCGGGAAGTGCGCGAAGTGATCGGGTACGGGATCCCGCTCGCCATCGACCACATCGGGCACGTGAACGAAGGGAGCGTCATCGCCCTTGCCAAACGGCTGGAAAAGTACAACATCGCCTGGATGGAAGACGTTGCGCCGTGGATGTATACGGGGATCTTCAAGCGGGTCTCCGAACAGA
This sequence comes from uncultured Bacillota bacterium, assembly GCA_949282395.1. Lineage (GTDB taxonomy): Bacteria > Bacillota > Clostridia > Christensenellales > Borkfalkiaceae > Borkfalkia. Next base: position 12,134 of record CASDPE010000034.1, on the reverse strand, counting down.
CGACGATCCCCGTGTGCACGGGGGAGGACATCTACCTTGCGGAAAACTTCGAACCGCTCATGAAGGAGCGCGCCGTTTCCGTCGTGCATCCCGACGTTCTGACCATCGGCGGCGCGGGAGAGATGAAAAAGCTGGAAGGGCTCTGCGACAAATACGGCGTCGCCGCGGCGATCCACATGGCAGAGTCGCCGATAGCCTTTATGGCGGCGGTGCATGTGGCGGCGTCCATGAAGAACGTGCTCGCCGTGGAGTTCCATTCGGCGGATCATCCGGATTGGTTCAAATTGGTCAAGGGGCTGCCCTCGCCGCTCATCCGCGACGGGTACGTGCAGGTGCCGGACGCGCCCGGGCTCGGCATTGAGGATATCGACGAAGCCACGGTAAAAAAATACCTGCATAAGGATCACGGCGGATTTTTTGAAGATACTTCAAAGTGGGACAAAGAATGGTCGAACGACCGCGAATGGTCGTAAAGGAGCGCAGGCGGCAATGAAAGTACTTGTTACGGGTTCCACGCAGGGCATAGGCAAGGCGATCGCCGCGGCGTTTGTTGCGCAGGGCGACGAAGTGACCGTGCATTGCAGCACAGACCTTGCCAAAGCCGAACGGGTGCGCGCGGAGATCGGTGCGGCGCACGCCGTAACCGCCGACCTTGCCGACGCGGCGCAGGCGCGCGGGCTGTATGCAAAGACGGGCGCCGTCGACTGCCTGATCCTCAACGCCAGCGTGCAGTATAAACAGCATTGGCAGGAGATCACGGAAGAGGTGATCGACCGCCAGCTCTCCGTCAACGTCAAAAGCACGCTGCTTTTAATGCAGGCATATTATCCCGCCATGAAGGAGCAGGGGTACGGGCGCATCGTCACGATCGGCAGCGTGAACCAGCACCGCTGCCACCCCGAACTTTCGCTGTATTCCGCCACGAAGTGCGCCGTGCTGCGGCTGGTCAAAAACATCGCCAAAGAGGCGGCGCCCTTCGGCGTCACCGTCAACAACGTAGCGCCCGGCGCCATCGCAACGCCGCGGAATGCGGACGTCTACAACAATGCAACTCTCCGCGCGGCAGTCGAAAGCGCCATCCCTGCGGGGCGGTTCGGCAGCGCGGAAGAGGTGGCTGCCGCCGTGCTGTTCCTGTGCGGAAAGGGCGGTAGTTATATCACGGGTGCGGACATCGCCGTGGACGGCGGCATGAGCCTGTAAGGAGCAAAAACCATGATACGGTTCAACAACAGAGAAGACATCATCGCATTGACGCCGCTGTGGAAGGGGGAACGCTTCCCCGACGGGCGGCCGCGCGTGCCTGATAAATATCTCGAAGAGATGCGCAAAATGACGCTGGAAGAGCTGTGGAAGCCCATCTTTTTGAAGGGGTACGAAAGCCAGTTCGAAGGCGATCTGAAAACGTTGCACGACGACGGGCGCAAACTCATCGGCAGGGCGGTGACGGCGACGTTCGTACCCACCCGCCCCGATCTGCACGACGTGATGTTCAGTATAGGCGCGGCGGAAGGCAGAAAGGGCAATTACAACCAGTGGGTGATCGACAGCCTCGTTGAGGGCGACGTGGTCGTCGCGGACATGTACGACAAAATTTACAAGGGTACCTTCCTTGGCGGCAACCTGACGACGGCGATCAGGACGCGTACAAAGACGGGCGGCGGCGTCATCTGGGGCGGCATCCGCGACGTGGAGCAGATGAAGGCGGTGGAGGGCGTGCAAGTGTATTACCGCGGCATCGACCCCACGCCGATACGCGAATTTGTGATGAAAGACTTCAACGGCATCACCCGCATCGGCAAGGCGACGGTTCTGCCCGGCGACATCGTGTACGGCGCGGGCGGCGGCGTGCTGTTCATCCCCGCGCACCTTGTGGCGGAAGTGGTGGACGGCGCGGCAAAGACGCACGTCAAGGACGATTTCGGGTTTGAAATGATCGCGCAGAATAAATTCACGACCGCGCAGATCGACCGCGCCACCTGGACGGAAGAGATGCTCGATATGCTCGTGCATTGGATCCAAACCGACCCGCGCGGCGAAAAGTACCGCGCTCTCGATTGGTCGCCCGAGTACGAGGCGGCGAGAAACGGCGACCCGAACGACACGCAGACGATGCTGTAACAAGAAAGTATGTATATCTTATCGTGCGAAAAGCCCGAAAAGGGCGGCGGAGTCTACCGCTGCGAAACAGACGGGAACGGGCTGAAAATAAACGCATATCTGCCCTGCGACAGACCGATGTACGCGGTCAGGGCGGGCGGCAGGCTGCACGTGCTTCTGCGCGCACCCTTTGCAGACAGCGAAAACAGCGGCTGTTTTTCCTGCGCGGAAGACTTTTCGGAGAAAACGGAAGTGCGCGACACGCTCGGAAAGGTCGCCTGCCATCTGTGCGTGATCGGAGAGGACGTATACGTCGCCAATTATATAAGCGGCAACATCGTCAAAAACTGTAAAAAGGCGGTCGCGCATACGGGGCGCGGCGCAAACGAGCGGCGGCAGGAAGCGCCGCACACGCACTGCGTGATCCCTTCCCCCTGCGGCAAATTTATTCTATGCACCGACCTCGGCACGGATGCGCTGTACATTTACGACAGGGAACTGAACCGAAGGAGCACGGCGGGCGTGCCTGCGGGGTACGGGATACGGCACATCCTCTTTTCAAAGGACGGGAAATACGTTTACGCGGTCAACGAGCTTGTTCCGTCCGTGAGCGTGTTTGAATGGCAAAACGCGGGCGCGCGGTATTTGAACACGGTAAAGTTGACGGATGCGGCGGGCGCGACGGGCGCGGCGATACGCCGTTCGGAGGACGGTAAATTCCTGTACTGCTCCGTGCGGGGAGAAAACACATTGTACGTTCTGCGGGCGGAGGGCGAAAATTTGTCCGAAGTGCAAAAAACGGACTGCGGCGGAGACGGCCCGCGCGACTTCAATATCATAGAAGACAAATTTCTGGTCTGCTGCAACGAAAACAGCGATAACGTGACCGTTTTTACGCTGCAAAACGGGCGGATCGGCGGGCTTTTGTACAAGCAGGAACTGCCGTCGCCGCTGTGCTGCACGGCGGAGGGGAGGTAGCAAATGAAGGTTCTTGACAGGGAAAAGGTTCTGGAAAAGATCCTCTGTTATAAAGACGCGCTCACCGAGCGCAACCGCGCCGGGATCGAGGCGTACCGCAAAGGCGATTTCACGCTGAAATTCACCGACGGCGGCAGCAAAAAGGTGACGCTCCGCCAGACGAAGCACAAATTTCTGTTCGGCAGCACGGGGTTCATGCTCGGCTGCTTTGAGGCGGAGGAGAAGGAAAAGAAGTTCAAAGAGCTGTTTTCTTCGCTGTTCAACCTCGCCGTAGTGCCCTTCTATTGGAACGCGCTTGAACCGGAGGAGGGGAAGCTGCGTTTTCATAAGGACGCGCCGCCGATCTACCGCCGCCCCGCGCCCGATACCGTGCTGGAATTTTGTTCCGAATACGGCATCGAGCCGAAGGGGCACTGCCTCACATGGAATTGGATGACGCCCGAATGGCTCAAAAAGTATACGCCCGAAGAGCGCAAAACGATCTTAGAGCGCAGGTTCCGCGAGATCGCCGAAGAGTACGCGCAGAAGATCCCGTCCTTTGACGTGGTCAACGAATCGGCGAGCAATTACCGTTACGGCAGGGAATACCTGTTTGAAGATTACGACGAATACGCGCTGCAGCTTGGGCAGAAGTACTTCCCGGGCAATTATAAGATCCTCAACGAAACGAACGAAGCGATCTGGCGCGATTACATGACGGAAGGCAAGTACATGGCGTTCAACATGCAGCTGCGCGAGTTTCTGCGCCGCGGCATGCCGATCGACGAGATCGGGCTGCAATATCACATCTTTGCGGACGGGGAAAAGATCGAAGGGGACCCTGGTACGAAGAACACCTTCCTCAACGCAAAATTCATGGTCGAGATCCTCGATTTATTCGATTCCTACGGCCTGCCCATGCACATTTCCGAGATCACCATCCCTTCGTATACGGGGAAGGTCGCCGAAAACGAGCAGTTGCAGGCAGAGATCGCAAAACTCTGGTACGAAACGTGGTTCGCCACCAAAAACATGAAGAGCATCGTGTGGTGGAACATGACGGACGGCTACGCCGCGTATGCGCCGCTCGGCTCGGAGAGCGGCGAAAACAAGTACGGCGGCGGGCTCGTCCGCTTTGACATGAGCAAAAAACCCGCCTACGAAGCGCTCGATTCGCTCATCAACGGCGAGTGGAAAACGAACGTGCATGCCGTGACGGGCGCACAGGAGTACGCGTTCCGCGGGTTTTACGGCGAGTACGAGGTGCGCGTAGAGGGAGAAACGGGGACGAAGGTCAAAACCGTCCTGTTCGGGCAAAACGGCGCGTCTGCCGAGATCTGAAACACATAAAAAAATTCAGCAGGGGCCCCTGCTTTCGCATTTCTCCGAAATGCGAAAGTGCATTTTAACAGATAAATACCGCGCGGGGCGGAAAAAGGCATGAAGTATATCAACGTATTCAAAACGCATTTTGACATCGGGTTCACCGATCTCGCGTTCAACGTCGTGCGCAAATACGGCAAAATGCTGGAACGGGTCGCGGACATCTGCGAAGCGACGCAGGCGCGCGGCAGGGGCAAGCGGTTCGTGTGGACGATGGCGGCATGGCCCGCGCTCGCCGCGTTCAGGCAGCTCTCTTCGCCGTACGCCGAAAAGGTGCGCGCCCTTATCAAGGCGGGGCAGATCGTGATCCACGCCCTGCCGTTCACGCTGCATACCGAGTTCATGTCGGAAGGCGACGTGCGGCACCTGTTCGATTGTGCCGAAGAGTTCTGCGAAACGTTCGGCGTGCCCTTCCCCGCAGCGGCAAAAATGACCGACGTGCCCGGGCATACCTGCGCGCTGATCGCGCCGCTCGTAAAGCGGGGCGTGCGGTTTTTGCATCTCGGCGCCAACCGCGCGGCAACGAAGCCGGATGTGCCGCAGCTGTTCTGGTGGGAAGACCCGTGCGGCAACCGCCTGCTCACCTTTTATTCCAAAGCGTACGGCAGCAGTACGCTGCCCCCGCCCGATTGGAAGTTCCCCGTCTGGCTGTCATTGCAGCAGACGGGCGACAACGCGGGGCCGCAGGACGCGGGCATTCTGGACGAGATCGAACGTGCCGCGCTGGAAAGCGACCCGCAGGCGGAAGTGCTGTTCGGCTCGCTCGACGATTTTTATGCCGAACTTGCGCAGTGCGACCTGAGCGGGCTGCCCGTGGTCAGGGGAGATCTCGGCGATACGTGGATACACGGCGTCGGCAGTTACCCGAAAGAAGTTTCCGCCCTGCGCCGCGCGCGCAGGATCGTTGAGCGGGCAGGGCTTTCCCCCGAAGAGGAGCGCAAGTTTTACCAAAGTTCGCTGCTGTTTACTGAGCACACGTGGGGCTGCAACATGCAGGTCTTTATGCCGGACAGGCTGTACGACAAGGCGGGGTTTCTGCGCCAGCGGCGCGAAGGCAGGTACATCGTGGCGGAGGCAAGCTGGGAGGAACAGCGCGCCCGCGCCCGCGTATGCACCGACATCGCCGAACGGTACGCGCCGCTCTACCGCCCCTTCCCGCGCGGGAGCCTGACGGGCGGCGGGTGGAAGATCGAGGCGGAAAACGGGCTGAAGATCACGCATGAGCCGAGCGGCGCCGTTCTTGTGCCCCGCTACGAATATGAAACGATCGGCGCGGGCACGGTGCAGAAGTACCTTGATCGGTACCTGCAATTGGTGTGCGATTGGTCTGTCGCCGACAACGGAAGGGAAGCGTATCACGAAAAAGAGGACAAAACGTTTGGCTGTACGCTCGTTTCGTCCGGCTGCGGCAGGGGGTACGCCCGTGCCGGATATGTGACCCCGCAGGAAAGTTACGCCGCCTACGGCAACGCCGAGCAGGTACGGTTTTTTGCGACCGTTTGCAGGGGAAAGGTACACCTTCGCGTTGTGTTGAAGAACAAGCACGCCTCGCCCGTGGTGGAGGGCGGGAACCTGTTCATTGCCACCAACCTTGCGGGCAGCGAATACCGCGTGAAAAAGATCGATCGCGTGCTCGACCCGGAAACGGACATCGTCGAGGGCGCCAACGCAAAGTTTTTCTGCGTGTCAGACATGGTCTCCATCGACGGCGTGTGCGTCGACCCCGTCGATTCGCCGCTCGTATCGTTCGGCGAAAGCGCCGTGTACCGCTACCAGGCGGCAAAGTTCCGCAAGCCCGCCCGCGCGGATTTCGTGTTCAACCTGTTCAACAACCAGTGGGGCACGAACTTCCCGCAGTGGTCGGAGGCGGACGTTCTGATCTACGATTACATCATTTCGGCGGGATAAGGGAGGAAATTTCATGCAAGCGCACGAAAAATTTTCGCTGGGGTTCTGGCAGTATCTCACCTTTGCGCAGCTGCAGGAAGGGGAGCTTTTGCGCTGCGCCGCCGAGTGGAAAGAGCTTTCCATGAACGTCGCCTATTCGTTCTGGTACGATCCGCAGCACTGCCGCGAAGAGCAGATGCTGGCGCTGTTGGACAGCTGCCTGCAAAACGGGCTGCAGCTGATCGTCGTGCACAGCAAACTGCACTGGAACGAACTGCGCAAAGCGGGCGCCGAGGCGTACGAAGAGGGGGCGAAGCAGATCATCGCCCGCTTCGGGCAGCACCCCGCGTGCTTCGGGTTCATGGTCGGCGACGAGCCGGACGCGCGCAATTGGGAGGACGCAAAACTTGCCGTAAAGCTCGTGCAGCGCAATACGGAAAAAGTCGCGTTCGTCAACTTCAACCCGCCGTGGTTCGGGGAAGAGTTTGAAAAAAAGATGGGGTTCCGCGGCGAGGAATACGCGCGCAAGCTCGAAAGTTTCATCGCCGAAACGGGGCTGAAAGTTCTGTGCTACGATTTTTACGGCGGCATGTGCACCCATCGCCGCACCTACCAGATCAACGCGCATTTCCGCAACCTTGCGATCATGCGCGCGGTCGCGGCAAAGGCGGGCATCCCCTGTTGGAACAGCGGGCTGTGCATCGGGCATTGGGATTTCCGCCTGCCGCACAAAGACGATCTGCGCTGGATGCTCGCCACCTCTGTGGCGCACGGCATCCGCGGCGTGCTCTGGTTTGAACTGTATCAGAACAGGGATCCCGCGGTCGCCTTCCGCGAAAATTGGGAGGGCGCGCCGTATGACCCGTTCGGCGAAAAGACGCGCACCTGGTACGACCTGCGCGATATCCAGCGCGAATTCTGCCTGAAATACGGGGACGCGTTTTCCCATCTGGAATGGGAAGAGGTGCACCATTACGGCTGCCCTTACGGCGGGCATTACTATTATTTTGACGGATGCGACCCGCATGTCGCCCGCTTTACGGCGCGGTTCGGGACGGACGCGACGCTCGCGCGGTTCCGTGACAGGCGCACGGGCGAGCTTGTGTATATGGTCGTCAACAACAGCCAGGAGCAGAAGGACGGGTTCACGATCGGGTTTTCGGCGCCGTACGCGCACTGCGGCACGTCGCGCTGGCTCAACCCGGGCGGAAGTTTTCTGGTCAGGCTGAAAAAGGAGGAAAACGAATGAAGGCAAAAGGATTTTTGTCACAGCGCAAGCGCATGCGGATGGCGTTCATCGTCTGCGGCATTGCGATCCCCATCCTGAACTTTTTTGTGTTCTGGATCCCCACCAACATCAACTCCCTCATCATGGCGTTCGAGGTGAGTTCGCCGGAAGGGACGAAGTTCGGGTTCGACTATTTCAGCATGCTCTTCAACGAGTTCGGCAACCCGTTCTCCCGCATCAGCGGCGCAGTCGTCAACACGATCATCTTCTTCTGCGTGAACACGTTCATCAAACTGCCGCTGTGCTTTCTGTTCTCGTACTTCATCTACAAAAAGATCCTCGGCTATAAAGTGTTCCGCTACGTCTTTTATCTGCCGTCCATCATTTCCAGCGTTGTGCTCACTTCGTTTTTCAAGTTCATGGCAGACCCGGGCGGCCCGCTCACGATCGTGTGGGAATCTCTCTTCGGCGACGCGCCGATGTTCTTCGCCGATTCGGACTACGCGTTGAAGACCATCATCTTTTATACGCTCTGGTCAGGGTTCGGCGCCAGCATGATCTTTTACACGGCGGCGATGGTGCGCATCCCCGAATCGGTCATCGAATACGGCACGCTGGAAGGCGTCAGCTTTCTGCGTGAAGTCGTTTCGATCGTCGTGCCGCTCGTATGGCCCACCCTTTCGGTGTTCATCCTCATGAATTTCGTGGATATATTCAGCGCGTCGGGGCCGATCCTGCTGTTCACGAACGGCGAACACGACACATACACGCTGGCATTCTGGATCTATGCGAACACGATGGGGGCAGGTACGGGCGGTCAGAACCTGAATTACGCCGCTGCCGTGGGGTTGTTCTTCACCCTGTGCGGCACGCCCATCGCACTGTTCGCAAAATGGCTGCTTGACCGCATCGAGCCCGTGGAGTATTAAGGAGGAAAAGATGAGAAGAAAGATCTTTCGCAAAAGAAGGCCGCGCTGGCTGGATCAGATCGTCTTCGCCGTCGTGTTTTTGTTTTTCTTCGTCTATGCGGCGAGCCTGCTGTACCCCTTCGTATGGGCGTTCCTTTCGGCACTGAAATCGCCGATGGATTACATCCGCGACCCGTTCGGGCTCCCCACGGAATGGCTGTTCTCCAACTTCGGCAGGGCGCTTGGCGAGCTGGAAGCAAACGGAACTTCCTTTTTGGTGATGACGTGGAACAGCATCTGGTACACGGGCGTGGGCATCTTCGTGAACATCAGCGTGCTTTCGCTGTTCAGCTACACCGTGGCGAAGTACAACTTCAAGCTGCGCCCCGTTCTGATGGGGCTGAATATGTTCCTCATGCTCATCCCCATCATGGGCAGCATGCCCGCGGCGTACCGCCTGTACCATACCTACGGCATCGTGGATACCCCGCTCTTTGTCGTGCTCACGACGACGGGCGTGTTCGGCGCCAACTTCCTGATCCTGTCAAGTTATTACAGGAGCCTTTCCTGGAGCTATGCCGAAGCTGCGTTCATCGACGGCGCAAGCGACTTCACCGCCTACTTCCGCATCATGCTCCCCATGGCGATGGGCCCGCTTTCGTGCATGATGCTCACCATGTTCATCGCACGCTGGAACGAGTACCTGACCCCGATCATGTATCTTGAAAGTTACCCGACCCTTTCCTCCGGTCTGTTCGAATACAGGCAGATCGCGGAATCGAGCGGTACGGAACCGGTCTTTTTCGCCGGCGCGCTGGTTTCCATGCTCCCCGTTTTGGCGCTGTACACGGCGTTCCACAAAACGATCATGGAGAACATGCTCGGCGGCGGTATCAAAGAATAAAGCAGAAGGAGAAAAAAAGGATGAAAAAAGCAAAGATCCTCACCGTGGCACTGGCGGCGTTGCTCTCATTCGGTGCGTTCACCGGATGCGGCAACAAGGACGCCGAACTCATTGCCGACCCCAATGTCCTGCGCATCTTCGCATGGGACGGCGGGTACGGCACCGACTGGCTGGAGTCGCTGAAAGAGGGGTTTGAAGATCTCTATCCCGAGATCACGGTAGACATCAATACCTCGCCGATGCGCAGCAAAGTCCAGCTCGAATGGGAAGTTTCTTCCACCAGCAACCGCTACGACCTGTTGCTCGTGGACGGCGATCCCGCGGGCGTGGCGTATACGCCGTACAGGGTGCCGGGGCTGGAATACGCCTTTGCCCAGCTGGACGACGTTCTGGAAATGAAGCCCGCAGGGGAAGAGGACGGCACGCTCACCGTCGGGGACAAGATGACGGACGGCCTGCCCGAGTACTTCACACAGTTTGAAGTCAACGAAGGCAAGACCTTCTCCTTCCCGACCATCGCCACGGCGAACGGCTGGATCTACAACGAAGAAGTGCTGAAAGACTGCGGCATCGACGTTGTTCCCCGCACGACGGACGAGTTCATCGAAGCGTGCAAGATCATCAAATCCAAGGGATATACGCCGATCATCTTTGCGGGCGGCACCGACTACTACACGCCGCGCTTCCTCGATTGGTGGATCCAATACAACGGGTATGACGATTACGTGCACTACATGGCGGGCGAATCGTACAGCGAAGAGCGGGGCGAGTATATCTATTCGACGGACATCTTCGACCAGAGGGGCAGGCTGTACGCCCTCGAAGTGCTCGAAGAGCTGTACGGCTATAAGAACGGGGAAAACGACCCCGAATGCTACATCGACGTGAACGGCACGGGCTACCGCTTCATGAACGCACAGCAGCTGTTCATGGACAAAGGGAGCAACGGCAAGTACAAGTATGCGTTCATGTCCAACGGCGGCTGGCTGGAAAACGAGATGCGCGAGTTCTTCACCGTCGGTTCCGTACCGTTGCAGATGATGCAGTCGCCTCTTCTGAGCGACATCGTCTATACGGATAAGACCAAAGACAAGGATGAGCAGACCCCCGTCATGGACGATATGAAGCTGCGCGAATGCGTTTCGTACTTCCGCGGCGAAGGGGAAAAGCCCGCTGACGTGGACGAAGAGATCCTCGAACAGTTTGAAGCGGCGTACAACCGCGTCACGGCGGCGTCGCCTTCGTATTCGGCAACGATCCCCGCGTCGTCCAAAAAGATCGATCTTGCCAAGCGGTTTTTGAGCTATCTGTATTCGGATGACGCCATCGAACGCGTGGCAAAGTCCAACTGCGGCGCCGTCGTCTGCGCGGACTACGATTATTCGACGATCGAAGGGTACGATTCCTTCACCACATTGCAGAAGCGCACGCTTGAATTCATGAGCGATAAGTACCAGAAGAACATCAACATCCGCTCGCACCCCGTGCTCTACAAAGGCGGGCTCGCGCCCCTGCGTGAAAACCTGTTCACCGTGTTCGCTTCCAAAAATTCAAAGGACAGAAAGTCTGCCGCAACGGTTTTTGAAGAGCACGCCGCTTATTACAACAGTGGTTCCACATGGACGGATATGCTGAAAAGCGCAGGCGTCATTTGACGCATCATAAGGGAGGAGATGCATGAAAAAGAAGAAATTCAGGATAGCCGCCGCTCTGGCAATGGCGTGCCTGGCGGCATGTACCTTCGCTTTGTCTGCATGCGGCGAAGGGGGCGGCGCAGCTTCGCAGGCGGCGGATATCTCCGTCTGGAGCGCCTCGTCCGCGCAGAAGATCCTGCGCGACTACGAGTACAGCGACGCGGAGAAGGGCGCGGCAGAGGTGCGCGTGTCTCTTGCGCAGAACGAGTCTGAGGGGGCGCAGCTCATCCTCAACACGGAGAAAGATATCTCTTCGTACACCGTTACGGTGAGCGACCTCACCAAGGGTAGCGACAGGATCGAAAGCGAAAACATCAAAGTGTACCAGCAGATGTACGTGGAAACGCAGCGTTCCAGCCGCGACTATTTCGACCGCGTCAAAAACATCACGCGCGGTTGGTTCCCGGACGCGCTGCTTCCCTTTGAAACGGCGAAGGCGCAGCGCGAGAACAAGCTGTATGCGGGCAGGAACCAGGGGATCTGGATCACCTTCCAAACGGAGGCTTCGACCCCTGCGGGGCTGTACACGGGCAGCGTGACCATCGGCGCAGGGGGCGGCTCCGTCAGCGTGCCCGTATACCTCGAAGTGTGGGACTTCGCCCTTGACGACACGATGCATTCGCGCACGCTGTTCAACGTCTACCGCGACGCCTTTACAGACAGCATCGGCGACGGCAGCGACGAAATGTACCGCACCTATTACGAGTTCTTCCTTGATTACGGGATCAACCTGCAAAAACTTCCCGTAAAGGCGGACGACTTGCAGGAATACATCGCCGTCGTCAAAGAGTATCACAACGATCCGCGCGTGACGACGTGGGCGCTCCCCACCTACAACCATCAGGAGAACAAAGCGCCCTCCGGCAGCACCGCCCCCGAAGGCGTCAGCTGGCGCATGGAAAAGCAGATGGAGCTGGTGGTGGCGCTTGCGGTCGAAAGCGTGAAGGACGGCAAAAACTATCTGGAAAAGGCGGTGCATTACCCCATCGAACACGACGAGTTCAGCCATAAGGGGTCGGACGCCGCCGAGGAAGCGCATGAAGGGTTTGCCCTGTTCCGCAGCTACACCAAAAAGG
>CASDPE010000033.1 GCA_949282395.1 uncultured Bacillota bacterium | reverse complement strand
GAACAAGGCGGCGGCGAACAAGGCGGCGGCGAAGGCGGTGAAGGCGGCGAAGAAGGCGGTGAAGGCGGCGGCGGCGGCGAAGGCGAGGGCGAAGGTCCCGGCGGCGGCGAACAGGGCGGCGGCGAACAAGGCGGCGAACAAAAAGAGAAACTGACCGTCAGACCCGTCGACGAATATATGAAAGTCGGCACAAAGCCTTCGCTGAAACATTCCGGTACGCTGCAGGGGCTGTACGATCTGGAAAAGCAAGGTTATAAATATGAAGTAGTGGTCGCAGGCGAACAGACAGAGGTCGGGTTCGGCGTCAGCACCATTGTGGAAAGCTCCTTCAAGCTGTTTGACGCGGCAGGGAACGACGTGACGGACGAATACGAGATCGACTTCCAGACGGGCACGCTGCAAGTGTATGTAGAAGAGCTTACGGTGACAACGGGCGACATGACAGGGGTTTATAACGGTTTGCCGCTTACAGGCGCGAGATGCGAGGTCACGGGGAACCTTCTTGAAGGGCACACACCTACGGCGAAGGCGACGGGCAGCATCACGAACGTCGGCAGTACGCCCAACACGGCGAAAGTGACCGTCGAAGACGCGGAAGGGAAAGACGTCACCTATATGTACCGCCTTATAAATGTATACGGCACGCTCACCGTCGAGCCGCGTAAGATCACGGTGCAGGCGGATAGCGACACCAAGCCGTTTGACCCGAATGACCGTACGCCCCTCACGGCGGCTGGCGCCACGCTCGTGGAAGGCAGCCTTGCAGATGGGCACGAAGCCACTTTTACGACCAAAGGCTCGCAGACGAACGTCGGGTACAGTGAAAACATTGTTTCCGAGGTCAAGATCGTCGACGCAAACGGGAACGATGTGACGGCAAACTACAAGATCACAAAGCTGCCGGGCACGCTCACCGTTACGCCGCCCAATCAGTAAGGCGGGTCAAACAGGGCGGCGCACCGCCGCCCGCGCAGTAAGGCAGGATAAACAAGGGCGGCGCACCGCCGCCCGCGCAGTAAGGCAGGATAAACAGGGCGGCGCACCGTCGCCCGCGCAAGGATAGGATAAGCGGGGCGTTTCCGCCGCCCGCATGCAGGCGGGCGGCAAATGGGAGGAAAGGCGTTCGATGTTATACGAAAATTATCGCAAAAAGATCGTAAAGGTCGTGGACGTATTAAAATTTGTCCGCAAATACCGCGTTCTCATCATAACCTTTCTTATTGCGCTGCTGTGCATCATGGCAGTGCTGCTCGGCATACAGGGCGTTGTGTACGACATGGCAGAAGTCCCTGCCGCCTTGGAGTACGGGCAGACGTACGAGTACGAGGCGGGCGCCGTTATGGGCAGCGTGCGCTACGAGTACGCCGAGCAGAAGGCGACGGGCGAGTGGTCGGATTGGTCTGCCGTAAAGCCCGTCCGCGCGGGCACGTACAAGGTGCGCGCCGTCGCCAAAAACGCATTCGGCGGCGACAGGTACGGCGCAGAACACACCTTCGCCATTCAGCCCAAACCCATTGACGTAACGCTGAAAGAGACGTCTGTCATCTACGGCGAAGAACCGCTGCTCACCGCCGAACTTGCCTATGACGACGTGATCCGCTGCGTCGCTTTTGCATACGACTATACCCAGACGGAGGCAGAGATCTCGCCGGACGCGGTCGAGATCCGCGTGTTTGATAGGGCGGGTGAAGACGTCACTTCTTCTTACAGCTTCCGTTCGGTGGAAGGGGAGCTGCTCGTCGAGCAGCGCGCCGTAAGCGTTTCTACGGAGAGTGCAACAAAGGTGTATGACGGCACGCCGCTTACGCGCAACGAAGCGAGCAACGCGGCGGTCGCCGAAGATACCCCGCTTGCGGAAAACGACGGGCTGTACATCGATACGGCGGCAGAGGGCTACGCGTCGGCTGCGGTCACAGACGTCGGCACGGCAGAAAATTCGCTCGCCGTCCTCTTTAAAAAGACCGTTTCGCTGAACGGGAAAGAGACGGTCATAGACGTCACGTCAAATTACGAGATCACGTATACATACGGCACGCTGGAAGTGACGGCGCGGCCGCTCCTGGTCGGAACGGAAACAGATAAGGCTGTGTACGACGGGCAGGGACACAGCAACAGCGAGCATTGGTGGGTGCAAAACGCGGAAGACTATACGGAAGCATTCGGAGAGGTGCAGAATGGCGGGTTCGGGCTTTTGGAATCGCTCGGGCACAGCATGACGGAGGAAAATGTTCCGTCTTTCACGGACGTTCTGCGCGATGAAAACAGCAACGTCATCGGGCACGAAAACGCGTTCACCGTCCGTGTTTTTGCGGACGAAGGCGATACGGACGTATCGGATAACTACGATATTCAATATATCTACGGCGAATACATCATTACGCCGCGCTCCGTGACTTTTGTGACCGAGAGCGAAAGTTTCGTCTATGACGGGCAGCCGCATAGCGAAAGCGGCTTTTTCGTTGCCGCAAGCAGCGAGACCCCGTACGGGCTTGTGAACGGGCACATGCCGAAAGTTTCGGAAAACACCTATGTGACAGACGTAGCAGACAGCGGTACAGAGAACAAGCTTACGATCGGCATCTTTGAAGGCGAAACGGATAAGTCCGCAAACTACAACATCACATACAAAAACGGCACGCTCACCGTTACGCCCCGCCCTGTACTGATCGGCACCGCCACGCATTCGTGGGTGTATGACGGCACGGCGCAGACCGACAGCGGAAGCGACGCGATGAGTGACGAGGCGCACCGCAAATACAGCGAGTGGGCTGAGTATGTTCAGGCGGCGGTAGAGGCAGACAGCTTCGGGTTTGTGAGCGGGCACAGCTCCGTATGGAATGGGGAAGGCACGCTCCCTTCCGTCACCAACGTGTGGGACGGGAAGGTGGAAAACAAGTTTGCCGTTA
This sequence comes from uncultured Bacillota bacterium, assembly GCA_949282395.1. Taxonomy (GTDB): domain Bacteria; phylum Bacillota; class Clostridia; order Christensenellales; family Borkfalkiaceae; genus Borkfalkia. Next base: position 13,766 of record CASDPE010000033.1, on the reverse strand, counting down.
ATATTTCGGCAGGCGGTGCGGATGTCACCAAAAACTACTACATTGTTTACAGCTACGGCACGCTGGAAGTTACGCCGCGCCACATCAAGGTGACGGCGGCAAGCGGCAGCAAGGTATACGACGGGCTGCCCTTCTCGCGGAATGATTTTGTAAACGGGGAATACTACACCGTCACATCCACGGAAGAGCCCGCGCCCGATCGCGCCGTGGCGGAGGGGCAGGAGCCGCGAGTCAAAACGCACCTGCCCGAGGGCACGGACGTGTATACGAACGAGGCGCATACGCTTGCCGTTGCGGATGTTTTGGTCTTTGCGGGCGATACGGACGTCACCGCAAATTACGCAATCACAACGGAAGACGGCAAAGTTTCCATCACGCACCGCTACATCACAGTCCGCTCGGACGACGGCGAAAAGATGTACGACGGCACGCCGCTGACCGCGCACGGCTACACGCTTACGGAAGGTTCGCTTGCGGCAGGGCAGGAGCTTTTGGCTTCCTATACGGGCAGCATCACCAACGTTCGGGAAAGCGTAGGGGGGAACAACACCTTCACCGTCAGCATTTTGGCGGGCGGCAGCGATGTCACCAAAAACTACTCCATTACGTGCAGCTGCGGCACGCTCACCGTCACGCAGCGCCCGATCACGGTCACGGCGGACAGCGACGAAAAGGTGTACGACGGTACGCCGCTTAGGGTGGATACATTTAAGGTGACGTCAGATTACGCTCCGCCTTTGGTGCTTGATCACAAAGCGGAAGCGGAGATCGAGGGCACCGATCGTGTAGATGTATACGAAAATGTGCCCAACACGGTCACAGAGGTGCACATCACGTCTGCGGACGGGCAGACGGACGTTACGGGCAATTATGCGATCGAAACGGTGGCGGGTACCCTCTCCATCACGCCCCGCCCCGTGCTGATCGGCACCGCCACGTATTCGTGGGTGTATGACGGGCAGGCGCATAGCAATGACGGAAGCAAAGCAATGGACGAAGCGGCGTATGCCGATGTCGCTTGGGGCGAGTATGCCGCGGCGGTGGATGCGGGCAGCTTCGGGCTTTTGCGCGGGCATATTTCCAAATGGGACGAAGTGAGCACGCTTACGTCTATCACAAATGTCAGCAATACGCAAAATAGTTTTACCGTTGCTATATGGGATGGAAGCAGTGAAGTCACCAAAAACTACTACATTGCGTACAGCTATGGCACACTCACCGTTACAAAGCGCCCCGTGCTGATCGAAACCGCCACGCATTCGTGGGTGTATGACGGCAAGGCGCATAGCGACAGCGGAAGCGGCGCGATGAGCGCCGAGGCGCACCGCGGATACAGCGATTGGGGCGACTATGTCGCAGCAGTGCAGGAGGACAGATTCGGGCTTGTGAGCGGGCACTACTCCGCATGGAATGGGGAAGGCACGCTCCCTTCCGTTACCAACGTGCGGGAAGGGGATGTACAAAATAAGTTCGCCGTCAACATTTTGGCAGGCGGTGCGGATGTCACCGACAACTACTACATAGCTTACAGCTACGGCACGCTGGAAGTTACGCCGCGCCACATCCATGTGACGGCGGCAAGCGACAGCAAGGTATACGACGGGCTGCCCTTCTCGCGGGATGACTTCGCGAACGGGTATTACATCGTCACCTCTACGGAAGCCCCCGCGCTCGATCCCGCCGTGGCGGAGGGGCAAAAGCTGCAAGTTTCAACGCAGCTGCCCGGCAGCGCAAACGTATACACAGGCGGCACGCATACCGTCCTTTCCGTCACGGTTTTGCAGAACAACGTAAACGTTACGGAAAATTATGAGATCACAACGGGAGACGGCACGGTCTCCATTACGCTGCGCCCCGTGCTGATCGGAACCGCCACGCATTCGTGGGTGTATGACGGGCAGCCGCATAGCGACAGCGGAAGCAAAGCAATGGACGAAGCGGCGCACCGCGCATACAGCGCTTGGGGCGACTATGCCGCAGCGGTAGAGGCGGGCAGCTTCGGGCTTGTGAGCGGGCACTACTCCGCATGGGATGGGGAAGGTACGCTCCCTTCCGTCACCAACGTATGGGAAGGGAAGGTGCAAAATACGTTCGCCGTCAACATTTTGGCGGACGGCACAGACGTCACCGACAACTACTACATTGCGTACAGCTACGGCACGCTCACCGTTACGAAGCGCCCGATCCTGATCGAAACGGAAACGGATGGGACTGTGTACGACGGGCTGGAACACAGCAACGACGGGTATGATTGGCTGCGCAATGCGGCAGATTATAGGAAAATATTCGGGCAGGTGCAGGAAGGCGAATTCGGGCTTCTGGTATCGCTCGGGCACAGCATGAAGGAGGAAAATGTTCCGTCGTTCACGGATGTTCTGCGCGATGAAAACGGCAACGTCATCGGGCACGTAAACGCGTTCACCGTCCGTATTTTTGCGGACGGAGATACGGACGTGTCGGATAACTACGATATTCAATACATCTACGGCAAATACACCATCATGCCCCGCCCCGTGACCTTTGTGACGGAGAGCTTCAGCTGGGTGTACGACGGCACGGCGCATTCGCACGGCGGGCATTCCGTTGCGGAAAGCGCGGAGGAAAAATACGGGCTTTTGCGGCAGCATGATTCCGAGGCTGTGGGGTTCACCTATGTGACAAACGTTGCGGAAAGCGGTACGGTAAACGCGCTCACGATCGGCATCTTTGAAGGCGAAACGGATAAGTCTGCCAACTACAACATCACATACGAATACGGCATACTCGCCGTCACACCGCGCCCCGTGCTGATCGGCACCGCCACGTATTCGTGGGTGTATGACGGGAAGGCACATACCGACAGCGGAAGCGACGCGATGGACGAAGCGGCGCACCGTGGATATGGCGCTTGGGGCAGCTATGCCGCGGCGGTGGATGCGGGCAGCTTCGGGCTTGTGAACGGGCATTACTCCGTATGGGACGGGGCAGGTGCGCTCCCTTCCGTCACCAACGTATGGGACGGGAAGGTGCCAAATACGTTCGCCGTCAAGATATGGGCAGACGGCACAGACGTCACCGAAAACTACTACATTGCGTACAGCTACGGCACGCTGGAAGTTACGCCGCGCAAGATCGTTGTCACGGCGGGCAGCGGCGAAAAGGAGTACGACGGCACGCCGCTCGTGGTGGATACATTTACGGTGACGTCCGCGCATGAGCCGCCGCTCGATCCCGCAGTGGTGCAGGGGCATATCGTTACGGCTGCGACCGAGGGCTGCGATCTTACAGACGTATACGAAAATCAGCCCAATCGCATCGTTGAAGGCAGCGTACATATCTATGCGGGCGAAGGCGGGCAGGAGGTCACCCAAAATTACGATATCCGCACAGAGGACGGCACGCTCACCATCTTGCCGCGCAAGATCACGGTCACGGCTGGCAGCAGTACAAAAGTATACGACGGCAAGGCACTCACCGATCCGCAGTATTTCGTTACGCTCGGATCAACGCTGGAAGGGCATACGCTCACTGCGGTGACCGAAGGCAGCCAGACGGAAGCAGGGCAAAGCCCGAACGTCGTTGCCAGCGTTTCCATTACGGACGCGGATGGCGTGAGTGTGATGAAGAACTATGACGTCACCCGTGTAGACGGCACGCTCACCGTCACGCCGCGCCCGATCACGATCGTTACGGGCAGCAAAGAGTGGGTGTACGACGGGCAGCCGCACAGCTGGTATGAGGACGAAAACGGGGAGCCGACCTACTACATTCCCGAAGATGATAAAAACGGGCTCGTAGACGGGCAGCACATGGCGGTCAAAGGCTATACCGAGATCACGCTGGCGGGTGAAAAGGAAAACGCGCTCACGATCGGCATTTACGCGGGCGATGAGGAAAAGACGCAGAACTATGAGATCACGTATCAAAACGGCACGCTGAAAGTTACGCAGCGCACGATCACGATCGTTACGGGCAGCAAAGCGTGGGTGTACGACGGGCAGCCGCACAGCGAAACGAGCTATGAGGTCAAGGGCGAACTTGTCGAAGGGGATGTGCCGAGCGTGGCGCTCGCCACGGAAGTTACGGATGTGACCGCAGCGCCCGTGGAAAACGAGCTCACCATCGCAATTTTCAACGGCGACACGGAAGTCACAACCTGCTATCAGATCGAATACGAAAACGGCACGCTGGAAGTTACGCCGCGCCATATCAAGGTGACGGCGGCAAACGGCACAAAGGTGTACGACGGGCTGCCCTTCTCGCAGAATGACTTCGCGGACGGGTATTACACCGTCACATCCACGGAGGAGCCCGCGCTCGATCCCGCCGTGGCGGAGGGGCAGCGCTTGCAAGTTCTGACGCAGCTGCCCGAGGGTGCGGACGTGTATACGGACGAGGCGCATACGCTTGAAGCCGACGACGTCACGGTCTGGGCGGACGGCGTAAACGTCACCGCAAACTACAAAATCACAACGGAGAACGGCAAAGTTTCCATCACGCAGCGCCACATCAAGGTGACGGCGGCAAGCAGCACAAAGGTGTACGACGGGGATCCCTTCACGGAGGAGGATTTTGCGGAAGGGGAATTTTACACGATAACTTCGGAGGAAGAGGACGGCATCATCCTCGCAAACGGGCAGCACGCCGAAGTGGAAATGGAGACCTATTCTCAGCCAGATGTGCGTCTGGGTATGGAGCCGAACAACCATGTAAAGGCTGTCAAGGTTTTGCAGGGCACGAAGGACGTCACAAACAATTATGTGATCGAAAAGGAAGACGGGGTGCTGCGGATCACGCCGCGCCCGATCACGGTGGTGACGGGCGACGGCTACAAGAAGTATGACGGCGAGCCGCTCACCAATCACGAAGTGACGGTAATTTCAGAGCTTTCCCCCGCCCTTGTCAAAGACCATGTGCCGTATTGCACGCCGACCGGGTCGCGGACGGAGATCGGTCACAGCCCGAACACGCTGAATGCGGAGGATGTTGTGATCCGTACCCAAAGCGGTGAGGACGTGACAAAGAATTATGCGATCACCGTTGACGAGGGGCTTTTGCAGGTCGTACACGAAGTGGAGATCATCATCCACCCGTATGAGGTGCAGAAGTATTACAACGGCAAATTGCAGACCTACAATGCAAACGACTATTGGGTGGAAGACGCGCCGGCAGGCTGGACGGTCAAGTTGCTCGGTCTGGATACGATCGGGCTGACCGATGTCGGCACGGTCAAGGTGGAAGATCTGCTCGATCTGGAAGCAGAGGTGCGAAACGAGCAAGGCGAGCTGTTGACGAAGGACGAGGATTACTCGATCGTGATCGACGATTCGGCGCTGTTCACCGTGAAGCCGTGCGAGATCACCGTTACCAGCGCGTCCGCCTCCAAGCAGTATGACGGAACAGCGCTCATCGCCGATACGTGGTGGATCTCGAGCGGCAGCCTTGCCGACGGGCATGATATGACAGTCGAGATCACGGGGTCGATCGTCGATGTCGGTACTACATCGAATGCGATCGGGAGCTGCCTGATTTATGACAAAGAAGGGAACGACGTTACAAAAAATTATGTGATAACAAGACAGATGGGCTCCTTGACCGTCTTTTAACGGGCGGGGCGGAAGGCGGAACTTTTATGCGGCGGCGGGCATTGCCCGCCGCCGCTTTCCGTGGGCGCGTATGATCCGGCGCGCGCCCGCAAGTACTTCTGCGGGGCGGCTTGCGGGCGTGTTTTGGGGGCGCAAAGGCTGCGCCCGTCGGCTTTGGCGCCCCGCCGTTTCGGCGGGGCGCTTTTGCATGCCTTCGCCCGCATATGCGGGGCGCTTTTGCATGCCGTGTGAATTCATCTGCCGCCCCGCCCGAATATGCGGCGCGGTTCGGCATACTTTTGCAAACTTCGACATAGAATGTATCGATCACCGTCTGGGGGGGAGGATGCAGCGTGTGGGAGTATATGGAGCGCCGTGCGCGGAGCGCGGCGGAATACATTTTGGAAACGGGCGCCACGGTGCGCGCCTGCGCCGAACATTTCGGTACGAGCAAATCGACCGTGCATAAAGACGTGACCGAGCGGCTGGAAGAGCTTGACCCGCCGCTGCACGCCGCCGTGCGGAAAGTTCTGGAAAAGAACCTGCGCGAACGGCATCTGCGCGGAGGCGAGTCGACCCGCCGCAAATTTCTGCACGGGAAGGGATAGCGCGCCGCAGCGCTGCCGCTCTTGCCGCCGCAGCCGTCTGTCTGCTTTTTTGGCGGGCGTGTCCGTCGGGCGCCGCGGGCGCAGCCGTCCGCTCGTCTGCCTACCCGTTTTGCGAGGGGGCGTGTCCGTCGGGCGCCGCGGGCGCAGCCGTCTGCCCGTCCGCCTACCCGTTTTGCGGGGCGGTCTGTCCGCTTGTTTTGCGGGCGGGCTTTGTTCATCCGCTTTGCAAACCCGGCGCCGCTGCGGAAAAATTCGCGGCAAAGGGGCGCGGCAGGCGTATTTTACCGCCCGTACTTCCTTGAAATTTTCCCGTATTTGTGCTATAATACCGACATCGGCGCTCCGCAGGGGCGGTGCGCGCGGAACGGGTGAAGAACATGGCACTGCATATGGGGATAGACGTCGGTTCGACCACCGTAAAGGTGTGCGTGCTGGCGGAAGATCAGAGCGAAATTTTATACACGAGCTACGAGCGGCACTTTGCAAAGGTCAAAGAGTGCGTGCTCGCGCAGCTTGCCGCCGTCGGAAAAAAGTTCGGCAGCGGCGATTTTACGGTGAGCATCACGGGTTCGGCGGGGCTGGGGCTTGCCGAGCGTAGCGGCGTGCCCTTCGTGCAGGAGGTGCAGGCGGCGTTCAAAGCCATCCGCAGGTATTACCCGGACGCGGACGCGGCGGTGGAGCTGGGCGGGGAAGACGCAAAGATCATCTTCATCACGGGCGGCACCGAACAGCGCATGAACGGCAGTTGCGCGGGCGGCACGGGCGCCTTTATCGACCAGATGGCGACCCTTCTGAACATCACCGTGCCCGAAATGGACGAGCTTTCGCTCAAAGCGGAAAAGGTGTACCCCATCGCTTCCCGCTGCGGCGTGTTCGCCAAGTCTGACATCCAGCCGCTGCTCAACCAAGGCGCGCGCAAGGAAGACATTGCGGCAAGCATCTTTCAGGCGGTCGTCGATCAGACGGTATCGGGGCTTGCGCAGGGCAGGCGGATCAAGGGGAAGGTGCTCTTTTTGGGCGGCCCGCTGCACTTTTTGCGCGGTCTGGGCAAGGCGTTCAAAGAGACGCTGCATCTTGACGGCGAACATGCCGTCTTCCCCGAAAACGCGCCCGTGTTCATGGGCATCGGTGCGGCGCTCGCCTCCTGTGCGGAAAAGCCGATGCCGCTTTCCGAACTTGTTGCGCGCATCGGGCGCGCCAAGGGCAGCGACGACATCGTGACGGGCGACCCGCTGTTCAAAGACCATGCGGAGTACGAGGCGTTCGTCGCGCGCCACAGCCGCAGCGACCTGCCTTTTGCGGACATCAACGTCTACGAAGGGGACGCGTACCTCGGCATCGACAGCGGCTCCACGACCACGAAGCTGGTGCTCATCACGCCTGCGGGCGAGCTTTTGTACCAGCACTATCAATCCAACAACGGGCAGCCGCTGGATATCGTGCTGGAACGCCTGCGCGAGATCTACGCGCTTGCGGGCGGGCGCGTCCGCATCCGCGGCGCGGCGGTCACGGGCTACGGCGAAGATATGCTCAAGGCCGCGATACGGGCGGATCACGGCATCGTGGAAACGGTCGCGCACTTCAAAGCCGCCCTCTTTTTCGACCCGAGGGTGGATTTCATCATCGACATCGGCGGGCAGGACATCAAGTGCTTCAAGATCAAGAACGGCGCGATCGATTCCATCATGCTCAACGAGGCGTGTTCTTCGGGCTGCGGCTCCTTCATCCAGACCTTTGCCAAGGCGATGGGGATGGAGATCGACGAGTTTGCGGCGCTCGGGCTGTTCGCAAAACACCCCGTAGAGTTGGGCAGCCGCTGCACCGTGTTCATGAACAGCTCCGTCAAACAGGCGCAGAAGGAAGGCGCGAGCGTAGAGGATATTTCGGCGGGGCTCTCTTCGTCCATCGTCAAAAACGCGATCTACAAGGTCATCCGCGCAAAGACGCCCGACGAGCTCGGCAGCAACATCCTCGTGCAGGGCGGCACCTTTCTGAACGACGCCGTGCTGCGCTCGTTTGAGCTGGAAACGGGCAAACAGGTCGTGCGCCCGGGCATTGCGGGGCTGATGGGCGCGTTCGGCGCGGCGCTGTACGCCAAAGAAAATACCTGCGGGCAAAGCACGCTCATCGGCGAGGCGGAGCTGAAATATTTCACCTACCATTCGGCGGGCAGGGTGTGCCGCGGCTGTACGTCGCACTGCAACGTGAACGTGCTCACCTTTTCGGACGGGCGCAAGTTCATTTCGGGCAACAAATGCGAACGCGGCGCGGGGCGCAAGCCCGCCTCCGACGAGCTGGACATCTACGCCTACAAATACAGGCGCCTGCTGGCGTCCGCGCAGGCGGCGCCCGCCGCAAAGGGCAAAAAAGCGCCGCGCGGTAAGGTCGGGCTGCCGCTTGCGCTCGGCTTTTACGAACAGCTCCCGCTGTGGGCGGGGTTCTTCGAGGAATGCGGCTTCGACGTCGTACTGAGCGAAGAGTCGTCGCGGCAGCTCTATTTCAAAGGGCAGCACACCGTGGCGAGCGATACCGTCTGTTACCCCGCCAAACTCACGCACGGGCACATCGAAAGCCTGCTCGATGCGGGGGCAGACTTTATCTTCTTCCCCTGCGAAAGTTACAACATCGACGAAGGCAATTCAGACAACCATTACAACTGCCCCGTCGTGGCGTACTATCCCGAACTTCTGCGCGCGAACAACGAACGGCTTACGGAGCAGAACTTCATCGCCCCGTACATAGACCCGAACAACGAGCGCACGGCGGTGCGCGCGCTGAAAAGGGCGCTCAAAAAGTACAAACTCTCCGCGCGGCGCATCCGCCGCGGGCTGCGCGCGGGCTTTGCGCGGCTGGAGAGGTACCGCGAGGACGTGCGTGCGGAAGGGGATAAGATCCTGCACGCGGCGCGCAAGGCGGGCAAACACATCGTGGTGCTGGCGGGAAGACCCTACCACATCGACCCCGAGATCAACCACGGCATCGGCAAGCTGCTCACGTCGCTGGGCGTTGCGGTGCTGTCGGAGGACGCGGTGTATTTCCGCGGCGAACGGGTGCGCGTCAACGTGCTCAACCAGTGGACGTACCACGCGCGGCTGTACCGCGCCGCCGAGTATGCCACCCGCCACAAGGACGTGGACGTGGTGCAGCTCGTCTCCTTCGGCTGCGGCATAGACGCGATCACCACCGACGAGGTGCGCAGCATTTTAGAAAAGCGGGGCAAGCTGTATACGCAGATCAAGATCGACGAGATCAACAACCTCGGCGTGGTGAAGATCCGCCTGCGCAGCATGCTCGCCGCGATCGAGGAACAAAAGAGGCACGCAGAATGAGCAAGCAGAACAAGACGGCGCAGGAGCCTGTCGCCGATTTCCGAGACGAATACCCGCGCTTCACGCCCGAAATGAAGCATACGCACAAGCTGCTCGTGCCGGACATGCTGCCCGTTCACTTCGGCATCATTCTTGACATCCTGCGCCGCGACGGCTGGGACGTGGAGCTTCTGACCAATGACGCGCGCACCGTCATCGACGAGGGGCTCAAACACGTGCACAACGATACCTGCTTCCCCGCGCTGTGCGTGACGGGGCAGTTCATCGACGCGCTCAAAAGCGGAAAATACGACCCCGATCATACGGCGCTTTTGATCACGCAGTCGGGCGGCGGGTGCCGCGCGTCCAACTATATCCCGCTCATCCGCAAGGCGATCCGCGCGGAGTTCCCGAACGTGCCCGTCGTCTCTTTGAACTTTGCCGGGCTGGAAAAGGACAGCGGCTTCCCCATGGACTTAAAGACCATTGTAAAGCTCGCCTATGCCGTGTTTTACGGCGACGAACTGATGTCGCTGTACAACCAGTGCAAGCCGTATGAAGCGCAGGAGGGCGCAGCCGACGCCGCGCGCGCGGAATGCGTAAAGCAGATCGGCGAGGCGTTTGAAAGGGGAGGGTACCGCCGCTATAAGCGCATCGTAAAGGGGATGCTCGCCCGCTTTGCCGCCCTGCCGCGCACGGGGGAGGAAAAGGTGAAGGTGGGGATCGTCGGCGAGATCTATGTGAAGTATTCGCCGCTCGGCAATTCGCGGCTGGAAGAGTTTTTGCTCGCCGAAGGGTGCGAGCCCGTCGTGCCGGGGCTGATGGACTATGTGATGTACTGCGCGGTGAACAACGTGAACGACGCGAAATTTTACGGGCTGAACAGGAAGAGCGCGTTCGTGTTCGGGCTGGCGTACAAATTTCTGCACCGCATGCAGAAAAAGATCAACGCGCTCACCGCAAAGAGCGGGTTTGAGCCGCTGCACGATTTTGAACACCTGCGCAGGTGTGCGGATAAGGTGCTCAACCAAGGGGTGAAGATGGGCGAAGGCTGGCTCATCCCCGCCGAGATGGCGGCGCTTGCCGAAACGGGCACCGAAAACATCGTCTGCGCCCAGCCCTTCGGCTGCCTGCCCAATCACATCGCGGGCAAGGGCACCATCCGCACCTTAAAACACATGTACGAGCACGAAAACATCGTCGCCGTCGACTACGACCCTTCTGCCACCAAGGTGAATCAGGAAAACCGCATCAAACTCATGCTCGCCACCGCGAGGGAAAATTATGGACGAATAAAAAATCAGGAAGAATAACGGTCGGATATCCCTTGGCAGATAAAAATTATTCGGTTCTGATCAAAAAAGCTGCGGCATGCATAACGCATGCCGCAGCTTTTTTAAAAATCAAGCGGCAGCCGAACGGCTGCCGCAGGGGGGTGAGTTATTGGGAAAGAATATCGTCGGCGGTGATCAAAACAGTGTTCGGATGGGCGGCCGCATATTCCTTTACGCCGTCCGTGAAGCCTGATAAGGAAAACAGATAATACCATACTTCGCCCTGAAGCGATAATTTCGCTTGCAGTTTTTTCAGCTGCCCCATATCGAACGGCTCACCCGTAAATTTACATTCTCCCAAAATGTATTTTGTTTGGGCGCTGTCGGCGGCATAGATGTCGATCTCTTCCGACGTCGTATAAGGCTTTGTGCCCTCATCCCGATGTGTGACTTTTCCCCAAAACCTCCCGATCTTGAGGAAGCGGAAGGGCGTCTTTCCCGCCTTGCGCAGATCTCTCAGATAGGAAATGCAGATGTTTTCAAAGGGAGAGGCGGAAATGCGGTGCAGGTTTGGCTTGATGACTTCTTCATAGACGGTCTGCGCCTCGCCCTGTACAAGCTCGGAGAAATAGGGGTAGCAGAAAGAATACCAGAAAGCGAAGAAGCTGTCCGTCAGCTTGTATTCGCCCTGCGTGCGCTTGGTCATGTTTTTGGAACTTTCCGTAACGGAAAATTCGTGCGTGATGAGCCCGATCTCGATCATTGCCTTTAAGTATGGATAGAGTTTGTTGCTTTCGAGCCGGGAGCGCTCGCCGATCTCATTGAATCGGCTGCTTCCATAGGCGATGGCCTCGGCGATCGTATTGTAGACGGCAGGTTCGCGGAATTCCTGATGCAGGATATATTCGACTTCGTTAAAGAGTACGGCGCCTTTGGAGAGGATATTCTTGATGATATTGTCGCGCAGGGAGAGGTTTTCGTCAAACTGAATGAGATAGTGCGGGATGCCGCCAAGAATGGAATAGGCAACGATCTTTTCCTCCGTCGAATAGCGGGGGAAGAATTTGATCGCATCCGAAAAAGGCAGGGGCTCCAGCTTATAGTTGCCCGTCATTCTGCCATAGAGCGGGTTTTTAGAGGAGAGGATCTCATCTTCCATAAAGCTCAAGGAGCTGCCGCAGATCACAAGCATCAGGTTGGAATGTTTCAGCTTATGATCCCAAAGCGCCTGCAAAATAGAGGGGATGCTGCTGTTTCCCTTGCACATAAAGGGAAATTCGTCGATGACAACGACGAGTTTTTCCTTCCCCGACAGGTCGGGCAGGCGGGAAAAGACATCCTCCCAATCGGCAAAAGCCTTGATGAAAGAACGGGAATTGCCAAAGGAGAGCACGCATTCGGAAAACTTTGCAAATTGCTGTTTATCCGTCGTTTCCGTACAGGCATAAAAAAGATGTGGCTTATCTTTGCAGAATTCGGTCAAAAGTTCGGTCTTCCCGACGCGGCGCCTGCCATACAGGACGATAAATTCAGCTTTTGAAGAATGATAATGCTCATTCAAAAATTGCAGTTCCTGCGTTCTTCCGATAAACATGGCCGACCTCAACAGAATTTAGTTTAGCATAATCACGATTATGTAAATATTATAGCGCAAGCAAACGATTTTGTCAAGAGGAAAATTTGTCGAAAAAGAAGGGGAAGGATCAAAACGTTCTGCGCCTTCATGCAGATGATGTGCAGCGCGCTATTTTATAAATTTGCGGTGTTTCATTTAACAGATTTGCGGTGTTTCATTTAACAAATTTGCGTTTGCTTAACCTCATCCGAACACCTTTGAACAGCAATATCCATTGATTTTCCTCCTATATCTCGATTAAAACAGACTTTTTGCATACGCCTTTGAATTTTGGTTCGGGGCGATTTTTCTTTATGCCCTGATAGGAATAGATATCAACGGAGGCTTCCGTCGTAAAAATGAGAGAACCCCGAAGGCTTTCAAGTATCAGTTCTATGCGGTCTTCGTGGACATACACCTTATCGACAAGCAAGTCTATCATCATTTCCGGCTCTTGCTTTACGGCATCTTTGAGATAATCCGCGATGGTTTTCTTGTCCAAGACGACCTGCTCCTGCATACGCTCGAAGATGAGCTTTTCTTGCAACTCGCGGCGCGTTGATTCAAGTTCTTGCAGGCGTTCTTTGGTCGTGTCGGTTATGATGCCTTGTTCAATGGCTTTGAGAATGTTGTTGATGGCTTTGTTGATCTGCGCCAATTCCTTCTCCAGCAGCTTGACGGGGTTTTCGCCAAGCAGTTTCGCGTTGTGCTGCCTGTATATCTCGTCCACGACCAAAGCAAGGTTTGCGCCCGTCAAGGTGTTTTGCAGGGCTTGAAGGACGATGTTGTCCAGCAGATCTTTCTGTATAAACTTTGCCGTGCAGTTCTTCTTGCCTATGGCGTTCCAGCACTTGTAGTATTTGGACACGCGCCCGGATTTGGATGTACCGCTGTAAGAAGTCATCCTCGTGCCGCATTGCCCACAATACACGCGCTTGCGCAAAAGGTAAGAGTAGTCGGGGACATGGTTGCCGTAGCGGTTGGCGTCAATTCTTTGCCTGCAACGCTCGAAGAGTTCCGGCTCTATGATGCGAGGGTAGATGTTGTCGTAAACTTCTCCGTGCAGTTCATATCTGCCTGTGTACTTCTCGGCGTGCAGTATCACATAGATGTTGGCGGAGCTGAACGGCTTGCCTCGGTAGAGGATACCACGCTCGGCAAAGCTTATGGCGATCTCATTTCCGCGCTCACCGGCGGCGTACCTTTCGAAGATCTCTTTGACGACGGGACCTTCCTCTTCGTGGATATACACCTTTTTGTTCTCGGTGTAGTAGCCGTAGTTGAGTTTGCCCGCGCAATGCAAACCTTTCAAGCGCGTTTCCCTTTGTCCGCGTCTGGTCTTTTGGGAGAGTTCCTCGCTGTAGTATTGGTTCATGCCTTCGAGGAGCGACTCAAGC
>CASDPE010000032.1 GCA_949282395.1 uncultured Bacillota bacterium | reverse complement strand
GCTCTGCCGCGCGCCCGCAGAGGGCGGCGGGGGCAGAAAGGTTCGGTATGGTCACGGAAGAGATTCGGGAATACAAACGGCGCGAAGACGCGCTCATCCTGGCGCACTATTACGCGCCGGAGGAAGTGCAGGCGCTTGCCGACTATGTGGGAGACAGCTATTACCTTGCCAAAGTGGCGGCGAAGGCGCAAAAGCGCACGGTCGTATTCTGCGGCGTGCGGTTCATGGGGGAGAGCGCAAAGATCCTGAACCCCGCCTGCCGCGTGCTGCTGCCCGCGGCGGAGGCAGACTGCCCCATGGCGCATATGGCGACGGCGGCGCAGATCGCCGACGCGCGGAAAAACCTGCGCGACCTCGCGGTGGTGTGCTACGTCAATTCGGACGCGTCGCTCAAAGCGCTCAGCGACGTGTGCGTCACCTCGTCCAATGCGGTGAAGATCGTGTCCGCTCTGCCCAACCGCAACATTTTGTTCATCCCCGATGAAAACCTCGGCTCCTTTGTGAGCGCGCAGGTGCAGGACAAGAACTTTTTCTATTCGGGCGGGTATTGCCCCGTGCACGCCGCGCTGACGGCGGAAAGCGTGCAGGCGGCGAAAAAGGCGCACCCGCGCGCCGCCGTGCTCATGCACCCCGAATGCGTGGCGGAAGTGCGCGCGCTTGCCGATTATGTGGGCAGCACGGCGCAGATCATTGCCGCCGCGCGGGAAAATTCCGTGCAGGAGTTCATCGTCTGCACCGAGCCGGGCATGCTGTACGAACTGAAACGGGCGTGCCCCGGAAAAACGTTTTATCCGCTCATGCCCGTCTGCGCGGACATGAAGACGATCACGCCCGAGCGCGTGCTCGCCTGCCTGAAAGAGGGCAGCGGCGAAGTGCGCGTGCCCGAACAGGTCGCCGCGCGCGCCCGCGTGCCGCTCGCGCGCATGCTGGAAATGGGAGGCTGAGCGAAAGGGTATGCGAAAGGCGGAATACAACGTGCTCATCGCGGGCATGGGCGTGGCGGGGCTGTGCTGCGCGCTCAACCTGCCCGCGGATATGCGCGTGCTGATGCTCACCAAGGCAAAGGCGGACGAAAGCGATTCCTTTCTGGCGCAGGGCGGCATCTGCATGCTGCGCGGCAAAGAGGACTTTTTCGGGTATTTTGAAGATACGATCCGTGCGGGGCACTACGAAAACGACCCTGCCGCCGTGCGGCAGATGATCGAACGCTCCCCCGCGATGATCGAAGAGCTGGTCGGCTACGGCGTGCAGTTCGCGCGGGATCGGGAGGGGAACTTCCGCTTCACGCGCGAGGGCGGGCACAGGCGCCCGCGCATCCTCTTCCACGGCGACGAAACGGGCAAAGAGATCACAAAAACGCTGCTTGCCGCCGTGCGGCGGCTGCCCAACGTGACCATCCGCGAAAACGCGGAGCTTATCGACCTGCTCGCCGAGGGGAACGAGTGCTTCGGCGGCGTCGTGCGCGATACGCCAACGGGCGCGCTTGCGGACGTGCACGCCGATTTCACGCTGCTCGCCACGGGCGGCGTGGGCGGGCTGTATAAAGATTCGACCAACTTCCGCCACCTTACGGGCGACGCGCTCGCCATGGCGCTGCTGCACGGGGTGGAGGTGGAGCACCTGAACTACGTGCAGATCCACCCGACCACCTTCTATTCGGCGGAGGAGGGGCGGCGGTTCCTCATTTCCGAAAGCGTGCGCGGCGAAGGCGCCGTGCTGCTGGATAAGAACGGGCAGCGCTTCTGCAACGAGCTGATGCCGCGCGACGTGGTGACGGGCGAGATCCGCCGCCAGATGCAGAAGGACGGCTCCGATCACGTGTGGCTGGATATGCGCCCCGTGGGCAGGAGCACGCTGGAAGAGCACTTCCCCACCATCTGCGCGCACTGCCGCGAAAAGGGGTACGATGTGCTGAAAGAGCCCGTTCCCGTCGTGCCCGCCCAGCACTATTTTATGGGCGGCATCAAGGTCGGGCTGGACGGAAAAACGAGCATGAAGCGGCTGTATGCCGCGGGGGAAACGGCGTGCAACGGCGTGCACGGGCGCAACCGCCTGGCGAGCAATTCGCTTTTGGAGAGCCTCATCTGGGCGGAGCGTGCGGCGCAGGCGATCGCCGCCGTGCGCGGGCTGGGCATCGAACGCTTCCCCGCGTCGGATAAGAGCAGGTACGGCGACTATGCCGCGCTCAAAGCAAACTATGCAGAGATCGTCCGCGAAGAGGCGGAAAGGGAGGAGTGCTGTGATTGACGATATTTCCATGAAGATACGGGCGGAAGAACTCATCCGCATGGCGCTTGCCGAGGACGTGACGGGCGAAGACGTTTCCACCGCGTCCGTTTTGCCCGCGTACGCGCGCGGCACGGCGGATCTCATCGCCAAGCAGAACGGCGTGGTGGCGGGGCTGCCCGTCTTTGCGCATACGTTCGCGCTTTTGGACGCGGGCGTCCGTGTGGAATTTTTTGCGGCGGACGGCGACCGCGTGCAGGCGGGGCAGCTGTTGGCGACGGTGACGGGCGATATGCGCGCCATCCTCACGGCGGAGCGCACCGCGCTCAACTTTTTGCAGCGCATGAGCGGCATCGCTACGGAAACGGCGCGCATGTGCGCGCTGCTCGAAGGCAGCGGGCTGCGCCTTGTGGATACGCGCAAGACCACGCCCAACATGCGCCTGTTTGAAAAGTATGCCGTGCGCATGGGCGGCGGCGGCAACCACCGCTACAACCTTTCGGATGCGGTGCTTTTGAAGGATAACCACATCGGCGCGGCGGGCGGTGTGCGGCAGGCGGTCGAAGCGGCAAAGCGGCACGCGCCCTTTACGATGAAGATCGAAGTCGAGGCGGAAACGCTTGCGCAGGTCGCCGAAGCCGTGGAGGCGGGCGCAGACATCATCATGCTGGACAACATGAGCGACGAGGACATGAAAAAGGCGGTGAAGCTCATCGCGGGCAGGGCGCTGGTCGAAATTTCGGGCAACGTGACGGAGGAGAACATCGCGCGGCTGCGCGCCGTCGGGGCGGACATCGTGTCCAGCGGCGCCCTCACCCATTCGGCGGGCATCCTTGACGTTTCGCTCAAACATCTGCACCCCGTAGGGGAAAAGGAATGAGGGGATGCACGGGGAAGAGAGGAGAAAAAAACTGAAGGAGCGCATCGGCTCCGTACCCGTATCGGCAACGGCGCTCGCCAAAGAGCTGGGCGTCAGCCGCCAGGTCATCGTGCAGGACATCGCGCTGCTGCGCGCCGAGGGCGCGCACATCCTTTCCACGAACCGCGGGTACGTGGCGGAAGGGCAGGGGCGCGTCTGCCGCGTGTTCAAGGTGCGGCACACCGACGAGCAGATCCGCGACGAGCTGTACCTCATCGCCGACGCGGGCGGCTGCGTCGAGGACGTATTCGTCTGGCACAAGGCATACGGCAGGATCGCCGCGCCGATGGGCGTGCGCTCGCGCGCGCAGGCGGAGGAGTTTTTGCGGCGCATCGCGGCGGGGGTCTCGCGCCCGCTCAAAAACGTGACGGGCGGGTACCATTACCACACCGTTTCGGCAGACAGCGAAGAGACGCTCGCCAGGATCGAGCAGGGGCTGCGCGAACACGGTTTTTTTGTGGAGCCGGACTAAAAATTGCCGTAGAATGCTTGACAAACCCGTCCGCGGTTTTTATAATAAAACCACAATCGAATGATCATTCGGCTTTGAAGGAGTAATCGGCGCAGGGGCGCGTTCCCCGCGCGGCAAGTCTACAATCACGTCCCGTTCGGGATAGGCTTGCCTGAAATGATGAGATTCGGGCACGGGCGCTTTTTGCGCGCGCTGTCGGGTCTGTCTGCTCCTTCGGAAGGAGTTTTCTCCCGCCCCGCGCGAACAGCGCGGGGCGGTTTTTGCGCTCTTTTGCGCGCCGCCCGCGCAGGGCAGAAAAAAATCCGTTTTTCGGCAGGTACGGTATGGATAACTTTATGAAGACGGCGGAAGAGACGCTCAAAGAATTCGGCAGCGACGCGGCGAAAGGGCTTGCCCCCGAACAGGTGGAAGCGCACCGCGCGCGGTGGGGCAAAAACGCCTTTACGCAGGCGAAAAAGAAGTCGCTTCTGCGCCGCATCTGGGAGGCGTGCACCGAGCCAATGCTCATCCTGCTCTTTTTCGCGTGGCTCATCACCGTGGCGGTGAACGTGGTCTACGTCACGCAAGGGGGGCACTTCGATTTTTACGAATGCGTCGGCATCCTCGTCGCCATCGCGCTCTCCGTCACGCTCACCGTCGTCATGGAGGGCAGGAGCGCCAAGGCGTTCGAAGAGCTGAACAAGATCAAGGAGGGCGTGGAGATCAAGGTCGTGCGCGGCGGCGTGGTGCAGTACGTGCCGCAGCAGGATCTCGTCGCGGGCGATATCGTCTACCTTGAAACGGGCAACAAGGTCGCCGCCGACGGCAGGCTCATCGAGTGCCTGTCCCTGCAGAGCGACGAATCGTCGCTGACGGGCGAATCGGCGCCCGTCAAAAAGGACGCGTGCGCCGTGTTCGCGGCGGAAACGCCCGTCGCTGAGCGCGCGAACATGGTCTATTCGGGCTGCTTCATCACGGGCGGCACGGGCAAGATGGTCGTCACCGAGGTCGGCGATTCCACGCAGTTCGGGCTGATCGCGCGCGAGATCCAGGCGGAAACGGAGGGGCGCACTCCCTTGCAGGAGAAGATGGGCAGGCTGGGCAAGGTCATCACCGCCGTCGGCGGGGCGTGCGCGGCGCTCATCTTTCTCATCCAGCTCATCTTCACGCTCGTGGCGGGCGGGGCGAGCTTCCAAAGCATTTCCGAAGCCTTTATCGGCAGCATCGTGCTGATGGTCGCAGCCGTGCCCGAGGGGCTGCCCACCATCATGGCGATCTCCCTCTCCATCAACATCGCGCGCATGGCGCGCAAAAACGCGCTCGTCAAAAAGATGGTCGCCTGCGAAACGGTCGGGTGCGTCAACGTCATCTGTTCGGATAAGACGGGCACGTTGACCGAAAACCGCATGACGGTCACGGATATCTGGGTACACGGCGCCTTCTGCGAAGTGCCGTCGCTCACCGATCGGGACGTATTGAGCAACTTCTGCCTCAACAGCACGGCAGACTTGTTTGAAGAGGAGGGCGGGGTGCGCTTTGTGGGCAACCCCACCGAAGGCGCGCTGCTGGTCGCCGCCGGGAAGGGCGGCACGGATTACCGCACCCTGCGCGAAGGCGCGTGCATCGCCGAACTGTACCCGTTTTCCTCCGAGCTGAAAAACATGACGACCGTCGTGCGCGAAGAGGGCGGCTTTGCCGTCTACACCAAGGGCAGCCCCGAAAAGATCATGGCGCTGTGCCGCCTTCCCGCGGCGGAGCGCGCCGCCGCCGAAGAGGCGATCAAGGGGCTGCAGCAGCGCGCCCGCCGCGTGCTCGCGTTCGCGCACAAGCGCGTCAAGGTGCTGCCCGCAAGCCGCGAAGAGGCGGAGGAAGGCGTGCAGTTCGACGGGTTCGTCGGCATTGCCGACCCCCTGCGCGCAGAGGTGTACGACGCGGTGCGGCAGTGCCGTACGGCGGGCATCGAGATCAAGATGCTGACGGGCGACAACATCGTCACCGCCACCGCCATCGCCGAAGAGCTGGGCATTCTGGACGAGGAGCACATCGCCGTCGAAGCGGCGTATCTGGACGCGCTGTCCGACGAGGAGTTTGCCGGTCTTCTGCCCCGCATCCGCGTCATCGCCCGTTCCACGCCCCTTTTGAAGATGCGCGTCGTCAAAGAGCTGCGCGCGGAGGGGAACGTCGTCGCCGTCACGGGCGACGGCATCAACGACGCGCCCGCACTGAAAAACGCGGACGTCGGCATTGCGATGGGCATTTCGGGCACAGAAGTTTCCAAAGAGGCGGCGGAGATCGTGCTTTTAAACGACTCCTTCTCCACCATCGTCACCTCCGTCAAGTGGGGCAGGGGCATTTACGAAAATTTCAAACGCTTCATCCAATTCCAGCTCACGGTCAACGTGGCGTCCGTCCTGCTCGTGTTTTTGTGCACCGTCCTCGGGATGGTATGGGAGGGGTTTGAAACGCCTTTTTCGGCGCTCGACCTGCTTTGGATCAACATCATCATGGACGGCCCGCCCGCGCTCACGCTGGGGCTGGAGCCCATCCGCAGCGACCTGATGCGGCAAAAACCCACCGCCCGCAGCGAAAGCATCGTTTCAAAGCGCATGCTGCTGCGCATCGCGGTGACGGGCGTGTTCATGTGCCTTGTCTGCCTGGCGCAGTACGTATGGAACTTTTTGGGCATTGCGGGCGGAAGGGAAGCCGTGCGCACGTCGGTATTCACGCTGTTCGTGCTCTTCCAGCTGTTCAACGCCTTCTGCTGCCGCGAGCTCGGCAACGAGAGCGTGTTCCCGCACCTGTTCAAAAACAGGCTGATGTTCATCGCCTTTGCCGCCGCGTTTGCGCTGCAAGTGCTCATCACACAGCTGGGCGGCACGCTGTTCGATACCGTCGCGCTGAACGCGGTAGATTGGCTCAAACTTGTTGCGCTGGCGCTCTCCGTCGTCGCGCTGGATGAGCTCGTCAAGCTCGGCGCGCGCACCGCCGTCAGGGCAAAGGGGCGCAAAACGGCGCATACAAAAGCGTAAAACAACCGCTCCGCAAGGCTTTGCGGGGCGGTCGTTTTTAAGAAAAAGCCGACGCGCTTCCTCTGCGGTATGCGCAAAATCTGCACATTGCAAAGGCAAAGCATGCGCAAAATCTGCACATTATGGAGCAAATGAATGTGCAATTTCTGCACGTACCGATTGACTTAGGCGGTGCATTGTGGTATAATACAGGCGAGGTATATATATGGAACTGAAAAATATCAGAATATCGAAAGGGCTGACGCAGGTCAGGGCTGCAAAGATATTGGGGGTCAGCAGAAGGACATATATCAAATATGAGAACGGCGAAGCAAATTTGCCGGAGATCAAATACAATTTCTTGTGCAGGACGTTGGAAGAGTACGGGCGCATAGACGAAGAACACGGTCTGCTGACGGTCGAAAGGATCAGGGAGGTATGTTCCCGCGTGTTTGAAGAATACGGTGTGGAATATGGCTATCTGTTCGGTTCTTATGCGAAGGGGAAGGCGACGGAACAGAGCGACGTGGATCTGCTGGTGGCAATGCCTGTAAACGGGCTTAAATTCTTCGGGCTTGTAGAATCGCTCCGAGAAGAACTCAGGAAAAAAGTCGACGTACTCGATGTCACGCAACTCGATCATAATACTGCGCTTGTGCAGGAGATATTAAAGGACGGGATAAAGATCTATGGATAACGTAAAAAACGACGGATATTATCTCGGTAAAATTTTGGCGGATCTGGAGTTTTTGGTGGAACATACCAACGGGAAAACGTACGGCGAGGTCGAATCCGATCCTGTTTTGACAGACTGCATCCTGTTCCGCCTGATACAGATCGCGGAGAACAGTGACAAGCTCACACCGTCATTCAAAGCGGAACACAAGAGCTTGCCGTGGCGGGAAATAAAAGGCATGCGAAACCGCATCGTTCACGATTATGGTTTTATCGACCTGACGATCGTTTACGATACGGTGATGCACGGCATTCCCGAACTGTTTGCGTTGTTGAAGGAGATCTTGTAAAGCGGCAGGCGGCGAAGCCCGATCAAAGCAGAGGGGCGCACCGCCGTTAAGGCAAAGGGGCGCAGAACGGCGCATACAAAAGCGTAAAACAAACGACCGCTCC
Source organism: uncultured Bacillota bacterium (assembly GCA_949282395.1). GTDB lineage: Bacteria > Bacillota > Clostridia > Christensenellales > Borkfalkiaceae > Borkfalkia. Next base: position 8,220 of record CASDPE010000032.1, on the reverse strand, counting down.
GCAAGGCTTTGCGGGGCGGTCGTTTTTAAGGAACGGGGCTATGCGGCGGCTTTTTTGGGTCTGCGCCCGGCGTGCAGCGGGATGTTGGAAAGCAGCAGGATGACGGGCGTTGCGAGGCAGCCGCCGCAGATGAAGAGGACGGGCAGCACGTTCCCGCAGGCAAAATAGGTGAGCCCGCCGATGACGAGCGCAAAGAGGACGGTGCTCCATGAATAGCGCACGATCTGCCCGAACCCGAATTTTGTGCCCTCTTTCGGCGTGACCGTGAAGGTCGCTTTTCTGCCGAGCAGCCCCAGCGCCACGGTGCGCAGCATCATGGGCGCGAGCGAGGCGTAGGTGGCGATGTTCACAAGGAAGGCGGGCAAAAGCAGCCACGCGTTCCTGCTTGCGCCGTACACGAAGATGTCCGGGATGAGCGGCGAACACAGAAAGAGCAGCATCAGCGCGTATAAGAGCAGCGAATAGCGCACGATGGGGTAGTTCAGGAACCCGAGCGTGACCGTGCATGCGACGAGCAGCAGCCCGAGTACGGGCACGACGGGCAGGGCGTAGTGCGAAAGTTTGATGTCCAGCTTTTCAAACCAGCGCATGCGCGAAGTGTTGATGTCTTTGTTGTACTTGCGCATGTATTCGAGGTTGCCCTGCACCCATTTGCACTGCCGCTTTTTGAGCGCCACATAGTCGACGGGGAATTCTTCCACGCAGCGGATGTCGGGCGCGTATACGATCTCGTAGCCCGCATTTTTGATGTCTACGGCGAAGGAGATGTCCTCCGCCACCACGTGCGGGAAGCCGTGCGTCGCCTCGTAGCAGGCGCGGCTCACCGCCATGCCGTGCCCCAAAAGCGCGTTCGCGCCGTAAAAATTTTTGATGATCTGCGCCGTGCTCCCGTTGGAGCGCACGCTCATGCCCAAAAGGCGCTGGAACACGTTCTGCCCCGCCGTGGCGATGTGGCGCGCCTGCACCGCGCCGAACGCTTTGTCTGTGGCAAAATAGTCGTATGCCCTGCGCAGAAAGGAGGGCGGGATCACCTCGTCGCTGTCCAGCACCACAAAGTAGTCGTAGTCCGTTCTGCCCCGCAGGTAGTGGTTCAGGTTGCCCGCTTTGAAGCCCTCCCTGTCTTCGCGCCGCACCACTTCCAGCCCGTTGGCGGCGGCAAAGGCGTCGACCTGCCTGCGGTACTCCGCTTTGGTGCTGTCGTCCAGGATCACCGTTTTGAAGTTCGGGTAGTTCTGTTTGCGGCTGATGGCGAGCGCGCGCCCGTTGAAGTCGTTGCAGGTGCAGTACAATAAGAGGAAGCGCGGCGCCTGCCCGGGCAGAGCGCAGGGCTTGATCTTCTCTTCGTACCGCCGCCGCATCCGCCGCTGCATCGCGGCATAGGCGACGGAAAATACAAGGTCTTTCAGGCTCCCCAGCCAAAGGACGCCGAGGATGACGGCGTTGACCGCCAGCAGCACGATGGTGGCGACGCCCTTTGCGCTGCTCGCCCCGTGTACGCGCAGGCAGATCTGCACCGTGCCTGCGGCGAGCATGGCGAGGCAGACCGCTCAGACGCCTAAAATGATCCAATACAGCGTGGAACGCTTTTTCATGTTCGTTACTCCCGTTTCAGTATTGGCAAAAAACAAGAAATTTTTGCACACGGAGAGCATCATACGGCATGTTTTTTATGGCGGCGGGTACGATCGGTAAAAATATGCGGAGGAATTTTGAAAAACAGGTGGCAAACGGCGGAAAGTATGGTATACTGTAAAAAAGCGCGCCGATGCTGCCGCTGCGCATATTTTGCGCGGGCAGGGCACGGAAGTTTTTTGCGCGGCAGAGCCGCACTTTTTCGCGGAAATGCGCGCAAAAAGATTGACGCGCGCGCGGATTTATTGTATAATTACTATCGATAATTTTTTATCGATTAAAACGGGAAGATGAGGTAAAGAACATGGTTTTGAAGGTTTGTGTGGGCAGCTCCTGCCATCTGCGCGGATCGTACGATGTGATCGAGGAGATGAAGCGGCTCATCAAAGAGCACGGCATGGAAGGGAAGATCGATCTGCAGGCGAGCTTTTGCATGGGGAATTGCCAGAACGGCGTTTCTTTAAAGGCGGACGAAGTACTTTTGCACAACGCCAACAAAGACAACTGCGAAGAGCTGTTCCTCACGCAGGTGCTGCCGAAGGTGAGATGAAAAAAGGGGCTCGCGCAAACCTCGCCGAGCTGACGGCTGCGGTTTGCTGCGAATTGAGGACAACCCCACCACTCTCACTGCGTTCGAGATGGCGGAGGTTTTCCTCGCCGCACGATACTTCGGGGCACACCATTATAGAAATCGTGCGGCTTCACCCTCTTCCTTCCCGCTTTCCATAAAGCGCAAGGTGCAAAAGCAAAAAGTGTGATTTTTGCTTTTGCAAGAGGTTATAGAAATCGCGCCCATTCACCCCTTTTCGGGAAAGCCGCAGGTATGCGGTAAATTGGGGGGCGCTAAAAGGGTTCCCGAAAATCGCAGCGAAGTGAGATTTTTGGGAAGAGGAGGAGCGGAGCGCGCACGCGGGTATTGCCCCTTAGGGCAATGCAAGAGCGCAGCCGACTGCTCCGACGAAAAGACGTGGCTTTGGAACGCGCGATTTAATTATAGAAGTGCCCGAAATTCACCCTCTTCCTTCCCGCTTTCCATAAAGCGCAAGGGGATCATAGGGATCGCATGCGTTCGCCTCTTTCCGAAAGAGGCGGCGGCTTACAGGTTTGTATATCGGGGGTTATAAAAATGGCAGGGTATAGTTTTCTGGATTTCAAGGACGCGCGCTGCAAGGACTGTTACAAGTGCCTGCGCGAGTGTCCCGTCAAGGCGATCAAGGTCGTCGATCGCCATGCAAAGATCATCGACGACCGCTGCATCCTCTGCGGGCACTGCACCAAGGTCTGCCCGCAGAACGCCAAAAGCGTGCACAGCGAGCGCGCGGACGTGGAAAAATTGCTGCGCGGCGGCAATGTCATCGCCTCCGTCGCGCCGTCGTTCGTGTCCAGCTTCAACCTGCAGGACTTCTCCGTCATGCGCGCCGCGCTCAAAAGCCTCGGCTTTGCAGACGCGGAGGAAACGTCCGTCGGCGCGCGTGAGGTCACGGCGCAGTACAAAAAACTGCTGGAGGGGGGCACCTTCAAAAACTTTATCACCTCCTGCTGCCCCGCCGTCAACCGCATGATCGAGCTGTACTACCCGCAGGCGCTGCCCTATCTTGCGCCCGTGGATACGCCCATGGTCGCGCACGCGAAGATGATCCGCGCGCGCAACAAAAAGGCGAAAGTCGTGTTCATCGGCCCCTGCATCGCCAAAAAGCGGGAGGGCGCGGAGTACGGGCTGGACGGCGTGCTCACCTTCGAGGACCTCGCCGCCATGTTCGAGGAGAAGGGCGTCGACCTTTCTTCCTTCGCTCCGCAGGATGAGTCTGCGGGCGGCGTCAACCGCGCAAAATACTATCCCATCAGCCGCGGCATCATCAAATCTTTCGAGCATTACATAGACGGCTACGAGTTCGTCGCCGTGGACGGCGCGGAAAAGTGCAAGGAAGTGCTGGAGAACATCGAAAGCCTTTCGGGCATGTTCATCGAGATGAACAGCTGCGATTCCGCCTGCGTGAACGGGCCGTGCTCGCTCACCTTAAAGGCGGGCGCGCTGCGCGCGAACGCGGACATCCGCCGGTATGTGAATACCGATATGCAGAAGAACGCCTCCGCGCCGTACGAGCCTGTAAAGGGCATCGACTTCACCTGCGTGCACGAGCGCAGGCGCACGGAGGACTTTGAGCCGACCGAGCGGCAGATCGCCGAGATCCTTGCCAAAACGGGCAAGTTCACCAAGGAAGATATGCTCAACTGCGGCGCGTGCGGGTACGATACCTGCGTCGAAAAGGCGTGGGCGGTCGCCAACGGCTACGCCAGCATCGAAATGTGCGTGCCGTACATGCGCGAACGCGCCGAAAGCATGTCGTACGAGATCATCCGCACCAGCCCCAACGGCATCGTGCTGTTGGACAACGACCTCAATATCCTGGAGATCAACGCCAAGGCGATGGAGATCTTCGGCATCGGTGAAAGCAATGTGAAGGGCAGGGCGCTGTTCGAGTTTTTCAACCCGACGGACTTCGTGCTCGCGCAGGCGGATAAAAAGAACATCTACAACAAAAAGATCTTCGTCGAAAAGACGGCGCGGCACATCGAAATGACCATCATCGTGCTCAAAGACAACAAGGGTACGTACGCCGTCATGAAGGACGTCACGCAGGAGACGGAGGCGGAGGAGCAGCTCGACAAGGTGCGCTCCGAAACGCTCGCCACCACGGACGAGGTCATCAAAAAGCAGATGCGCGTCGCGCAGGAGATCGCCTCGCTCCTCGGCGAGACGACGGCAGAGACGAAGGTCGCCCTTCTGAAGCTCAAAAAGACGCTGCAAAGCAGCGACGAAGAGAAGAAGTAGAGGACCGCGGCAGGGGGGGTACGGGTAATGGCACTGTGTCTTGAAAGCGGATATACGTCCCTGAACAAACACGGCGAAGAGCTGTGCGGCGACAGGGTAGAGAGCGCCGTCGTCGGCGACTATACGACGCTCGTCCTCGCGGACGGGCTGGGAAGCGGCGTAAAGGCGAACATCCTCTCCACGCTCACCTCCAAGATCCTCTGTACGATGGTTTCCAGCGAGGTGTCCATCGAGGACTGCATCGAAACGATCGTGCAGTCGCTGCCCGTGTGCAAGGTGCGCGGCGTGGCGTATTCCACCTTCTCCGTCATCCACATGAACAGCGAAGGGCAGGGCAGCCTGTTTGAATTCGATAATCCGCAGGCGATCCTGCTGCACGACTGCGTCTGCCGCGATCTTCCGCGCGAGGAGATGAACATTCTCGGCAAAAAAGTGTACCGTTCGCCCCTCTCCCTTTCGGCGGGGGACGTGATCGTCGTCATGAGCGACGGCGTCATTCACGCGGGCATCGGCATGACCATGAACCTCGGCTGGCAGCGCCCCGAGGTGGTGGACTTCCTCAACCGCAGCGTGAAAAAGGATATGAGCGCGCGCGCTATCGCCTGCCTTCTGGCGGGCGCGTGCAACGACCTGTACCTCGGCGACGCGGGCGACGATACGACCGTTGCCGCCGTCAAGGTGCGCGAAAAGCTGAACGTGAACATCATGATCGGCCCGCCCGTGGATAAGTCGCGCGACGATTTTTACGTGGAGCGCTTCCTCGCGGGCGAGGGGAAAAAGGCGGTGTGCGGCGGCACAAGTTCGCAGATCGTGGCGCGCTATTTAAAGACGGACGTGCGCTCTTCCATGGATTTCCCCGACCGCGACGTGCCGCCCATCGGCTACATCGACGGCATCGACCTCACCACCGAAGGCGTGCTGACCATGCGCCGCTTGTTGGAGCTTTCCGAAAAGTATGTTTCGGAGAAAGATCTCACCCCCAAAACGTTCACCAAAAAGGACGGCGCGTCTTTGTTGGCGCAGCTTTTGTTTGAAGAGGCGAGCGACGTGCACTTTTTTGTAGGGCAGAGCGTGAACGCCGCCCACGAAGGGCTGCCCATCGACATCACCATGAAGTTAAAGCTCGTCGAATCCCTCGCGGCGAATTTGAAGAGGATGGGGAAGAATGTTGTTATAGATTATGATTAAAAAGTCATATTTCGTCTATATGCTGACAAATTACAGCAATCAGGTCTTATATATCGGGGTTACAAATAATTTAAAAAAACGCGTATATGAGCATCGTCAGCACAAGGAAGATACATTTACAGGAAAGTATAAGACAGAAAAGTTAGTTTACTATGAATGTACAGAGGATATTTTTAGTGCGATCCGGCGGGAAAAGCAATTGAAACATTGGCGAAGAGAAAAGAAAGAGAAATTAGTCATGCAGATGAATCCTTTTTGGGAAGACCTGTATAAAAAGCTGTAAAAACGGCGGGGTGTTACAAGCAGTTTGATTTGTTTCTTCTTGATGAGGCAGTGCCCGTATGCTATCGGTCGGAGTTTGCCTTCCCTGTGTCATTCCGAAGGCGCGTAAAGATTCACCTTGCTTACAAGGGGGGGGTAAACCGAGCGCGCTGCGATCGGTAGCATATGGGCGTATGCCTTCCGTGTCATTTCGACCGAGCGCAGCGAGTGGAGAAATCTTTGGTGTTATTCCGCGAGAGTTTTATACAGTTTGTTTGGCAATGCAGACTGTATCCGACCTTCGCGCGGCGGAGCAAAGACCCGTTCGACTCCGCAGGGCGACCTTTCCCGCCCTGCTTCGCTCAGGGTGACACATAATGCCTCCTGCGTCATTCCGAAGGCGCGTAAAGATTCACCTTGCTTACAAGGGGGGGTAAACCGAGCGCGCTGAAATCGGCGGCATATGGGCGTATGCCTTCCGTGTCATTTCGACCGAGCGCAGCGAGTGGAGAAATCTTTGTAATGTCGCCGCGCAGACGATATGCAGCGATTATACAAAACGAACAATTCAAACGATAAGTTTTATTGGTAGGTGTCTTATGCCCGACAACAAACGAATTTTCGACACAGCGGTACAGAAACTCAAATACGACGTGCTCAAAGCGGTCATCCGCAACGAATATGAGCATTGTTACGAGAACCTGTACATAGACGTTCCCAAGGAGATCTCTCCGGGACCGAAAGCCACGATGCGCTGCTGCGTGTTCAAGGAGCGCGCCATCGTGCAGGAGCGCATCAAGCTCGCCCTCGGCGGCAACAAAAACAACCCGAACGTCGTTGAGGTCATTGACATCGCCTGCGACGAATGCCCCATCGGCGGCATCTTCGTGACCCCCGCCTGCCGCGGCTGCATCGTGCACCGCTGCCAGGAGGTGTGCCCGAAAGAGGCGATCCAGATCATCGACCACAAGGCGGTCGTGGATAAGTCCAAGTGCATCGAATGCGGCAAGTGCACACAGGCGTGCCCGTACGGCGCGATCATCGCGCAGAAGCGCCCGTGCGTCGCCTCCTGCAAGGTCAAGGCGATCACCGTTGGCGAGGACAAAAAGGCGGTCATCGACAACGATAAGTGCATCATGTGCGGCGCGTGCGTGTACCAGTGTCCCTTCGGCGCGGTCGTGGATAAGTCCTTCGTCATGGACGCCATCAAGATCCTGAAAGAGAGCGAAAACGGCGAAAAGTACCACGTGTACGCCGTCATCGCGCCCTCCATCGTCAGCCAGTTCAAGTATGCGAAGATCGAACAGGTCGTAACGGGCATCCGCAGGCTCGGCTTCCACCAGGTCGTGGAAGCGGCGCTCGGGGCGGACATCACGCTCTATCATGAGGCGCAGGAGTGGCAGGAGAAGGGCATCCTCACGACGTCCTGCTGCCCCTCTTTCGTCATGTTCGTGGAAAAGAACTTCCCCGAGCTTGCAAAGTACGTTTCGCACTCCGTTTCGCCGATGGTCGAAGCGGCGATGCTCATCAAGCGCACCGACCCCGCGGGCAAGGTCATCTTCATCGGCCCCTGTTCGAGCAAAAAGGCGGAGTTCCGCCTGCCCAAAACAAAGGGCGCGATCGACTGCGTGCTCTCCTTCGAAGAATTGCAGGCGTTTTTGGACGCGCGTGATATCGACGTCGCCTCGCTGGAAGAGACGGCGCTGGACAACGCGTCCTTCTACGGGCGCATCTTTGCCAAGAGCGGCGGCATCACGCAGGGCATTGCAGACGTCGCCAAAGAGATGGGCGTGGAAGGGGTGAAACCGCTCGCCATGAACGGCATAGACGAGTGCCGCGCCGCGCTGATGCGTTTGAAATTCAACCGCGCGACGGAAAACTTTTTCGAGGGCATGGCGTGCGACGGCGGGTGCCTCAACGGCGCGCTGTGCCTGAACCACGGGCCGAAGAACGTGGTGGACGTGGATAAATACGGCGCTTCCGCCAAGGAAAAGACCATCGATAACTCCGTCAAGCTGTACAAACTCAGCATGGAGCAGCAGAAATAGAGTGCAAAAAGCAAAATAGAGCGCAAAAAGCAAAAAACCGCCCCTTGCGGGGCGGGATGCAAGCGGCGGCGGGCAATGCCCGCCGCCGCTTGTGCTTGCAACATTTTTCAATGAAGCGGCTTAAAAACAGAGTTCGCGCAGCGCCGCTTTGTAGATGCGGAACAGTTTTTCTATGTCGGAGAGCAGGATGTACTCGTCCTTGCCGTGGATGACGGAGGGCGCGCCCGGGAACTGCGGGCCGAACCCCGCACCGCGTTT
>CASDPE010000031.1 GCA_949282395.1 uncultured Bacillota bacterium | reverse complement strand
AGGGGGGATATCAAGGTGAACGGGTGCCCCGTCAATGCGTCGATGTTGCGCAGGATCACCTCTCTTTTGGTGGATGTTCACGGGCAGAGCGAACATTTTTCTCTTCTGAGCGAAGCGAATCAGCTGAAGCTGATCGATCGGGCGGCAGGGGCGGCTTTGCCGCCGTTGAAAGAAGAGCTTTCCGCCCTGCTTGCCGAAAACAGGCAGATCGCCGCGTCGCTGCGCGCCCTCGGCGGCGACGAGGGCGAACGCGGCAGGCGCATCGATATTTTGCAATACCAGATGAATGAGATCGACGGCGCCGCGCTGAAAGAGGGCGAAGAAGAGGAACTCGCCGAAAAGAAGCTGTTTTATGCTAATGCCGAGCGGATCATGCGCGCTCTGTCGGAAGCGGCTGCCCTGCTCGGCGGGGAAGGCGCCGCCGCCGACCTGCTGCGCAGTGCGCGCCGTTCGCTTGCGGACGCCGCGCCGTATAACAAAGAGTGCGCCTCGCTCTATGAGCGGGCGGAGAGCCTTGCGCTGGAAGCGGAAGATATTGCCGATACGGTCACTTCTTTGAGCGAAGATCTTTCCTATGACGAACGGGAAGCGGAAGAGGTGGAAAGCCGCCTTGGTGTTTTGCACGATTTGAAAAAGAAGTATGGCGATTCTTTCGGGAAGATAACGGCATACAGAGAACAGATCGGAAGGGAGCACGACCTGTTGACGCATTGCGATGAAGAGTTTGCAGCTCTTACGGCAAAGCGTGAAAAAAATCTTGCACGCATCTATGCCGTTTGCCGTGAGATCACGCAGGTGCGCCGTGCGGCAGCCGAGGCATTCTGCGTGCGCGTCGAGGAAGAGTTGCGCACGCTGAACATTGCGAGCGCGCGTTTTTGTGCAGAGTTTGCGCCTTATACCGAGGAGGACGCGGCAAAAGCAACGGCGGACGGGTTGGATCGCATGACGCTGCAATTTTCCGCAAATGCAGGCGAGCCGCTCAAACCTCTTGCCAAAGTTATCAGCGGCGGTGAAATGAGCAGGCTGATGCTGGCGATCAAAACGCAGGCGGACGGGGGCGAAGCCGAAAGCTATCTGTTCGATGAGATCGATGCGGGGATCAGCGGAAAAACGGCGCGCACCGTAGCCGAAAAGTTCGCTGCGATCGCCTGCAAAAAACAGATCATTGCCGTTTCGCATCTGGCGCAGATCGCCGCGATGGCGGATGAGAATTTTCTGATCCGCAAACAAGTTGCCGAAGGAAAGACGCGTACAGACATCGTCTGCCTGGATAAGCAGGCACGCCGCGACGAGTTGGTGCGCCTTCTCGGCGGGAGCGACGGCGCGGCGGCGCGTTCGCTTGCCGACGAGCTTGTAGCTTCTGCAGATTCGTTCAAATCTGCGCTGCAAAAACAATAGGTTTTAAACATACCGAAGAAGCGGTTCGCCGCTTCTTTTTTTCTTGCCGCATAATCTGCTTGTTCCTGCGCAAAGTAAAAGCATACGGCTACTCGGAGGAACACATGCAGAGATTCAAAAAAGGGCTGATCATATTTTTGAGCGTATGCGCGCTCGCGCTCTGCCTCGTAACGGCGCTGCCCGTTTCGGCGGCACCTGCTGAGGTCTATATCGGCGGGATGCCTGCCGGGTTTACGCTCGGCATCGGCGGGGCGCAGGTCATCGGCACCTGCGAAGTGCTTACGCGCGAAGGCTCTTCGTGTCCGGCGCGCGAGGCGCAGCTGAAAGCAGGGGACGTGATCGTGGAATTTGCCGGAATGAAGGTCAGGTGTGCGGAAGATATAGGCGCTGCGCTTGCGCTGTACCGCGGCGGAGAGGCAAGTATGACGGTGCGGAAGGGCGGAGAAACGCAAAAAAAGCAGATCGAGCCTGCGCTGGATGCCGTTACCGGGCGGTACAAGCTCGGAGTGTTGATCCGTGACAGCATCGCCGGTATCGGCACGGTGACATACATTGAAAGGGGAACACGCCGTTTCGGGGCACTCGGGCATGCCGTAACGGGGGAAGAGGGCGAATTGCTGTCTTTGAGCGGCGAAGGGAGCATGTACCGCTGCAGCATCGTCAATGTCGTTAAAGGTGAGCGGGGCAAGGCGGGAGAGCTGAAGGGGCTGTTCATCAACGATACGTGCGTTGCGACGGCGGATAAAAACTGCGCTTCCGGCATTTACGGAAATTTTTCGGAGGAATACGATCTGTCCTCTCTGCAATGCGCGCCCGTCGGAAAGGAGGCGCAGCCGGGAAAGGCGAGCATCCTGACCACGACGGACGGCACAGACCCGAAAGAATATTCGGTCAGCATCGTCAAGGTCGACGCGCAGAACGGGCAGAACAAAAACTTTGTTCTGAAAGTGACGGACGGGGAACTTCTTTCGCAGACGGGCGGGATCGTGCAGGGGATGAGCGGAAGCCCCATTTTGCAAAACGGAAAACTTGTCGGTGCGGTCACTCACGTGTTTTTGAACGACCCGACGCGCGGTTACGGGATCGCGATCGAAAATATGCTCGGGAACTGATCGGTCATAGGCAGAGAGCCCGCCGCTTTTAAAAACGGCGGGCTCTCTGTCGGTTGATGTTTTTAAGTGTATGGTCGGCTGTCGGTTTGCAAAAAATTCCAAAAATCGTTTGATGCGTCGGCGAAAAATTTTACACCGCGCCTGTTGTTGTGCTATAATCAAAGCAAGACAGCGGGCAAAACATGTGCGCATTCAGGGCTTGCGCAAAGCTCGTCGCATGGCTCCGAGCACGAACCCCGCCCGCATAAGTTTGCGTGGGAGCGATCTTGCGCGGCGGGCTCACGGTTCGCCTCCACAACGCCAATACCAAAAAAGCACACCCCTGCGGGGCATGCTTTTTTGGTGGTGCCGCTGGTCGGACTCGAACCGACACGGTATCGCTACCACTGGATTTTGAGTCCAGCGCGTCTGCCAATTTCACCACAGCGGCATATGCAATACTTAATGATTATAATATAAAAGCCGACGTTTGGCAAGCAATTCAAGCAGAATTTTTAACTTGCGGAAAAGATTTTACCGCAGAATTTATTCGGAGCGGCGAATGGAAAAACCGAAGGAATACAGGCAAAGCGATCTTGTGCGCGCGCGGGCGCGTTTGGAAGAGGGCAGGGCGAGCGTTGTGCTCTGCCGCGGCGGCGTTCTGACGCAAAAAAACGGCAGGGGCATCCGTCCGCTTTTGGAACTGATCGAAAGCGGGCAAAGTTTTGCGGGCGCCGCTGCCGCCGATACGATCGTCGGGCGGGCGGCTGCGCTGCTGTTTCTGCATATGGGGGTCGGCGCCGTTTACGGGAAAGTGATGAGCCGCAGCGCTTTTGACGAGCTGAGCGCGCACGGCGTTGCGGCGGTGTATGAAACGCTGACGGAAAACATTCTGAACCGCGAAGGCACGGGCAGCTGCCCGATGGAAGCGGCGGTGTGCGGCGTTTTTCTCCCGCAGGAGGCCTATGAACGGCTGCGGAAGAGGGCGGATGAATTGAAAAGAGCGCAGGAGGGCATGCAATGAAAAAACTCGGCTTCGGACTGATGAGGCTTCCCCTTTTGAATAAAGACGATCCGCAAAGCATCGACTATGAACAAGTCTGCGCGATGGCGGACGCGTTCCTCGCCGGCGGATTCACCTATTTTGATACGGCATACATGTACCATGACGGTGTAAGCGAAAGGGCCGTTAAAAAGGTGCTGGTAGATCGCCACCCGCGGTCGTCCTTTGTGCTGGCGAGCAAGCTCCCCACAATGCTTTTGCAGAGCGCGGACGAGCAGAAACGGATCTTTGAGGAGCAGCTGGACCGGACGGGCGCGGGCTGCTTCGACGTTTATCTGCTGCACAACCTCGGAACGGAAAATTATGAGAAGGCAAAACGGTTCGGCAGTTTTGCGTTTGTCTCCGATCTGAAGCGGCAGGGGCTTGTAAAAAAGATCGGGTTTTCCTTCCATGACCGCGCCGCCGTGCTGGATGAGATCCTGAAAGAACACCCCGAGATCGATTATGTGCAGCTGCAGATCAATTATCTTGATTGGGAGGACGCGGGCATTCAGTCGCGCCTGTGCCATGAAACGGCGCTGCGCCACGGAAAGAGGATCATCGTCATGGAACCCGTAAAGGGCGGAAGGCTTGCCGATCCGCCGCTGCCCGTGCGGCAGTTGCTGGAAGCTGCGCATCCCGATTGGTCGCCTGCTTCTTGGGCGCTTCGCTTTGCGGCGGGGCTGCAAAATGTCGACATGGTGCTCAGCGGCATGTCCGCTCAGGCGCAGTTGCAGGAGAACATCGGCTTCATGAGCGACGCTTCTCCGCTCGGGGCGGAGGAGACCGCCGTTTTGCGGGAAGCGGCGCGGATTTTATCATCTTCGGCGCTCATCGCGTGCACGGGCTGCCGTTATTGCACGGAGGGCTGCCCTGTACATATCGCGATCCCCGAATATTTTTCGCTGTATAACAACGAACAGCTCTCCAACAAGGGCGGGTATAACCTGCAAAAACAATACTATCGCACATATACGCAAAAATTCGGCGCGGCAAGTGCCTGCGTCGGGTGCGGTGCATGCGAACGCGCCTGCCCGCAGCATTTGCCCGTGCGGCAGTATCTGCGTGAGATCGCCGCGCACTATGAAAAATAAAAGCGCGCGGGGATCCCGCGCACGGCATATGTTTTTGTGAAAGAGTGCACGCGCCTTTTCAGAAGCTGCGAACCAAACCTACGACCCTGCCGAGGATGCTTACTTCGTCGACGATGATGTCATCCATGGCGTCGTTTTCGGGGTGCAGAACAAAGTGCCCGTCCCGCTTGTAAAAGCGTTTGACGGTCGCACTGTCATCGATCAGCGCCACCACGATCTCGCCGTTTTCGGCAGTCGCCTGCTTGCGGACGACGATCTTGTCTCCGTCGAAGATCCCCGCGTTGATCATGCTCGTGCCTTCAACGTTGAGCATGAACAGGTCGCTGCCGCGGAAACTTCCTGCGGGGAAGGAGTAGTAATCTTCGTAATTTTCATAAGCGAAGATGGGCTGCCCCGCGGTGACGGTACCGATCAGCGGAATGTTTACGGAGGCGTTTTTGCGGAAGTTGACCGCTCTGTTTTTGTTCGGGGATTTGGAAAGCAGACCTTCTTCGTTCAGCTTTTCCATATAGTAATAGGCGGACGCGGTCGACTTGATGTCCAGCTTTGTGCAAATTTCGCGCACGGTGGGGGAATACCCGTACTCGGCGTTGTATTCGTTGATGAAGTCAAGCACTGCCTGCATTTTGCTGCGGCTCTTTTCTGACATGGCGACGCACCTCCTTTTGCATACAGTATACCATAGATCTACAAAAAACGCAAACAAATGTTTATAAAAAATCAAAAATATTTTTTTGGGGAGAATGCGGAATGGAAACGCAGAAATGTGTGTTGTATGACAGGGACTGCATCGGCTGTATGGAATGCGAAATGTGCGACCTTGACCCGAACAAAATATGCGACAACTGCGGCAAGTGCCTTGACGTAAAAGACGCCGCCGTGATCCGCATAGACGGCATTTATGGCGCAGGCGCGCAAAAAAGAGTGCAAAAGTAAGCCGAACCTCTTTACATTTTTGTGAGGACATGGTATACTGTAACCATTAAAGTTGATCCCGCAACGCGGGCGGAGGTGCGATATGGCAGAACTGAAATTCGAGATCGTGGAAAAGATCGGTGAGCTTGGCGATACGGGCAACGGGTGGAAGAAGGAGCTGAACATCGTCAGCTGGAACGAGCGCGAGCCCGTGTACGATATCCGCACATGGAACGAAGCACATGACCGCATGGGCAAAGGCGTCACGCTTTCGCAGGACGAGGTCAAAACGCTCAAAGACTTGCTTGACAAAGCGGAGATCTGAAAGGAAAAGGGGGCGACGGGTGTTGCTCCTTTTTTGCGTTGCGCCGCGTGAAAGCGCTGCCGCGGCGCATGAAATCCAACGGAACGGGAGATAATCATGGCAGATACGAGCGTATACGAAAACCCTCTGCTCAGCCGTTATGCAAGCCGCGAAATGGCGGAAAATTTTTCGGACGATAAAAAATTCAGGCTTTGGAGAAAGCTTTGGATCGCGCTTGCCGAGGCGGAAAAAGAGCTCGGGCTGCGTATAACCGATGCGCAGATCGCCGAAATGAAGGCGCATGCAGACGATATCAATTATGACGACGCGCGCGCCTTTGAAAACGAAGTGCGGCATGACGTGATGGCGCACGTAAAGGCGTTCGGCAAACTTGCGCCGTCGGCGAAGCCGATCATCCACCTCGGGGCGACGAGCTGCTATGTCACCGATAACGCCGAGATCATGATCATTGACGACGCGCTGGCTTTGGTGGAAAAGAAGCTGGTCAACGTCATGGACAAGCTGCAGAGGTTTGCGCGCAGGTACAAAGACCTGCCTACGCTCGGGTTTACGCATCTGCAGCCCGCCCAGCTTACGACGGTTGGCAAGCGCGCCACGCTGTGGCTTTCCGACCTTGCCATGGATCACCGCAGCTTGAAAGACTTGCAAAACACGGTCAAGCTGCGCGGCGTAAAGGGCACGACGGGCACGCAGGCAAGTTTCCTTGACCTGTTTGACGGCGACGGCGAAAAGGTCAAGCAGCTGGAAAAGCTGGTCGTTGCAAAACTCGGTTACGATAAAGTTTACGGGGTGACGGGGCAGACCTATCCCCGCAAATTCGATTACAACGTACTGTGCGTGCTTTCGCAGATCGCGCAGAGCTGTTACCGCTTCTCCAACGATATCCGCCTTTTGCAGAACATGAAAGAGGTGGAAGAACCGTTTGAAAAGCATCAGATCGGCTCTTCGGCGATGGCGTACAAGCGCAACCCGATGCGCAGCGAGCGCATGGGCTCGCTTGCAAGGTATGTACTCAGTTTGCCCGTCAATTGCGCCGTCACGGCGTCGACGCAGTGGTTTGAGCGCACCCTTGACGACAGTGCGAACAAGCGCATCGTCATTGCGCAGGCGTTCCTTTCGGTCGATGCGATCCTGAACCTGTATCTGAATATTTCCGAAAACCTCGTCGTGTACGAAAAGGTCATCGCCAAGCACATCGCGGCGGAGCTGCCGTTCATGGCGACGGAAAACATCATGATGGAGTGCGTGAAGGCGGGCGGCGACCGCCAGGAACTGCATGAACGGATCCGTACCCTTTCCATGAAAGCGGCGGAACACGTCAAACTCGAAGGCAGGGAAAACGACCTTATCGAGCTTATCAAAAAAGACGCCATGTTCGCGCCCGTTCATGCCCGCCTCGGCGAGATCCTTGACGCGAAGAAGTTTATCGGCCGCGCTCCCGCGCAGGTGGAAGAATTCCTGACCGCCGAGATCGACCCGATCCTTGCCGCGTATGCGGGGCAGCTCGGGATCAGCGGAAACGTGCGCGTATAAATCAGAGACAAAAAAAGAGGGGTATTTCACCCTCTCGGCGGGTTCGGCGGCGCCCTGTTTTGATTGACAGCGCGCTGCCGTTTGCTTTATAATCGTGCAAAACTTTAACGGAGCGCGGCGCGCGGGCGCGCCGCGGAATACTATGGTAGAACTGAAAAACGTGTCTTATTCCGTCAAAGACGAAGCGAGCGGAAGAAAGCAGGACATTCTTAAAAACGTAAATCTCTGTTTTGACGATGCGTCTGTCACCGTCATCACGGGGCCGAACGGGAGCGGCAAATCCACACTGATCAAGCTTCTGATGGGGATGCAGCAGCCGACTTCCGGCAGGATCCTGTTCAACGGGGAAGACATCACCGCGCTTTCGGTCACGGAGCGCGCCAAAAAAGGATTTACGATCGCCTTTCAGCAACCCGTGCGTTTTAAAGGCATCACGGTGAAAAAACTGCTGAGCCTTGCGAGCGGCACCCAGCAGGACATCGGGCAGATGTGCGACTGCCTTTCGGCGGTGGGACTGTGCGCGCGCGACTATATCGACCGCCAGGTAGACGGCACGCTTTCGGGCGGAGAACTCAAACGCATCGAGCTCGCCCTTGCGATCGCAAAGGGCGGCGACGTGTTTTTGCTGGACGAGCCCGAAGCGGGCATCGATCTGTGGAGTTTTGAAGACCTTGTGCGCATCTTCAACCGCCTGCGCGATAAAACGGTCATAATCGTGAGCCACCAGCACCGCATTCTGGAAACGGCGGACAGGATCGTTCTGTTTGAAAACGACAGGATCGTCAGCGCGGGCAAAAAGGAAGAGATGTTCTCAAAACTGACTGAACGCCCCGCGCTGTGCGCGATGCGCGTCAAGGAGGTGTAAGGCATGGACGGCACCGATAAAGAACTGTTGGAGACGATCGCGGATCTGCACGGGATCCCCGAAGGCAGCTTCAATATCCGCAAAAACGGTACATTGCTTGCGCGCAACAGCGATAAGGATGTAGAGATCGTCTCCAAAAAAGATAAAGACGGCATTGACATCATTGTCCGCCCCGGCGTAAAAAACAGATCCGTGCACATTCCCGTGCTCCTGACCGTAGGCGATTTCCATGATACGGTCTACAATGATTTTTACATCGGCGACGGTGCGGATGTGACGATCATAGCGGGGTGCGGCATCCATAACGATACGTGCGGCGCGGCGGAGCACGACGGCATCCATACCTTTTACGTGGGTAAAAACGCGAAAGTTCGCTACGTTGAACGGCATTACGCAAACGGCAGCGGCACGGGCAAAAGGGTGTTTGACCCGACGACAAAGATCTATCTGAAGGAAAAGGCGTGCTTTATCCTTGAATCGACCCAGCTCGGCGGCGTCACGTATTCCGACAGGAAGACGTATGCGGCGGTGGGGAAGGACGCCGCGCTCATCGTCAAAGAGAAGATCCTGACCGACCACGAAGAGCGCGCCGTCACCGATTTCAAGATCAACCTGCGCGGCAAGGGCAGCCGCGCGGATATTGTGAGCCGCTCGGTTGCGCGCGGCAGCTCTTACCAGCATTTCCGTTCCGATCTGATCGGGAAAAACGAATGTTTCGGGCATGTTGAATGCGACGGGATCGTGTTGGAGAATGCGCGCATCATGTCGACCCCCAAGATCGACGCTGTGAGCACGGAGGCGAGCCTCGTGCATGAAGCGGCGGTCGGCAAGATCGCGGGCGAACAGCTCATCAAGCTGATGAGCCTCGGCTTGACCGAGCAGGAGGCGGAGAACGCCGTCATACAAGGATTTTTAAGCTGAAAAAGCGCAAAACAGGCAGCGCCGCACAGACCGTGCGGCGCTTTTTGTAACGGAAACAGCACGTTTCGCATACAATGGCAGTGAGCGATCTTACCAAGGAGAGAGCCATGGAATGGCTGATGGCGCAGCCTGTTTGGTTGCAGGCGTTGTTTGCGACATTGTTCACGTATGCGATGACGGCGTTCGGAGCGTCGTTCGTCTTTTTTTCGCGGCGGATCCGTCCGCCCGTCCTGATCCTGATGCAGGGCGGGGCTGCCGGTATCATGATCGCCGCAAGTTTCTTTTCGCTGCTTGCCCCCGCCGCCGAACGGCTGGAGGGCGCGGGGGCGATGTCTGCGCTCGTGCTCGGCTGCGGGTTTGCCGCGGGCGGGGCGTTTATCCTCGCGGCGGAACTGCTGCTTCGCCGCCTGCGCGGATTTTCGGACGGAAAAAAGCGGAGCGGCGCGCTCACGTTTTTCGCCATGACGCTGCACAATATCCCGGAAGGGTTTTCCGTCGGCGTTGCGTTCGGCTCGCTGGCGGCGGGGGACGCCGCGGGCTGGGTGGCGGCGGCGCTGCTGGCGCTGGGGATCGGCATACAGAACTTCCCGGAAGGGTTGTGCGTGTCGGTGCCGATGCGGCGGCAGGGGTATTCCGCGGGCAAAGCGTTTTTTTACGGGCAGCTTTCGGGCTGCGTCGAGATCGCGGCGGGGGTGCTCGGCGCGCTGGCGGTCGGGGCGATTTCCGCGCTGCTGCCGTGGGCGCTCGCGTTTTCGGCGGGGGCGATGATCGCCGTATCCTGCGCCGAACTCATCCCCGCGTGCTGCAATGAGGGGAAAATGCTGGCGGCGGGCGGGATCGTTTTCGGGTTCACGCTGATGATGGTTCTGGACGTCGTTGCCAAATTTTTTGTGTAAAAAGGTATACGCCGCAATTTTTTCGGCTATACTTTCGGCATGGAAACGGCAGGTAAAAAGGAAGGCGCCGCCAAGGGTGCGGCGGCGGGCATCCGCGCGGAGGGCGCGGGCAAAACGGTGATCATCGTCGGGGCGTCGTCCGGGATCGGGTATGAAACGGCGCTGCGGCTGATCGGGCGCGGGTTTTCGGTGGTGAACATATCGCGGACGCCCTGTTCGATGCAGCGCGTAAAAAACTTCGCGGCGGACGTAACGGTCGGCAATACGCTGGAAAAGGCGGTCGCGGAGGCGGTGAACGCGGAAGGCGGGCTGTATGCGCTTGTTTACAGCGCAGGGTATTCGATGGCGGCGCCCGTGGAATACGCAGACGAAAAGGATTACCGCTATCTGTTTGAAGTGAATTATTTCGGCGCGCTGCGCGCGCTCAAATGCGCCGTGCCGCACCTGAAGCGGAGGGGCGGGCGCGTCGTGTTCGTAAGTTCGATGGGCGGTACGTTCCCCGTCGCGTTCGACAGTTTTTACAGCAGCTCAAAAGCGGCGGTGGATATGCTTGCCAAAGCTGCCGCCATTGAATTGGAGCCGTACCGCATCCGCGTATGTTCGGTGCAGCCGGGCGGCACGTCTACGGGGTTCACCTTCAAGCGGAAGGTCTACGGCGACGAGGAAAACCGCGAATACGCCGCACGGCTCAAACGTGCCGCCGCCGCGCTTGCAAACATGGAGCAGGGCGGGCTGAGCGCGGGGGAAGTCGCAAGGCAGGTCGTCGATGTGATCTGCGAAAAGCATCCGCCTCTCTCCGTCCGCTGCGGCGCGATGAGCAAATTTTATGCGGCGGCGAAGCGCGTTTTGCCTGACCGTACAACGCAGTTCATCAACAAAAAGGCGTATAAACAATAAAACGCGCCCCGTACCGAGATGGTACGGGGCGTTTGCCTGCAAAAAAACTGTGCATCCTCCGTTGAAAAGACGCGCCGAAGCGTTAAAACCGCAGGTAACTCCTGCAAAGCTACCTCATGGCACACGTACAAATCCGCTTAGTGCTGCTATATCCCTATCCTGACACGGTTCACGGCGGCACGTTGCATGAGACCTTGCGATCAACATCCCTTACGGAGCGCGGCCTTCCACGCGCCGATCCGAAGGAGGCGTTCGGTTCTGCTATAGCGGATTGCAGATACAGGGCACCGCTAACTCCCCACCTAGCACAGCACAGCTATTGTACCGTAAACGCGCCGTTTTTGCAACCGATTTTACGGAAATTCCCGTACAGAAAAATAAAAAATTTTTTTGGTGCGAAACCGTTGACAGGCGTAGATTTATATATATAATATCATACGGACTTGCGAAACGGGGCAAAGTGATCATGCTGGACAACACAAAGGCGAAACCGAATAAAGGCGTGTTTGCGTTCGGGATGCGCCGCTTTTGGAAAAAGCGGCTGCCCGTCGCCATACTGACGCAATTTTTGGGCGTGCTTGCCATTACGACCGAGCTGCTGCTGCCGCTTATCAGCGCGCTGTTCGTCGACTATATCCTCGGCGACGGCGCGGCGGAAGACGGCGGGCTGTTTGCGTTTCTGGTCAGCGGAAGGTTCGGGCAGGCGAAGACGTGGCGCCTCTTTTTTGCGCTTACGGCGGCGTTTGCCGTTCTGGTGCTGCTGCGCGAGGTGATCCTGTACGCGCGCAACGTGCTTTTCCAATACAACGGTCTTCTGATGGAAAACGAACTGCGCGACCTCACGTACAAAAAACTTGTCGAGCTGGACAGCCGCACCGTAGCCGATTACAACACGGGTGAATTGCTGACGACGCTTTCGTCGGATATCATCAACTTCAAAGAGCTGTATTCCAGAACGCTGATGCTGTTCGGCGACAGCTTTTATATCCTTGCCTTTTCCTGTACGATCCTGGCGCTGAACAGTGCGTGGATGCTGTTGTTGCCCGCGCTGATCGCGCCTGCGCTGCTTGCCGCGTTGGTGCGCTATATGCGTGCGGCGCGCAAGGTGTCGGAACGGATCCGCACCTGCAATGCAGACATGAACCTCACCGTGCAGGAAAATATCAATGCCGTGCGGCTGATCCGTTCCTTTTCCAACGAAGAATTGGAAGAGAACAAGTTTGACCGCGCGAACGCGGCGCTTCGCGGCGCGTATTGCGACCAGGTCGACGTCGCCTCCCGCTACGGGCTGATCTTCAATGTGATACGGCAGGTCGCGTATATTTCGACCATTGCGCTGGGTACGCTGCTGGTCTTTTTCGGGCAGTTTATGATCGGCATCATGACCGCCTCGGTCACGTATGTGCTCAAGATCATGGATCACCTCACGCAGATCAGCAACTGCATGTACCAATACCAGTTTTACCTTGTTTCGGGCGAACGTTTGCGCTCCTTTCTGGATCGTAGCACGCGCATACCGGAGCCGCTCAGCCCCGAGCACGGCATAGCGTCGCCCGATCTTATGCTGAAAGACGTTTCCGTCACGGAAGACGGAAAGGCGCTTTTAAAGCATATAAGCCTGTGCGTACCGTTTGGGAAAAAGGTCGGCATCATGGGCGGTACGGGCTCGGGCAAAAGCGTGCTTTTAAAGAGCCTTGTGCGCATCTACGATGCAACGGCGGGCAGCATCGAATTGGGCGGGAAGGATATCCGCAGCTATCCGCTTGAAGAGCTGCGGTCGGAATTTTCTTACGTCTTTCAGGATGTGTTTCTGTTCTCCAATACCATCAATGCGAATATATCCTTTGCCGTGCCGAAGGTTCGCCCCGAGGCGGTGCGCAAAGCAGCCGTCGCCGCGCAGGCGAGCAACTTTATCGAAACGCTTCCCGACGGGTATGAAACGATCGTCGGCGAGCGCGGGTTCGGGCTTTCCGGCGGGCAGAAGCAGCGCGTCTCCATTGCGCGGGCGCTGCTGAAAGATGCGCCCATCCTTGTGTTTGACGACGCGACCAGCGCTTTGGACGTGACGACGGAGCGGCGGCTGATGCAGAACATCCGTGAAAATTACCCCGAACGCACCGTGCTGATCGCGGCGCACCGCGTTTCGGCGGTAGAGGACTGCGACGAGATCCTGTATTTGCAGGACGGCGAGATCATTGAACGCGGCACGTTTGACGAGCTTATAAAAGCGGACGGCGCCTTCGCTGCGATCTACAAATTGCAGGCGGCTGCCGCCGAAACGGGTGAGGATGCGGCATCGGAAGGGGGTGCGGCATGAGCGCGAGGAATACATATTTCCAGGATGAAACTGTTGAAAAGCAGAAGATCGACCTCAAAAACCTGAAAAGGCTGCTGCGCTACGCCGTGCCGTATAAGCGGTTGTTTGTGCTTGTTTTGCTGCTCATGCTCATTGCCGTGGCTTCGTCGCTGGTCACGCCGCTTCTGCTGCAATACATCGTAAATACCGTCATCCCCGATTTTTCGGGCGACTATAAACAGTTTGCCGTGGCGATCGGGTGTTTTGTTCTTGCGGGCGCGGCGGAGATCGGTATCACCTTTTTCCAGCAGCGGAAAATGGGCAGGATGGGGCACGGCATCATTGCGGACATCCGCCATGACATTTTTTACAAATTGCAGGTGCTGCCCTTCGACTATTTTGACAGCCGCCCTGCGGGCAAGATCGTGGTGCGCGTCACCGATTACATCACGGAGCTTGCAGACTTTTTCACGAACTATGTGATGACGTTCGTGCTGAATCTTGTCAAGATCATCGTCGTGACCGTCATCATGCTGGTGCTCAGCCCGCTTTTGACGCTTGCCGTATACTGCGTGATCGTGCCGCTTGCCGTGTGCATCTTTTTCATCCGCCGCGTGATCCGCAAGCTGTTCCGCACCCACAGGGCAAAGGTGTCAAACCGTTCGGCGTTCCTTGTGGAATCCATCATGGGTGAAAAGATCATCCAGAATTTTAACCGCAGCGAGTACAACGAACAGATCTACCACGATCTGCAGCAGGACAGTGCAAAGTATTGGATGCGCATCGTTCGGCGTAACGAGCTGAACGCGCCCGTCGTTGAACTGTTCTGGAACATAGGCACCGTGCTCTTGTATGCGTTCGCCTTTTGGCTGCAACAGCGGGGCGTGCCCGGGATCACGGGTACGGCGGTCGCCTTTTTGAGTTACATGACGCTGTTTTCGGCTCCTCTTACACAGCTTTCGGCGATCGTGCAGAACCTTGCGCAGGTCTCGGCAAACCTTGAACGCGTATTTGAGACGATCGATACGCCTCCGTCCATTGCCGATTCGGAAAACAGTGCAGATCTCGGCGACGTGCAGGGAAGGGTAGACTTTGAAGACGTGACGTTCTGCTATGAGGAAGGGCTGAACATCCTGGAACACTTCGACCTTCATGTGCGCCCGGGGGAAACGATCGCGCTGGTCGGCCCTACGGGAGCGGGGAAGACGACCGTCATCAACCTGATGACCAGGTTTTATGATGTAAAGAGCGGCGCGGTCAAGATCGACGGAACGGACGTGCGCAGTATCAAGCTGCATTCTCTGCGCCAAAAGGTCGGGGTGCTCATGCAGGATCCCTTCCTGTTTAAGGGAACGGTCTTGGAAAATATCCGCTACGGCAAGCCGACGGCGACGGACGAGGAATGCATAGCGGCAGCGAAGGCGATCTTTGCCGACGAGTGCATCGAACGGCTGCAAAACGGGTATGAAACGCAGCTTGCCGAACAGGGAGAAGGGCTTTCGGCGGGCGAAAAGCAGCTCATCAGTTTTGCGCGCATCATTTTAAAGGATCCCGCGATCGTGATCTTGGACGAGGCGACGAGCTCGGTCGCTTCGGATACCGAAAAGCGCATCCAGAACGCGCTGGAAGTGCTTTTGCGCGGCAGAACGTCCTTCATCGTGGCGCACAGGCTCTCTACGATCCGCAACGCCGACCGCATTTTATTTATTGCAAATAAAGGAATTGCCGAAGAAGGTACGCACGAACAGTTGATAAAAAGGCACGGATTGTATTATAATCTATATAAAGAACTCAGCAACAAATAAGGAGGGTTTATTATGCCGCATATTTCGGTAAAAATGCTGGAAGGCAGAAGCGAGGAGCAGAAAAAGAAACTTGCCGCAGCGCTTGTGAAAACGCTGACGGAGGAGCTGCATTGTTCTGCGCATTATGTTACCTGCACGGTGGAGGACTATACCGCCGAGCAGTGGCAGGACGTTTTTAAAACGGAAGTTGCGGACAAGCCGCAGGGCAGCGTCTACAAAAAAGCGGAATACGATCCGAAGGATCTGTTGTAAAGGAGAAGATCATGGCAGAAAATTGTGACCACAATTGCAGCAGCTGCGGGGAAAATTGCGCTTCGCGCGATATGCGCGCCAAGCCGCATGAGTTGAGCAAGATCAAAAAAGTGATCGGCGTCGTCAGCGGAAAAGGCGGCGTCGGAAAGTCGCTTACAACGGCGATGCTTGCCGTTACGGCGCAGCGGAACGGCTTTAAGACGGCTGTTCTGGACGCGGATATAACGGGGCCGTCCGTTCCGAAGATGTTCGGCGTGCATGAAAAGGCGATGGGCACGGAGCTCGGTATTTTGCCCGTATCCAGCAAAACGGGGATCCGCCTGATGTCCATGAATCTTTTGTTGGAGGACGAAACGGAACCCGTTATCTGGCGTGGGCCCGTCATTGCAGGAGCGGTCTTGCAGTTCTGGACGGACGTTATCTGGGATGATGTGGATTATATGTTCGTCGATATGCCCCCCGGAACGGGCGACGTGCCGCTGAGCATCTATCAGTCTTTGCCGTTGGACGGGATCGTTGTCGTTACGACGCCGCAGGAACTTGTCTCCATGATCGTCAAAAAGGCGGTCGTCATGGCGGAAAAACTGAACATCCCCGTGCTCGGCATTGTTGAGAACATGAGCTATGTTCTCTGCACCGATTGCGGGAAAAAGATCGAGATCTTCGGAAAGAGCCGCGTTGACGAGCTGGCTTCGGAATTCGGTGCAAAAGCGGTTGCGCGCGTTCCGTTCGATGCGGCGCTCACAAAGTGCGCCGATCAGGGTCTGATCGAATTGTACGAAGGCGACTACGTTGACGCGCTGTTCCGATCCATCGAGTAATTTGAAAAGCTCCCTCGCGGGAGCTTTTTTCATAGAGCGGCAGGGCATGCGTGAGCATGTCCTGCGAAAATGGTACTCCCGGCGGGAATCGTAAGGAGCGGCGAACGCCGCGACGGAATAGCGATCGATGCCGAGGAAAGAACGATTTGCAAAGAGGAGCAACACGCCGATCGCGTCACGTTATTTCGGCGATCCCGACGGGAGTACAAAAAAGACAGGGCGTGCGTGAG
>CASDPE010000030.1 GCA_949282395.1 uncultured Bacillota bacterium | reverse complement strand
AGGAAGGTGTTGCCTTCGATCACAGAAGTGAACTGACCTGCGTCCAGCCCCGGAATGGGGATGTAGCAGCCGATCCTGTACACGAGCAGGATGAGCAGCGTGATGAAGATCTTTTTGCGGATCTCCTTTACTTTGAAAGCGTTTTTAAGCGGTTCAAACATATCATTCTCCTAAGACCGCCGCGCGCAGGGCGCGCCGCGGGAATGCTTGCTCAGAGCGTTTCCGCCGTGCCGCCTGCCTTTTCGATCGCCTCTTTGGCGGAAGCGGAGAACTTCGCCGCCTTGACGGTGAGCGCCGCGGTGAGTTCGCCGCTGCCCAGAACCTTCAGACCCGCGTTGTCCTTGACCTGCTTGGCAAGGCCGTTCGCCATCACGAAATCATAGTCCACGACGGTGCCCGCCGCGACCCCCGCCAAAGCGGAAAGATTGACGATGACGTACTCCTTTCTGAACTTGTTGTTGAAACCGCGTTTGGGGAGACGGCGGTGGATAGGCGTCTGACCGCCTTCAAACCCGGGGCGGACGCCGCCGCCGGAACGGGCCCACTGCCCTTTGTGCCCCTTGCCGGACGTTTTGCCCAGCCCGGAGCCGATCCCCCTGCCCAGCCGCTTGGCGGGTCTGTTCGCGCCGATGGCGGGCTGTATCGTATCGATTCTCATTTCGGTCTCCTTATGCCTCTTCTACCTTGACCAGGTGCGAGACTTTTTTGATCTGACCCTGCAACGCGGGCGTATCTTCGTGGATACGGAAGGAGCGGATCTTTTTCAGACCCAGCGCCGCGACCGTCGCCTTCTGCGTCTGCGTGCTGCCGATGGTGCTCTTTACGAGCGTAACTTTGATTTTAGCCATCCCGAACCTCCGTTTAACCGATCACTTCTTCCACGGCTTTCCCGCGGGCGGCAGCGACCTGCTCCGCCGTTTTCAGCTGTGCAAGCCCGTCGATGACCGCTTTGACGCAGTTGACGGGGTTGTTCGTGCCGTAGGATTTGGTGCGGATATCCTTGATGCCCGCCGCTTCCATGACCGCACGCACGGGGCCGCCGGCGATCACGCCGGTACCTTCGGACGCGGGCATCATCAGAACGTAGCCCTTGCCGAACTTGCCGTATACTTCGTGCGGGATGCTCGCCGCGACCATGGGGACGTTGATCAGGTTGCGCTTCGCCTGTGCCTGCGCCTTTTCGATCGCTTCGGGCACTTCGTTCGCCTTCCCCGAGCCGACGCCGACCCTGCCCTTGCCGTCGCCCACAACGACGAGCGCGGCAAAGCGCATGTTGCGGCCGCCCTTTACGACCTTGGTGACGCGGTTGACCTGGATCAGCTTTTTGATGAAGCCGTCGTTCTCTTTTCTGTCTTCTCTTGCCATTCTCTGCTCTCCTCTCAGAATTTAAGCCCGGCTTCTCTCGCGCCGTCGGCAACGCTCTTGACCCTGCCCGTATAGATGTAGCCGCCCCTGTCGAACACGACCTGCTCTATACCTGCCGCAAGCGCCTTTTTGGCAACTGCTTCGCCGACGACCTTCGCAGCCGCCGTTTTGTTGAGCCCGGCGACCTTTTCTTTGATCGCCTTCTCCATGGTGGAAGCGGATACGAGGGTGACGCCCTTCACGTCGTCGATCACCTGAACGTAAATGTGATTGAGACTTCTGTAAACGTTGAAGCGGGGGCACTGCGCCGTACCGCTCAGTTTTTTGCGCACGCGCGCATGACGCGCGAGCCTGTCTTCGTTCTTATCCTTTTTCGAGATCATGTTTTACGCTCCTTTACTTGCCCGCCGTCTTGCCTTCCTTCCGCTCGATCACTTCGTCCTTATAGCGGATGCCGTAGCCGTGGTACGGTTCCGGCTCGCGGATGGAGCGGATATCGGCGGCGACCTGCCCTACGCGCACCTTGTCGATGCCGCTGACGGTGATCTCCGTCTGCGAAGGGCAATCCAGCTTGATGCCGTCGCTCTCCGCATATTC
The DNA here is from genome assembly GCA_949282395.1 of uncultured Bacillota bacterium. GTDB lineage: Bacteria > Bacillota > Clostridia > Christensenellales > Borkfalkiaceae > Borkfalkia. The sequence continues at coordinate 16,026 of CASDPE010000030.1, read as the reverse complement.
GATCGGATGAGAGTAACCGACGTTGAGCACGATCTTGTTGCCCTGCTTGGCGACCTTGTAACCGACGCCGTTGATGACCAGCCCTTTGGTAAAGCCGCTCGTGACGCCCGTCACCATGTTGTGCAGCAGCGCGCGGTACAAACCGTGCTTCGCTTTGAGTTCCTTGGAGTCGTTCGCGCGCGTCAGCGTCGCGTGCGCGCCTTCCACCGTGAGGGTGATGCGCGCGTCGATATCCTGTTCCAGCGTGCCCTTCGGGCCTTTGACGACCATCTTGCCGTCCGTCACGTTCACCGTGACGCCCGCAGGCAGCGCGACAGGCATTTTCCCTATTCTCGACATAGCGGCCTCCTTACCAGATGAAGCAGAGCACTTCGCCGCCGACATTTTCGGCCTTTGCCTGCTTATCCGTCATGATTCCCTTGGAGGTGGAAACGATCGCCGTACCCAGCCCTCCGAGTACTTTGGGCATGTTTGCGGCGCCCGAATAGGTGCGCAGCCCGGGTTTGGAAACGCGTTTCAGCCCCGAAATGACGGGCGCGCCATTCGCGCCGTATTTCAGCCCGATCACGAGCTTGCCCGAATGCCCGTCTTCTACAAAGTCAACGCCCGCAACATACCCTTCGGAAAAAAGGATGTCTGCAATGGCGCGCTTAGCTTTGGAAGAAGGGATCTCCACCTTTTCATGGCGGGCGGTCTGCGCGTTGCGGATTCTTGTGAGCATATCTGCGATAGGATCTGTCATGATGCCCTCCTTACCAGCTCGCCTTTTTCACGCCGGGGATCTGCCCCTTGTACGCGAGGTTGCGGAAGCAGATACGGCAGATGCCGTACTTGCGCAGCACCGCGTGCGGTCTGCCGCAAATGGAGCAGCGGGTGTATGCGCGCGTGGAAAACTTAGGCGTTCTCTGCTGTTTGTTGATCATCGATTTTTTAGCCATGTGAACTTCTCTCCTTATTTCTTGAAGGGCATACCCATTGCCCCGAGCAGCTCGCGCGCCTCTTCGTCCGTTTTGGCGGTGGTCACGAAGCAGATATCGAACCCGCGGATCTTTTCGACCTGGTCGTAAGAGATCTCGGGGAAGATGAGCTGTTCTTTGACGCCCAGCGCGTAGTTGCCCCTGCCGTCGAACGAGTTTGCGGGCACGCCGCGGAAGTCACGCATGCGCGGCAGCGCGATGGAGACGAATTTGTCGTAAAAATCGTACATCCTGTCCTTGCGGAGCGTCACCTTCAAGCCGACGCTCATGCCTTCGCGCACTTTGAAGTTCGCGACGGATTTGCGCGCCTTGGTGATGACGGGTTTCTGCCCGGAGATCGCTTTGAGCTCGTCATGCGCGATCTGCACGCTCTTGGCGTTATCCTTGATGTCGCCGAGCCCGGAGTTGATGACGATCTTGACCAGCTTGGGCACTTCGTTCACGTTTTTGTAGCCGAACTTTTTGACGAGGTAGGGCACGACTTCCTTTTCGTAGGATTCCTTTACCCTGCTCTTATACACTTTTTCTGCCATTTTCGCTCACCTCGCCTCAGTCCTTGTTCTCTTCGGCGGCGGCTTCCGCCTTCGCCGTGCGCTTGCGCGTGCGCTTTTTGGGCGCTTCGGCAGCGGCAGCCGCGGGAGCGGACTTGCTCTGCTTTTTGAACGCCTTATCGAGCACGGCGCCGCACTTGCAGACGCGGACTTTTTTCTGCTTGCCGCCTTCTTCGACGAACGCGTGCTTTACGCGCGTCGCTTTGCCGCACTTGTCGCAGATGACCATCACGTTGGAAGCGTCGATGGCGCCTTCCTTTTTGACGATGCCCGAAACGTCCGTCGCTTTGCGCGCCTTCTGATGTTTCTTCTGGATGTTGACGCCTTCCACCGTCACTTTGCCCGCTTTGGGGGACGTGGCGATGACCTTCCCTGTTTTGCCCTTGTCCTTACCGGTGAGCACGAGCACATTGTCGTTCAGTTTTACGTTCATTGCCCTGCCTCCTTACAGTACTTCGGGCGCCAGGGAAATGATGCGCATGTAATCCCTGTCACGCAGTTCGCGCGCGATGGGCCCGAAGATACGGGTGCCGCGCGGCTGCTTCTGGTTGTCGATGATGACGGCTGCATTGTCGTCGAAACGGATATACGTGCCGTCCGGGCGGCGGATGCCCTTGCTCGTCCTGACGATGACCGCCTTGACGACTTCGCCCTTTTTGACGGCGCCGCCGGGAGCGGCGGACTTGACGCTTGCGATGATCACGTCGCCGATGTTGCCGCTCTTGCGGAAGCTGCCGCCCAGAACGCGGATGCACATCAGCTCTTTCGCACCCGAATTATCGGCGGCTTTGAGCCTTGTTTGCGGTTGTATCATATCGCTTTCTCCTTATACCTTACTTCGCCTTTTCGACGATCTCGGCAACGCGCCAGTTCTTGTCTTTGCTGAGCCTGCGCGTCTCCACGATGCGGACTTTGTCGCCGACGACGCACTCGTTCGCTTCATCGTGCGCCTTGAACTTTTTGGTGGTGGTGATCGTCTTTTTATAGAGCGGGTGCTTGCGCTTTTCCGTGATCGCTACGACGACCGTCTTATCCATCTTGTCGGATACGACCAGCCCGACTCTCTCTTTTCTAAGATTTCTTTCCATGTTCCGCTCCTCTTTTTACGCCTTCGCTTTGAGTTCGCGCTCGCGCATAACGGTATTGACGCGCGCGATGTTCCGCTTGCACGTTACGATCGACATCGGGTTTTCGAGCTGACCGGACGCGTGGCGGAAACGGAGGTTGAAGAGTTCTGTTTTGAGCTCACCGAGCTTTTCCTTAAGCTCTTCGTCCGTCATGCTGTGAAAATCGGTTCCTTTCATTGACCCTCACCGCCTTCTGTGATTTTTCCGCCCTCGGGCAGGACGCCCGTGACGGGGTTGGGCTGCCCTTTGACCATGAACTTGGTCTTGACGGGCAATTTGTGCCCCGCAAGGCGCATCGCCTCGCGCGCTACGTCTTCGGGCACGCCTGCCATTTCAAACATGACCCTGCCCGGCTTGACGTCCGCCACCCAATACTCGACCGCGCCTTTACCGGAACCCATACGGGATTCTGCGGGGTGGCGGGTGATCGGCTTGTGCGGGAAGATATCGATCCAGACCTGCCCGCCGCGCTTGATGAAACGCGTCATTGCGATACGCGCAGCTTCGATCTGGCGGGACGTGATGCGCGCGCCGTCTGCGGAAACGAGCCCGTATTCGCCGTATGCGATCTTATCGCCCTTGTGCGCCTTGCCGCGGATCATGCCGCGGTGCTGCTTTCTGCGTTTTACTCTTTTAGGAATTAACATTGCCTTTTTCCTCCTTCGCGCGCTTTTGGAGGATCTCGCCTTTGTAGATCCAGACCTTTACGCCGATCATGCCGAAGGTGGTGTGCGCCTCGGCGAAGCCGTAATCGATGTCGGCGCGGAGCGTTTGCAGAGGGATGGAGCCCTCGTGGTACTGCTCGCAGCGCGCGATCTCGGCGCCGTCAAGACGGCCGGAGACCATCATTTTGACGCCCTTCACGCCCGAACGCATCGCCTTGCCGATCGCCTGCTTCATCACGCGGCGGAAGGACATGCGCTTTTCCAGCTGCAGAGCAACGCTCTCGGCGACGAGCTGCGCGTCCGCATCGGGCTTGCGCACTTCGGTCACGTTGATGACGACGGCCTTCCCGCCCGTGAGCTTTGCAAGATCCTTTTTGATGACCTCGATCTCGGCGCCCTGCTTGCCGATCAGCACGCCCGGTTTGCCCGTATACACGGTGACGACCACGCGGCTTGCGGCACGCTCGATGGCGATCCTGCTGATCGCGGCGGCATAGTATTTTTCTTTGATGAACTTACGGATGTCGTAATCCTCTTTGAGGTTTTTGCCGAAATCCTTTTTGTCCGCATACCACTGGGTATCCCAGCCCTTGATGACGCCGACTCTGAGGCCGTGCGGATTAACTTTCTGTCCCATTTGCCTTAACTCTCCTTACTTGCTCGGCACATCGAGGATGACCGTGATGTGGCTGGTTCTTTTGAGGATGGAATGCGCCCTGCCCTTGGAAACGGGGTTCATGCGTTTGAGCGTGGGGCCCTGGTCCGCATACGCTTCGGAAACGATGAGGTCGCCCCTGTCCATGCCGAAGTTGTGCTCGGCGTTCGCCGCTGCGGAAAGCAGCACTTTGCGGACGGGTTCCGCCGAAACGATGTCGGCAAATTCAAGGATCGCCGCCGCTTCGTTCACGCTTTTGCCGCGGATGAGCGCCAGCGCCCTGCGCACTTTGTAAGGAGACATCCTGATGTGCCTTGCGGTCGCATAGGGGCGCCTGTCTTTGTTTTCCTGTATTTTCTTCGCCTTTTCGCGCGTGTTCTTAGCCATGTGCGCCTACGCCTCCTTTACTTCTTGCCGGTGGTCTTGCCGCCGGAATGCCCTTTGAAGGTTCTGGTGGGCGCGAACTCGCCGAGCTTGCAGCCGACCATATCTTCGGTGATATACACGGGAACGTGCTTGCGCCCGTCGTGCACGGCGATCGTGTGCCCCACCATCTGCGGAAAGATCGTCGAAGCCCTCGACCAGGTCTTTAAAACTTTTTTCTCGTTCGCCTCGTTGAGCGCTTCCACCCTCGAAAGAAGGCGCGCCTCTACGTAAGGCCCTTTTTTAACGCTTCTGCTCATTTCAGGATCCTCCCTTAATTGATCCGTTTGAGAATGAATTTGTCGCCGGACTTCTTCATTCTCGTCTTATACCCGAGGGCAGGTTTGCCCCAAGGCGTCATAGGGCCGGCATGACCGACGGGGCTCTTGCCCTCGCCGCCGCCGTGCGGGTGATCGTTCGGGTTCATGACCGAGCCGCGCACCGTCGGGCGCACGCCCATGTGCCGCGTTTTGCCCGCTTTGCCGACGTTGACGATCTCGTGTTCGACGTTGCCGACCTGCCCGATCGTGGCGCGGCACGCCAGAGGGACGAGGCGCATTTCGCCGCTGGGCATTTTCAGCGTGGCGTACTTGCCTTCCTTCGCCATCAGCTGCGCGGCGATGCCCGCAGCCCTGGCGACCTGGCCGCCCTTGCCCGGTTTGAGCTCGATGTTGTGCACCATCGTGCCGACGGGGATGTTTTCAAAGGGCAGGCAGTTGCCCGCTTTGATATCCGCCGCGGCGCCGCTCATCACGGTGTCGCCCACGTTCAGCCCGACGGGAGCGAGGATGTACCTCTTTTCGCCGTCCGCATACTGCAAAAGGGCGATGTTCGCGCTGCGGTTGGGGTCGTATTGGATGCTCTTGACTTTCGCGGGAACGCCGTCTTTGTTGCGCTTGAAGTCGATGATGCGGTACTTCCTGCGGTTGCCGCCGCCGATGTGGCGCACGGTGATCTTGCCGGTGTTGTTCCTGCCGCCGCTCTTGCGCATGTCCTCGATCAGGCTGCGCTCGGGCTTGGTTTCTGTGATCTCCGTGTACGCGGAGACGGTCATGAAGCGCCTGCCCGCGGACGTGGGTTTGTATCTCTTGATAGCCATTGCTTGGTTCCTCCGTATGCCTTAGGACAGCGACGCGAAGAATTCGATGGGCTTGCTGCTGTCTTTCAGCTGCACGATGGCCTTTTTGTAGGAAGAGGTCAGACCCTCGTTCCTGCCCATTCTCTTCATTTTGCCGCGCACGTTGCACGTGTTCACGCTTTCGACCTGCACCCCGAACAGCTTTTCGACCGCGATCTTGATCTGCGTCTTGTTCGCGCTCTTCGCCACCTTGAAGGTGTATTTCTTCAAGGGGATCCCGTCATACCCTTTTTCGGTAAGGATGGGCTTCAAAATGATTTCTTCCGCTCTCATTACGCTCCGTAGACCTCCTCGATCTTTTCGACTGCGCCCTTCGTGAGCACGATCATCGCGTTGGCGACCACCTCATAGGTGCTGATCTGCGCCACGGGCAGGGTGGAAAATTTGGGGATGTTCCTGCTCGCGCGGATGACGCCCGCGTCGTCCGCATCCATGACGACGAGCGTGCGCTTTTCCAGCTTGAGCGCCTGTTGGAAGCGCACCATCTCTTTGGTCTTGGCTTCCTTGACTTCCAGTTTGTCCACCACGATCAGCTCGCCGTCGGCAACTTTTTTGGAGAGAGCCGAGAACAGCGCGCCGCGCTTTGCCGCCGCGTTCATCTTTTTGGAGAAGTCACGGCTCTTGGGTGCGAACACCACGCCACCCTTCGTCCACTGCGGGGCGCGGATGGAGCCCTGGCGGGCACGGCCCGTGCCCTTCTGCCTCCACGGCTTGGCGCCGCCGCCGCGCACTTCGGTGCGGGAGAGCGTGCTCTTCGTGCCCTGGCGCTCGTTCGCAAGACGCGTCACCACCGCCTGGTGGATGAGCGGCTCGTTGTATTCCGCGTTGAAGATCTTGTCCGAAAGCTGCATTTCGCCCGCTTCGGAACCGTCCATTTTATATACTTTTACGGTTGGCATGTTCTTCTCTCCTTATTTCGCCTTGACGCTGTCGCTCACGGTGACGATGCTGCCCTTCGGCCCCGGGATGGCGCCTTTGATGAGCAGCGCGTTGCGGGCGGCGTCTACGCGCACGACTTCCAGGTTCTGCACCGTGACGCGCTCGTGGCCGTACTGGCCGGGCATGTGCTTCTGCTTGAAGACGCGGCTGGGGGTGCTGTTCGCGCCCATGGAACCGACCTCGCGGTGTACGGGGCCGACGCCGTGCGTCTCTTTCAGGCGGCGCTGGTTCCAGCGCTTGATGACGCCCGAAAAACCGTGACCCTTCGACGTGCCGACCACGTCTACATGTTCGCCCGCCTTGAAGGCGTCGGCGGTGACGAGCTTGCCCACTTCGTAGGAAGCGGCGTCATTGAGGCGGAATTCGCGCAGCACCTTCTGGGGTGCGACGCCCGCCTTTTTGAACACGCCGAGTTCGGGCTTGCTGAGCCGTTTTTCGCTTGTTTCGTCAAAACCGAGCTTGACGGCGGAATATCCGTCCTTTTCAATGGTCTTGATCTGCACGACGGGGCAGGGGCCTGCCTCGACGACGGTGACGGGGATGACCTTCCCTTCCGGGGTGAAGATCTGCGTCATGCCGACTTTTCTGCCGATGATTGCTTTATTCATAGATAAAGTTCACTCCTTGTTTATTTTACCGATACCTTGCCTTTCAAAGTATCCGAATGATGGCTTCTGTTCCGCCGAAGCGGCGGGGCTTTACAGCTTGATCTTGATGTCGACGCCGGCGGGCAGGTGCACGCTGTCCAGCAGTTTGGCGTTGGGGCTGTAAATGTCGATGATGCGCTTATGGGTGCGGATCTCGAACTGCTCGCGGCTATCCTTATATTTATGAGGGGAGCGGAGGATCGTGACGATCTCCTTCTCCGTGGGCAGCGGGATGGGCCCGCTGATCTTCGCGCCCGCCTTCTGCATCGTCTCTACGATGCGTGCGGCGGCAAGGTCGACCAGCTCATGGTCATACGCCGCAAGTTTGATCCTGATCTTCTGACTTACCATTGTTCCTTGTTTCCTCCGTTTTTTATCCTAACTTTGTGTCAACTGTGCCGTGTGTGTCGAAGCCCTCCGGAAAAAGAAAAACCATTCAGATAGATTTGAATGGCTGTCGCTTCGGTTAGTCGCAGGGGTCGCGCCCCCACATTTGTCGGCATAAATTATCTTCGCAGACGGTGCGATCGCGCTGTTTTTTACCACGCGCCGAAAGCGATTGAAGTAACTTTATGCCTCAACCCTATTACACAGCTTAGGTATATTACCACACCGCGCAAGGGTTCGTCAAGCGTTTTTACAAAGAAAATTTCATCTTTTTTGCCTTTTTTCTGCCGAAAAAGCGCGTTCTCTGCCGTATCCTTGTTTCCCTCATCCCTGCATTGATGCTCCCTTTGTACAGGTACGGCGGCGCCGCGTTAAATATTTTTACAAATAACAAAACAATCCGAAGCAATCGGTAAAACGCCACGCGCACGGGATTTCCCTTCTGCGGAACAGGCGACCGCGCCGCACAGTGTATGCGCGGCGCGGCAGAAAACGGAAAAAGCCCTCCCGAACGGGAGAGCTTGTTTGCCTTTTGCACTTCATCACGCCTCGGTGTAGTCGGCGGGGATCGTAATGCTGCTCACCGCCGAACCGAACCGCGCCGTAAAGACCTGCTTTGTCACCTTTCCGTCCGACGCGGAGAGATCGGGCTCGACCTCTACGCTCCACAGCGCGCCGTCCGCAAACGTCACTTTCACGGTCAGCGACGTCACGTCACCCACAAACAGACCGAAAGAAATTTCGCTGCCTGTGTAGGTATAGGCGCCGTCCGCATAGGTGAACAGACTGTACTGCCCCGCAAGCGGCGCCGCCAGACCCTGTGCCTCCGCGCAGACGGTCTCGACCCAATCGTCATAGTCCGCCGCGCTGCTTGCGCTTCGGGTCCAGCCGTCTTCGTCGCTTTCGTAGGCGTAATACACATCGCCCTCTTTTGTCAAAATTCCCGCGCCGCTATAATTCCCTCCGCTAAGAGCATTGAGAACGGCGTTTTTGCCCGCGTCGTAGGCGAACGAGCCGCCCTCCGTGCCGCTCTCCCCGTATGTCGTCTCATACGCATACGAGCAGGAACCGGCGTCGGCGCCGCTTACGGCGGCTTCCCACTCCTCTTCCGTCACCTCCCGCTTTGCGGACGAAGACGGCCCTCCGTTATTGCCGCTCTCTCCTTCGTCACAGCCGACGAACACAAACAGCATACACGCGGCAAGCGCCGCTGCCGCCACAGCCAACAACTTTTTCATACGGTTCTCCTTTCCCTTTAAAGGGCTTGTAATGGTTCCATTATACCCCCCCCCGAAAAATGTCAAGCGTTCTACCGTATTTTTCCGAAATTTTCCAAAATATGTGCAGTTTCTCTACTTCTGCCGCACTTTTGCGCGTTTTGCACCCGCTTTGCGGGTTTTGCGGGCAGCAAAAAAGCGCCTGCGGAACAAATTCCGCAGGCGCTTTGCCTTTTGCGTAAAACGCAGCGATTACTGCATGACCGCTTCGCCGCCGGCTTCCTTGATGCGGGCAACGATCTTTTCCGCTTCGTCCTTCGGGGCGCCCTCTTTGATGGTGCCGAGGCTCTCGACGAGCGCCTTCGCTTCGGCAAGGCCGAGAGAGGTGAACTCGCGGACGGCTTTGATGACGTCGATCTTCTTTTCGCCGAAGCTCTTCAGAACGACGTTGAACTCCGTCTTTTCCTCTTCCGCAGGAGCAGCGGCGCCCGCAGCGGGAGCAGCAGCCACAGCAACGGGAGCAGCGGCGCTGACGCCGAACTCCTCTTCCAAAGCCTTGACGAGCTCGTTGAGCTCGACGACCGTCATACCTTTGATCTCTTCGATAAACTTAGCGATATCTGCCATTTTTGATTTCCTCCGAAAATTTTTTGATTTGGTTTTGCCATGCGGTTTATGCGGGCACGGCGCCGCGCTTTGCCCTTGCGGGCTGCGTCTGATCACGGTTTACGCGCCCTTCTTTTCCGCAATGGCGCCGAGGGCGACCACTACGCCGCGCAAAAGCTGGGTGAGCACGCCTGCGAAGTTGGCGAGCGGCGCCTGCATGGAGCCGAGCATCTTCGCAATGAGTTCTTCGCGCGAGGGCATGGATGCGAGTGCGGTGACGCCCTTTGCGTCGACGAACGCATTGTCCACATGCGCGCATTTGATAACGATCTTTTCAGGGGTGGCTTTCGCCGCCTCGACCAGAAGTTTGGCGGCAGAGATCTCGTCCTTGCTGAACGCAACAGCCGTCGGGCCGTTCAAAGCCTCGTCATACGCGGTCACGCCGAGCTCGTTGAACGCCTTGCGCAGCAGGGTGTTTTTGTACACCTTGTACTCTGCGCCCGCCGCACGGAACTTGTTGCGCAGTTCAGAAACTTCCGCAACGGTGAGCCCCTTGTAATCCACGAAAACGACGGACTTGGAATCGCCGATCTTCTGTTTGATCTCTTCCACGATCTGTTTTTTCGCTTCTAAATTGGCTGACAAGTTGATACCTCCTTTAAAGATTCCTGCGGCAGCAGCCTGCCGCCCGCAAAAAAAGCTCTTCTGCCGCAGCGGCAGAAGAGCTTGCTACGCGCCGTGCGCGTAAAAAGCGTTTGCAACTTCTACCTGAGCGGGCGGCGCGAGCCATTGAACCTTGCGGTGCCTGCCTTCTGCGGTAAAATTCAATTTTCTGCGACAGTATACCCGATTTACGGGCAAATGTCAAGCAAAAATGCTTCACGAAAAAAGTTTTGAATTCGGTTGTCTCTCAAATCACGGAAATTTCTTTCATCTCTTTTGAAAGAAATTTCGTGAACACTCAAAGCTTCGCGTAATTCACCTTCACGCCGGGGCCCATCGTGCTGGAAAGGGACACGCTCTTGATGTACTGCCCTTTCGCCGCGGCGGGCTTCGCCTTGACGATCGCGTCCATCAGCGCGGTGAAGTTTTCGGCGAGTTTTTCCTTGCCGAAGCTCTTTTTGCCGATCGGGCAGTGGATGATCGCCGTCTTATCCAGGCGGTACTCCACTTTACCTGCCTTCACCTCGGCGATCGCTTTGGCGACGTCCATGGTGACGGTGCCGCTCTTCGGGTTCGGCATGAGGCCTTTCGGGCCGAGCAGCTTACCGATGCGGCCGACGACGCCCATCATATCGGGCGTGGTGATCACAACGTCAAAATCGAACCAATTCTCCGTCTGGATCTTCTGCACCATCTCTTCGGCGCCCACATAATCGGCGCCCGCCGCCGCCGCGGCGTCTGCACGCTCGCCCTTGGCGATGACCAGCACCTTTTTGCTTTTGCCCGTGCCGTTGGGCAGCACGAGCACGCCGCGCACCTGCTGATCCGCCTGGCGGGGATCGACGCCCAAACGGACGTGCAGTTCGATGGTTTCGTCAAACTTGGCGCGCGCCGTGTCAATGACAACGCCCAGCGCCTCGTCTGCGTCGTATACTTTGCTGCGGTCGTATGCCTTTACGCTGTCGGCATATCTTTTCCCGTTTTTCATGATTTACCTCCTTGTGGTGCATGCGAGAAAAAGCTCTCTCCCACATTCTCCTTTACTCTTCGACGGTGACGCCCATGCTGCGGGCGGTGCCTTTGACCATGCTGATCGCGCTTTCCAGCAGCGTCGTGTTGAGGTCGGGCAGTTTGAGCTTCGCGATCTCTTCCACCTGCGCTTTGGTCAGTTTGGCAACTTTATCGCGGTTGGGACGGGCGCTGCCGCTCTCGAGCTTGCAAGCCTGCTTGATGAGCACGGGCACGGGCGGCGTCTTCAAAATGAAGGTAAACGACCGATCCTGGTAGATGGTGATGACGACGGGGATGATGAGCCCCGCCTGGTCAGCCGTCTTGGCGTTGAACTCCTTGGTGAAACCGGGGATGTTGATGCCGTGCGGGCCGAGCGTGGAACCGACGGGCGGCCCCGGGGTCGCTTTGCCTGCGGGCAGCTGCAACTTGACGACCGCAGTGATCTTTTTAGCCATACTTCCTCCTATAGAGTGTGGTGCTTGCAAGGCGCACTTGGCAAAATGCGTTTATTTTGCGCCTCTCCCACTTATAAAACGGCGCGCGTGCGCGCGGGTTTTACGATTCTTCCGACGGGGCGGGTTCGCTTTCGGGCAACTCCGCGCTCAGCTTGCGCAGCTGCGCGTAGTCTACCTCCACATCGGTATTCCTGCCGAACATGACGACGCTGACCGTCGCCTTCTGCGCGGAATCGCTGCATTTTTTGATCTTGCCGACGAACCCCGCCAAAGGGCCGGCGTCGATGCTGACGGTGTCTCCCGCGGCGAAATCCGCGTCGATGACCACCGTTTCCAGCTGCATTTTGCGCACCTCGTCCTCTTTGAGCGGGAGCGGCCTGCCCTGCGGGCCAACAAAGCCCGTGACCCCGCGCGTGTTCGTCACCAGATACCAGACCTGGTTGGAATAGATCATTTTGATGAACACGTAGCAAGGCAGCAGCTTGCGCTCAACGACTTTGCGTTTGCCGTTCTTCTCCTCAATGGTCTGCTCCATCGGGATCTTCAGGTCGAAGATGCTGTTTTGCAGGTTGTTGTTTTCAATGAGCTGTTCCAGGCTGCTCTTGACCATGCTCTCGTACCCCGAATAGGTATGGAGCACGTACCATTTTGCCTGGCTTTCGAGGGAATTTTCCATTCCTCCCTCCTTAACCGCCGATGCTTGTGATCAGGTCGAGCAGCGCGCCAAGCCCGTAATTGATCGCCCCGAACACGATAAGGAACGTGATGACGACCGCGAGCACGGCGCCCGTAGACTTCACCACTTTGCCGAAGGAAGGCCACGTCACCTTTTTGAGTTCCGAAAAGACCTCTTTCAGCTTCCTGCCCATGCGGATAAAGATGTTGGGCTTCTTTTCGGCTGTCTTCGAAGTTTTTGCTTGCATTGATCTTTCTTCCCCGTCTGCGCATGCGGACGGGAACCCCCTTATTTGGATTCCTTATGAACGGTATGCTTTTTGCAGAACGGGCAATACTTTTTGAGCTGCAGGCGCTCGGGATCGTTCTTTTTGTTCTTCATCGTGTCATAGTTGCGGTGCTTGCATTCGGTGCACTCGAACGTGACTTTTGCTCTGTTGATGGCAGCCATTTTTTATAAACTCCACGCAAAAAAATCACACCTTCTTGCGGTGCGTTCTTGAAGTTTACCATAATTGTTTTGGCTTGTCAATCGATTTTGCGTTTTTTTACCCATCTTTTCAAAAAATATGCGGGCAAACACCCCTTGCCTCCCTGCGCGCAGGGGCGCTGCGCGGGCAAAACCGCGCCGTTTTCGGTTTTTTGCGCGCCCGCGCACAAATTCCACCGCAAAAACCCTTGCGCTTTTCCCCTGTTTTTATATATAATAGAGAAAGAAACGGGAGCGGCTGACGCGCCCTTCGCGCCGCGGGCGCAAAAGGAGTACACCATGCAAGCACACAAACTCGCCGAAGGCATCTATTGGGTCGGCGCCATTGACTGGAACCTGCGCAACTTCCACGGCTATGAAACGGAAAAGGGCTCTTCCTACAACGCCTACCTCATTTTGGATGAGAAGGTGACGCTCATCGACACGGTGAAGGAAGGGTTCGGGGAAGAGATGCTCGCGCGCATCCGCTCGGTCATCGACCCCGCGAAGATCGACGTCGTCATCTCCAACCACGCCGAGCCCGACCACAGCGGCTGCCTGCCGCTCATCCGACGGCTTGCGCCGCACGCGCAGATCTACACCGCCGCGGGCGCGGGGATCAAAGACCTCACCGCCTACTACGGCGACCTCGGCTATACGGGCGTGAAGGCGGGCGAAACGCTCTCCTTGGGCAAGCGCACGCTCACGTTCGTGCCCACCCCCATGGTGCACTGGCCGGACAACATGGTATCCTTCCTCACGCCCGAAAAAATCCTCTTTTCCAACGACGCGTTCGGGCAGCACTACGCCTCGGACGAGCGGCTGGATACCGAATGCGACCTGCCCGAAGCGTTCATCCAGGCGCGCAAATATTACGCGAACATCGTGCAGCCGTACGGCATGCAGACGGGCAAGGCGCTCGCCGCCGTTGCGGGGCTGCCCGTTTCCGCCATTTACCCCAGCCACGGCATCTGCTGGACAAAGCACATCCCCGACATCCTCGCGCTGTACAAAAGCTGGGTCGCAAACGAATACGACGATACGGCGGTCATCGTGTACGACACGATGTGGCACTCCACCGAGGCGATGGCGCACGCGATCGAAAGCGCCTTCCTCGCCTGCGGGTTAAAGCCCCGCCTGTACAACCTGCACTATTGCCACAATTCGGACATCATTGCCGACGCCATGACCGCGAAGTACATCGCCGTCGGTTCGCCCACGCTGAACAACAACATGATGCCCTCCGTCGCCTCCTTCCTCTGCTACTTCAAGGGGCTGACGGGCAATAAAAAGAAGAGCGTCGCCTTCGGCAGCTACGGCTGGGGCGGGCAGTCTCCCGAACAGGTGGAAAAGGCGCTCGCCGAATGCAAGTGCGAACAGCTTTTGCCCGCGATCCGCCTCCCCTACAAGCCGAGCGAAGAACAGCTTGCAAAAATCACCGCAGACGTCACCGCCGCGATAAAAGCAAACGGCTGAGCCAACACGGCAAACCCTCCCCCGCCCTTCCCGGCGGGGGATCTTTTATGCGGAAAGACCCGCCGCGCGGCTTTGCCGCGCGGCGGGGAAAAAGGGGGAGAGTTCCGCTATTAAACGGAAAGGGTGCTTTATTTTTCTTCGTAGTCAAGATAGGCTGCGGGGTCGATCTGCTTTTCGTTTTCCAACACTTCAAAGTGCAGGTGAGAGCCTTCGTCGTATTCGTTGCCCATCGTATCCGCTGCGGCGGACACGGTGCCGATGACTTCGCCCTGCTCCACGGTATCCCCCGCGCGCAGACCCGAAGCGGCGTCGATGGAGGCGTAAACGGTATACAGCCCGTTCCCGTGCGACAGCACGACCTTGCCGCCTTCCAAAATATTTTCGGTGACGCTTTCGACCGTGCCTGCATAGGCGGCGGTCACTTCCGTGCCTGCCTCGGCGGAAAAATCCAGCCCCGTGTGCAGGCAATAGCGGTTGAGCGTGGAGTTGTACCAGAATTGGAAGGTCTCCGTGATCTCGGCGCCGGCTACGGGCATGGAAAACACCACTTCGGTGTCCACATCCTGATCGCCGTCCTCGCCGTCCTGATCGTCCTGATCGCCGTCCGGCTCTTCCGTGCCCGAAGGCTCGTCCAAGACCTCGCTCTTGCCGCCCGGGATGAACACTGCCATCAGCACCACGGCTGCGATCAGCACGAGCGCGCAGCCCGCAACGAGGATGTAATACAGCCTGCCGTGTTTGCGCTTTGCCTTTTCGCCGCCTTCGGCGGTCTCCTGCGTGAGATCGGTATCCTTTTGCTGTTCATGCTTTTTCATGATCTTCCCTCCGAAAGGTTTGTGCTTTGATTGTTGACACAGCCCGCCGCGTTTATACCTGCTTTGCAAAAATTTTTTCAGTATCCGCCGAAAATGAGCGGATAGCCCACGCTTGCGCCCTGCCCGCGCACGGCGACGTGCAGGTTGACGCACACCCCGCCGAGCACGACCCCGCCCGCAAGCTGCGGCGTATAGTAATAATAGTCGTGCACGTCCGCGCTTTTTTGTTCCAGCACGAGTTCCGCGCCGTATTTTTCCGCCTGCAAAAAGGCGTCGGCGGCGTCGGCGTAGCGGGCGCTTTCGCCCGTGTAGTTTTGCAGCGTCAGCCGCACGAGCGCCGCCTCTTCGGGGGACGCGGACGTGATCTTCGCCTGCGAACTTACGCTCTGCGAATAAAAGGTGTAGCGCTCGGCGCCCGCAAACAGCAGCGGCTTATCCAGCCACTGCGGCAAAAAGAGCAGAAACGCGCAGGCGAGCGCGGACAAAAAAACGACGGCGCACCAAGCGGCGCGCCTTGCTTTGGCGGACATACAAAAACGCCTCCTTACGGAAGCGTTTATTGCCCGCTTTGCGGGGATCTATACCCGTGAACGGTTTTTTGCGGAGCGCCGCCCGCTTTTTGCGCCCCGCGCTTTGCGGAAAACGTAAAGGAAGAGGGCTTTGGCGCTCCTTTCATTGTGCGCCCCGAAAAGCGCCCCCTCTTCACCGCTTCCCCTTTTTGCCCAGCGGGATGTGCGCGCAGGCGTTGAGAGAAAGCGGCGCAAAGTTCTTTGCGCGGTACTGCACCAGCCCTTCGGCGGCGATCATCGCCGCGTTGTCGGTGCAGTACTTTTTTTCGGGAAGGACAAGCCGCAGCCCCGCCCGCGCGCACTCCTTTGCAAGCAGGTCGCGCAAGTACCCGTTGGCAATGACGCCGCCGCCCGCCGCGACCGTATGGCAGCCCTTCGCCTTCGCCGCCGCCACGGCGCGCGCGGCGAGCACGCCGCAGGCGGCGTGCTGAAAGGAGCATGCGACGTCCGCACGGCTGTAAGGCTCCCCGCGCTGCTCCTTCGTGTGGCAGTAGTTCAGAACAGCCGTCTTCAACCCGCTGTACGAAAAATCGTACCCGCCGCCCGCGAACATTTTCGGCA
>CASDPE010000029.1 GCA_949282395.1 uncultured Bacillota bacterium | reverse complement strand
CAAGCCGCGCGGGCAGCGCTTCGGCGCAAAGTTCCCGTTCGGGCAGCACGTGCACGAGGTGCTTTTCCGCAAAAAGGGCGGCGTTTTTTGCCTGGTCGCCCCGCGAACGCTTGTTGGCAAGCGGCACCACGAGCGCGGGCTTTTTGAGTGCGCAGGCTTCGAACAGCGTGTTCGCGCCCGCGCGGGCGAGCACAAAGTCTGCCGCGGCATACGCCGACGCCATGTCCTTTTCAAAGGGCAGCGGAACGTACCCGCGCTGCGGGGCATACGCCGCCGTTTTGCCGCAGATGTGCAATACGTCATATGCGCAGATGAGCGCGCCGAGCGCGCCGCGCACGGCGGCGTTGAGCGCCGCGCTGCCGCTTCCGCCGCCGAATACGAGCAGCACGGGCTTGTTCCCGTCAAAGCCGTATTTTTTCCGCGCCGCGCCCCTGTCTGCGCCGAACAGCTCTTTCCGCAGCGGCGCGCCTGTGTGCACGCCGTGTTTCAGGCTCGCCGCCGCCGCGGAAAAACTTGCCGTCATGTACGCCGCATGCCGCGCGATCAGCCTGTTGGCAAGCCCGGGCGTGCTGTCCGATTCGTGCGAAAGGACGGGCAGCCCCAGCCCGTGCGCCGCCGCTGCTACGGGCAGTGAAACATACCCACCCGCGCAGAACACGCCGTCCGCGTGCGCGCTCCGCAGGGCGCGCTTTGCCTGCCGCACCGCCGCGGCGAAGCGGAAGGGCAGGTCCACGTTTTTCAGCAGTGCGCCGCGCACGAGCTTGGGGCAGGCGATGGTATAATAGGGGATGCCCGCGCCCGCCAGCATGCCGCGTTCGATGCCGTCCGTTCCGATGTAGGCGAGGGTAAATTCTTCGCGCAGCTGCGGCAGGAGCGCAAGGCAGGGGGTCACGTGCCCCGCGCTGCCCCCGCCCGTGAGGATGAGCGTCTTCATACACTGTTAGTATACGGCGCGCATCCGTTTTTTGCCCGTTCCGCGGCAAAATTTTTTCGGAAAAATTTCGTTTAACACTTTACAAATCGGGAAAGATGCGGTATACTGATAAAAAGGAGAACGGACTATGGTCTTTACATCGTTTGACGGAAAGCAGATCTACGTATACGAATGGGCAGACGTTGCCGCGCCGCGCGGGGTGGTGCAGATCGCGCACGGCATGGAAGAGCATGCGGGGCGGTACGAGCGTTTTGCGCGCGAGCTGAACGCGCGCGGGTTCGTTGTGGTGGCGGACGACCACCGCGGGCACGGCGACACCGACCCCGAAACGCTCGGGTATGCGGCGGGGGATATGTTCGCGGACACGGTGGAGGACATGGCTGGCATCGCGCAGCACTACCGCAAAAAGTTTGCGGGGCTGCCGTACGTCCTGTTCGGGTTTTCGTACGGTTCCTTTCTGACGCAGGCGTTCATCGAACGGCACGCGGGGTTTTTGGACGGCGCGGTCATCGCGGGGAGCTCGAAGCAAAAGGGCGGCGCGGTGCGCATGGGCGGCACGGTCGCCGCGCTCGGCTGCGCCTTTAAAGGGGAGAGCGCGCCCGCAAAGCTCATCGACCGCCTTGTGTTCGGCGGGTACGATAAAAAGTTCTCCGACGGGGAATTTTTAAGCACGGACAAGGAGAACAACGAGCGCTACTACGCCGACCCGTACTGCGGGTTCAAGTGCAGCTACAATTTTTACCGCTCCTTTTTTAAGGGGTTGAAGGGGCTGTACACCAAGGAAAACGCCGCAGGGCTGGACAGGGCGCTGCCGCTTTTGCTCATCGCGGGCGCGGAGGACGCCGTCGGCGGCAGGGAAGGCGTCGGGCGGCTGTACGATTTTTACAAAAAGCAGGGTATAAAGCGGGTGGAGCTGACGCTGATCGAAGGGTCGCGCCACGAATTTCTGAACGAAAAGGAACACCGCGAAGAGGGCATCGCGCGCATAGCGGAATTTTTGGAAAGCTGCAAAGTGCGCAGATGAGCATACGGTTTTAAAAAGAAGGACGATCAAGACGGGCAGCGCCGCGCGGGATCCCCCGCGCGGCGCTGCTGCGTGTATGCCGCGAACGGGTGCCGCCTCTGCGGGCAGGGGCGGCGGAAAAACGTGTCTGCGCGGCGGGGCGGCAAAAAACTTTCCTGCGGGCAAAATAGGATTTCGTTCACCGATTCCCTTGAAAAAAACCGCAAAATATGGTATAATACCGTAAACGGGAACGCAATCTGTGCGAAAAGAGGTGTTTATGGCGGAAAAGCAGACTCATTACAATGCCGAGGACATAAAGATCCTCGAAGGGTTGGACGCGGTGCGCCTGCGCCCGGGCATGTACATCGGCTCGACGGGCGTGAAGGGGCTGCACCACATCCTTTGGGAGATCGTAGACAACGCCATCGACGAGGCAGCGAGCGGCTTTGCGACGCGCATCGAAGTGCGCCTGTACAAGGACGGCAGCGCCTCGGTAGAGGACAACGGGCGCGGCATCCCGACGGACATCCACCCCAAAACGGGCGTTTCGGGCGTGGAAGTCGTCTTTACGCAGCTGCACGCGGGCGGCAAGTTCGACGAGCACAACTACTCCTTTTCAGGCGGGCTGCACGGCGTGGGCGCGTCGGTCACGAACGCGCTCTCCGAATGGCTGCGCGTAGAGGTGTACCGCGGCACCGTCTTCAAAATGTCTTTCCGCTCGTACAAAGACCCGAAGACGGGCAAGATGCTTTCGGGCATTCCCGACGGGCACCTGGAAAACACCAAGCAAAAGACGGACAAGCGCGGCACGTTTGTGCACTTCAAGCCGGACGCAAGCGTGTTTGACAATGTGGCGTTCAACTTCGAAGCCGTTTCCAAGCGGCTTAAAGAGCTCGCCTTCCTCAACAAGGGGCTGGAGATCGCGCTCTTCGACGAGCGCGTGCCCGAGGGCAAGAGCCCCGTCGCCGTCAATTACAAATTCGACGGCGGGCTGCACGATTTCGCCGAATACCTCAACGAAGGCAAAACGCCGCTGTACCAGGAGCCCATCGGCTACAAGGCGGAGCGGGACGGCATCCTCATCGAATTTGCCATCCAGCACACCACGGAGTTCACCGAGAGCCTGTTCTCCTTCGTCAACAACATCCCGACCCCCGAGGGCGGGTATCACGAAACGGGGTTCCGCACGGGGCTCACCAAGAGCCTGAACGACGTTGCCCGCTCGCTCGGCGCGCTCAAAGACAAGGATCCGAACCTTCTGGGCGCGGCGATCCTCTCCGTCAAGATGAAGAACGTGCAGTTTGAAGGGCAGACCAAGACCAAGCTCGGCAACCCCGAAGCGCGCGTGCCCGTAGAGAGCGCGACGGTGGAGGGCATCGCCAAGCTGTTCGAGGACAAAAAGCTGCGCTCCGTGTTTGAAGAGATCGTCAAAAAGGCGCAGGGCGCGGCGAAGGTGCGCATCGCGGCGCGGCAGGCGAAGGAAGTCGCGCGCGCCAAAAACAGCATCGACAACCTGACCCTCGTCGGCAAGCTCGCCTCCTGCACGGGCAAAAAGCCCGAGCTGAACGAGCTGTTCATCGTCGAAGGCGATTCGGCGGGCGGCACGGCAAAGCAGGCGCGCATGCGGCAGTACCAGGCGATCCTGCCCCTGCGCGGCAAGCCGCTGAACGTGGAAAAAAAGCGCATCGACCAGGTGCTCGCCAACGAAGAGATCCGCACCATCATCTCCGCGCTCGGCGCGGGCTACGGCAGCGACTTCAACATGGACGACTTAAAGTTCCACAAAGTCATCATCCTTTCGGACGCCGACCAGGATGGCATGCACATCCGCTGCATCCTTCTGACCTTCTTTTTCCGCTACATGCGCGAGCTCATCAACAACGGCAACGTGTACATCGGCATGCCGCCGCTGTACAAGGTGTATAAAAAGGACGTCACCGAATACGCCTACGACGATACGGAGCTGCAAAAGAAGATCGAGATCGTCGGCAAAGGGTACCAGATCCAGCGCTACAAGGGCTTGGGCGAGATGAGCGCCGAACAGCTTTGGGAGACGACGATGGATCCCGCGCGGCGCAACCTCATTCAGGTGAACATCGAAGACGCCGCCGAAGCGGAGCAGATGGTCACCGCGCTCATGGGCGACAGGGTGGAGGCGCGCAAGGAGTTCCTTGCGCAGAACGCGAATTTCAACAAGGTCGATACCTTCATCGACCGCGTGAATATCTGACGGGAGGGGCACGCAAGTGGCAAAACGAAAGGATAAAAAGGAAGAAAACGCCCAGCCCGTCGAGCACAAGGGGGAGGTCTTCCTCACGCCTCTTGAAGAGGTGCTGCCCGGTTCGATGCTCCCGTATGCGGAGTACGTCATCCTCGACCGCGCCCTTCCGCGCGTGGAGGACGGCTTAAAGCCCGTGCAGCGGCGCATTCTGTACACCATGTACGACATGGGGCTGACCCCCGATAAGCCGCACAAAAAGTGCGCGCGCATCGTCGGCGACTGCATGGGCAAATACCACCCGCACGGCGACTCGTCCGTGTACGACGCGATGGTGCGCATGGCGCAGGACTTCAACATGCGCATGACGCTCGTGAACGGGCACGGCAACTTCGGCTCCGTCGACGGCGACCCCGCCGCGGCGATGCGCTATACCGAAGCGCGGTTAGAGCCGCTCGCGCTCGAACTTCTGCGCGACATCGAAAAGGACACCGTCCGCTTCACGCTGAACTTTGACGACAGCTTAAAAGAGCCTGAAACGCTGCCGGGGCGGTTCCCCAACCTGCTCGTAAACGGCGCGTCGGGCATTGCCGTAGGGCTTGCGACGAACATCCCGCCGCACAACCTCGGCGAGGTCATAGACGGCGTCGCCGCGTACATCGACAACCCGCGCATCAAGCTGTTTGAAATGATGAAGTACATCAAGGCGCCCGACTTTCCGACGGGCGGGTACATCATCGCGGGCGAGCTGTTGCAGGCGTACCAGACGGGCAAGGGCAGGATCACGCTGCGCGCCAAGGTGAACATCGAAGAGGGCGACAACGACAAGCGGCTCATCGTCATCACGGAACTGCCGTACCAGGTGAACAAGGCGAAGCTCTTGCAGCGCATCGCCGACCTGCGCGAAGAGAAGAAGGATCTGCTCGGCGGCATTGCCGAGATCACGGACGAATCCGACCGCCACGGCATGCGCGCCGTCGTCAAAGTCAAAAAGGACGCCGACGCAGACAAGATCTTAAACCTTCTGTACAAATATACAGACCTCGAATGCAACTTCGGCATCAACATGGTCGCCATTGCGGACGGCAAGCCGCAGCAGCTGGGGCTGTTGGATATCATCCGCCACTACGTCGCCTACCAGCGCGAAGTGGTGCTGCGCCGCACGAAGTTCGACCTGAACCAGGCGAAGGAGCGCTGCCACATCCTCGAAGGGCTGATCATCGCGGTGCGCAACATCGACGAAGTCATCGAGATCATCAAAACGAGCGAAAGCGTGCCCGTTGCAAGGCAGCGGCTGCGCGACCGTTTCTCCCTCTCCGAGCGGCAGGCGCAGGCGATCCTCGATCTGCGGCTCGCGCGACTCACGAAGCTGGAAATTTACAAGCTCGAACAGGAGCTGGAAGAGCTGAAAAAGCTCATCGCGCGCCTCACCGCCATCGTCGAAAGCAAAAAGCTGCAGATGGACGTGGTCAAGGAGGAGATGCTCGCGCTCAAAAAACAGTACAAGAGCGAGCGTAAGAGCGCTCTCGTGTTCGACGCGAAGGAGATCAAAGTCGAAAAATTCGACGACGTAAAGCCCGCCGTGCCCTGCGCGCTGGTCTATACCGCGTCGGGCGAATGCAAGGTGGTCGCCGAAAAGAACTTCCGCATGTCAGACAAAAACCTCGGCGAACGCTCGCAGCTCTCGGATATCCTGCGCCTGATCGTGCATACGCAGACGGACAAGCTGATCTACTCCTTCACCAATATGGGCAACTGCTATAAGATCGACCTTACGGACGAGGAACCGGGCAAGCTCAAGGATAAGGGCGTGCCCTATAAAAAGCTCTGCCCGGACGCGCAGGAAGGGGAGTTCCCCGTCGCCTTTTACGAGGCGGGCGAAAAGCTGCCCAAGGGGAGCCTGCTGTTCTATACGCGCATGGGGTACGTCAAAAAGACGGAGTGGAAGGAGTACGCCATCCAAAAGTATTCCTTCCAGGCGGCGAAGGTCAACGAGGGCGACGAGATCATCGGCATCGAAACGGACGACCCCGAGCCCACCACGACGCTGTTTTTTGTCACCGAAAAGGGCATGTGCCTGAACGCGTACAAAAACGACATCCCCGCGCAGGGCAGGATCTCTGCGGGCGTGCGCGGCATCGCGCTCGGCGAGGGCGATAAAGTCGTGTTCGCGGGGCAGATCGACGGGGGCGAGATCATCGTCGCCACCGACGGGAACACCATCAAAAAGGTCATCGCCTCGCAGATCGACCCGATGGCGCGCTACCGCAAGGGCGTGCGCATCGTAGACCTCGGCACGAACCGCAAGGTCGTCTATGCCGATTACGTGACCGAGCCGTACAAGTTCGCCGTGCAGATGGACGACGATACGTTCGTGCAGGGCGATACCGAAGAGGACATCACCATCGAGGACCGCAACACCAAGGGCAAGAACATCAAGCTCAAAAAGGGCTGCAAGGCGAAGGCGTTTTGGTCGTTGCAGTATTTGAAATAAGCATTTCACGCAAATCTCGCGCAAAGGCGCTGCGATTTGCCGTGAGTTTGAGGGAGACACCATTGTTCGCGGCTTTGCCGCTCTGCAATGGTTTCTCCACTCTTTTCGCCCTTTTTAGGGCTACGTATTATAGAACGGGCGAAAATTCACCCTCTTCCCGTAAGCCGCAGGTATGCGGCAAATTGGGTGCGCTTAGGCAAAAGTTTCATTTTGCCACGCGCAGTTTGATTAGAGAAAAGTGCAAAAGCAAAAAAGCGTGGTTTTTGCTT
Source organism: uncultured Bacillota bacterium (assembly GCA_949282395.1). GTDB lineage: Bacteria > Bacillota > Clostridia > Christensenellales > Borkfalkiaceae > Borkfalkia. The sequence continues at coordinate 13,031 of CASDPE010000029.1, read as the reverse complement.
TTGCAAAGGTTTATTAAAAATCGCGCCGCATTCACCCCTTTCGGGTGAGCCGAACGTTTTCGGCAAATTGAGGGCGCTTTTCCAAAGGCGTGGCTTTGGAGCGCGCAATAGGATTATTGAAAAGGGTTTCCCTTCGCGTCATCCTGAGCGGAGCAAAGCGGAGTAATCGGCGGCAAAAAAGCTGACGCTTTCGGCAACAAGTTGCCATGGGCATGCGCCCATATGCCGCCGATTGCGGCGCGCTCGTTTTACCCCTTGCAAGCAAAGTAAAACTACGCGCGCCTTCGAAGGATCTCTATGGAAATAATGACGATATTCTAATAGAGATCCCTCGACAGGCTCGGGATGACAGAGGGGCGCGGCTACTCTTTTGTGTCACCCTGAAGGGACGTGAAGGCTTTGCTTGCTTGCAAGGGCAAAGCCAAGCGTTCCGCTTGAGGCGAACGAGGGCGAATGCCCGCCGCAATGCGTACGCATTGCAGGGGCTCAGCCCCTGTGAGCCGAAAAACGAGCCGCCGAGAAGGAGCGGCGGCGCAGCCCCGAAGGAACGCGCGCGGCGAGGAGCAAGAATTCCCTTTACATTTTTTGGCGGCTGTGCTACAATTTGCTCTGTTGTGAGAGCGAAAAAGAGAATGTTCAAAAAAAGGCTCGGGTACGGATTGCAGATCGTGCTCGTCGGTATGCTCACGGGGCTGTTTGCAGGTGTCGTGGTGACCTTTTACAATATCCTCGCCGTGATGGCGGAGGACTTTGCGCGCGGGTATTACGGCTTTTTCCGCGATAATCCCGCGTTCATCCCGCTGCTGTTTGCCGCGCTCTTTCTGGGCGCGGTCGTCGTGGGCGGCACGCTGCGCTTTCTGCCCATGATCCGCGGCAGCGGTATCCCGCAGGCGGAGGGCGCGCTGCGCGGTCTGCTCCGCTTCAGGTGGTACCGCGTGCTGACGGGCATGTTCGCGGCGAGCCTGTTCACCGTCTTTATGGGGCTTTCGGCGGGTGCGGAAGGGCCGAGCGTGCTGATCGGCAGCTGCTGCGGGTACGGTACGAGCGACCTGTTGCGCCGCAGCCCGCTGCTGCGCCGCTATCAGATCGCGGGCGGGGCGTGTGCGGGGCTTGCCGCCGCGTTCAACGCGCCGCTCACGGGCATGGCGTTCGCCTTTGAAGAGGGGCAAAAGCGCTTTACGCCCGCCGTCTTTTTCTGCGCGTTCACGTCCGTTGCGTGCGCGCTGATCGTGCGCAACCTGCTGCGGGCGGTTTTGGGGTTCGATACGGGCGCGTACCTTACGACGTTCGTGTTTGCGGAAGAGGCGGCGCTCGACCCGCTCTTTTACCTTGCCGTGGCAGGCGCTGCCGTGCTCTGCGCTGCGGCGGGGGTGGGGCTGTACCGCCTGATCTTTTTGTGCAAAAAACTGTTCGCGCGCCTGCGGTTTTGGAAGGGAACGGGCAGGATGCTCGTGCCCTTTCTGCTCGCGGGTGCGCTCGGGCTGGTCACCGTCTATGCCGTGGGCGGCGGACACGGGTTCATCGCGGACCTTGGCAGCGGCTCGGAAGGGGTGCAGTCCGTGTTCGGCACGCCGCTTTGGGCGACGATCCTCCTTGTCGTTGCGGTCAGGGCGCTGGTCACTGCCGTCAATATGGGGGCGGGCGTGCCCTGCGGGGCGTTCGTGCCCATGCTCTCGGTCGGCGCGGGGCTGGGCGCGCTCATGAGCTTGCTGTTCGCGGCGATGGGGCTGGATGCGTCGTATGCGGACGCGCTCATCGTCATCGGCATGGCGGCGTTTTTTACGGCCGTCGTCAAGGCGCCGCTCACGGGGCTTCTGATGACGGTGGAACTTACCTGGGATTTCATGTTTCTGCTGCCCGCCGTCATCGGCGTGGGGATCGGGTACGTTTTCGGCTTCCTGTGCCGCACCGAACCCGTCTACGACCGCCTGCTGCGGGAGACTGTGCGCGAGAGCGGAACGCCTGCCGAAGAATTGCCGCAAACCGAAGAGCCGCCGCAAGCCGAAGAGACAGGCGCGGCGAATACCGAAAAAGAGGGTGCGGCGAAAGGCGCCGAAGAGGATACGGCGGCTGACGGAAAAGCGGGCGAGGAAAGCACCGCCGCAAAAGAAGGCGCAGCGAAAACCGAGGAGAAGGAGTAGAGCCTGCGCCCCGCAAGGGGGCGGGCTGCAATTTTTTGCGCGCGGGCTGCCGCGGGCTTTCAAAAAACGCTGTACGGGGACGGAGGAAAGGAAGATGCGATGCAGAGATTTTATTGCGGGGAGCAGTGCGTTCTGCACGGCGCAGCGGCATGTGCCCGCGCCGTGGGTATACAGGCGGTTCACCCTTGCCCAAGCGCCCGCGCGCGCCGCGCTGTCGGTGGCGGCGCAGGGGCTGTACAGGGTGTTCCTGAACGGGGAGGAACTGACCAAGGGCAAGCTGGCGCCCTATCTTTCCAACCCCGAACAGAGCATCCGGTACGACGTGTACCCCCTCAAAGGGCTGCGGGCGGGCGAAAACGTGCTCGCCTTCCTGCTCGGCAACGGGTTCGTGAACGCGCAGGACAACGGTATCTGGGATTTCACGACGGCGTCCTACCGCTCCGCTCCCTCGCTCGCGTGCGAGCTTTCCTGCGACGGGGCGGAAGTCCTTACCTCGCGCGAAGGCTTTTTCACCCTCCCTTCGCATATTCTGTACGACGACGTCCGCGGCGGCGAACGGGCGGACGGCAGGCTGCGGCTCGACCCCGCCGATCTTTCGGGCGGCGTTCCCGCGCTTGCGGCAAAGGACCACGGCGGCAAACTGCTGCGGTGCAGGGCGCACCCCGTGCGCGTGATCGCCGAACATGCGCCCGTGCGCGTATGGGCGGCGGAGGGCGGCGGATACCTGTACGACTTCGGCAAAAACATGGCGGGCGTGCCGCGGCTGCGCATCCGCGGGGAGCGCGGGCAGCGCGTCGACCTGCGCTTCTGCGAGATCGTGGAGGGGAACGCGCCCGATTTTTCCAACCTCGGCTTCGGCGAGCGCAGCGACATGGAGCATATTCAGCATGACGTATACGTCTGCGCGGGCGAGGGCGAGGAGATGTTCGAACCCGCCTTCACCTACCATGGGTTCCGCTATGCGTATGTAACGGGCGTCACGGCGGAACAGGCGACGGCAGCCCTTCTTACGGCGTGCGAAATAAGCTCATCCTTCCGTTCGGCGGGCAGGTTTGCCTGTTCGGACGAGACGGCGAACGCCGTACAGGCGATCACGCGGCAGAGCGACCGCGCAAACTTCGTCTGCTTCCCGACGGACTGCCCGCACCGCGAAAAGAACGGCTGGACGGGCGACATCGCGCTCAGCTGCGAACAGTTTTTATACAATTACGGGTGCGCGCAGGACCTTGCGGCGTGGCTGGGCGACCTGATGCGCGCACAGAAGGCGGACGGTCAGCTGCCGGGCATCGTGCCCACGGGCGGCTGGGGCTTTGAATGGGGATGCGGTCCCGCGTGGGATCTTGCGCTCGTCGAAACGCCGTACCGCATCCTGCAATTCACGGGCGATATACGCCCCGCGCGGGCGGCGGCTTCCGCCATCGAAACATATCTGCATTACATGGCGGGCAGGCGCGAGGCGGACGGCACGCTCGCCTACGGGCTGGGCGACTGGTGTGAGGCGGGCACGGTCATCGAGGACCACTACCGCACCCCCGTCGGGCTGACGGATACGCTTGTCGGCATGGACATCTGCGCAAAGGCGGCGCGGGTGCTTGCCGCCGCGGGGCGGGAAAAAGGGGCGGCATATGCCGTGGTACTGCGCGGAGAGCTGCGCAAAGCGTTCCGCGCCGCATATGTGCGCGGCGGGGCGCTCTCCTGCGATACGCAGACGGCGTACGCGATGGCGCTCGCCTACGGCGGGACGGACGAGGACGAGCGCGCGGGCGCGGTCGCGCGGCTGAAAGAGCTGATCGCCGCGGACGGCGAGCACTTCCGCGTCGGCGTGCTCGGCGGCAGGGTGCTTTTTGACGTGCTGGCAGAGGCGGGCGAGGCGGAACTCGCCTTCCGCCTGATCGTGCAGAAGAGTTTCCCGTCCTACGGCTACATGCTCGAACACGGCGCGACCACGCTGTGGGAGGCGTTTTACGAGATCGAAGAGGGCGCAGAAGGCTCGCATCGCCGCAAGGACGGCGTGCCGCGCATGTGCTCGCTCGATCACCACTTCTGGGGCTTTGTTTCGGGGTGGTTCTACCGCTGCATCGCGGGTCTGCGCGTCTGTTCGCCTGCGGAGGTGAACGTGCAGCCCTGCTTTATCGGGCAGCTCTCTTTTGCGGAGGGCGAACATGCCTTCCCGCACGGGCGGATCCGCGTGCGCTGGGAGCGCAGGGGAGAGGCGGTGTTGCTCACCGTTTTCTGCCGCAACGTGCGCGGGAAGATCGTTTTGCCCGCGGGGTATGTTTTTGAAGGCGGCGGCAGCGTGCGCGCCTGTGAAAGCGGCACGTTCACCGCACTGCGCGGGTAAAGCGGCAAAAAGGGGAAAGCGGAAAAAAGGTAAAAAAGGCGGCGGGCGCCGCACGGAAGCATTCCGTGCGGCGCCCGTTTTTTTATGCGCTTTTGCCGCGCGCGGCGGCATACGGCGGGGCGGGCGGCAATATACATAGATTACAGAATAAAGGGCGGAACGTATTCGGCAAAACAGGCGGTTTTCGGATAAAAAAGGATAAATTCCGAAGGGCGCGCGCCGATACAATAGAGGGCGGCGGATGAAGGTATTCCTGCTGAAAAAAAGGCGCATGGCGGCGGGAGCGCTGCTGCTGGCGGCGACGGTGGCGCTGTGCGTGCTGCTGCAGGCGACGGGCGCGTATGCCGTGTACTGCGGCGGCGCGGTGCGAAAGCTCCCCATATACAGCGTGGCGCGGGAGGAAAAGAAGGTCGCCATCACCTTTGACTGCGCCTGGGGCACCGAATACACCGATTCTCTGTTGCAGACGCTGGAACGCGAGGGCGTGCGCGCGACCTTCTTCATGGTGCAGTTCTGGGCGGAAAAGTACCCCGAATACGTCAAAAAGATCGCGGACGCGGGCTGCGAGATTGGCACGCACAGCGCCACGCATTCGCAGATGTCGCGCCTGAGCAGGGCGCAGATCGAAGAGGAGCTGCGCACGTCCTGCGCCGCCATCGAACGCGTGACGGGCAAAAAAGTGGAGCTGTTCCGCGCCCCGTACGGCGACTACGACGACCTGCTCATCGAAACGGCGCAGGCGATGGGGCTGTACACCATCCAATGGGATGTAGACAGCCTGGATTGGAAAGACCTTTCGGCGCGCGCGATCGCCGAGCGCATCCTCGGGCAGGTGCGGGAGGGGAGCATCATCCTCTGCCACAACAACGGGCTGCACACGGCTGAGGCGCTGCCCGCCGTGCTCTGCGCCCTCAAAAACAGGGGGTATGCTTTTGTGACCGTGGGCGAGCTGATCCTGCGGGAAAATTATACGATCGACGCGAGCGGGCGGCAGCACGCCGCCGCTTAGCAAAATACAAGTTTTTGGAGGAATGTATGAACGGCAGCGAGAAGAACAACAGGGTGTTCATCATGGGCGAGGTCGTCAGCGAGGCGGCGTTTTCGCACGAGGTGTACGGAGAGGGCTTTTACGAGCTGAAAGTGAAGGTGATGCGCCTTTCGGGGCAGGCGGACATTTTGCCCGTCACCGTTTCCGAACGGCTGATCTCGGAGCGCGACTTGAAGCCGGGCGCAACGCTGTGCGCGCTGGGGCAGTTCCGCTCCTACAACAAGCTGGAAAACGGGCATTCGCGGCTGATGCTCACGGTGTTCGTGCGCGAACCGCTGGACGCGCCGCCGACCAAAAACCCGAACAGCATCGTTCTGAGCGGCTACATCTGCAAGCCGCCCGTGTACCGCACCACGCCCTTCAACCGCGAGATCGCAGACCTGCTCGTCGCCGTGAACAGGGCGTACAACAAGTCCGATTACATTCCGTGCATCGCCTGGGGCAGGAACGCGCGGTTCGTGCGCAATTTGCAGGTGGGTGACCGCATCGCCCTTTCGGGGCGCATCCAGAGCCGCGAATACCAGAAAAAGCTGAGCGAATACGAGGTGAAAACGATGACCGCATACGAAGTTTCCATCTCAAAACTTGCCGCCTTTGACAGCGCCGAAGAGTTTGACCTGGAGCGGGAATTTACCCTCTACACGGGCGCGCACGCCGAGGCGGAAGGGGAGAACGAAGGCGTATAAACAACAAAACACCGCCGCCCGCAGGGGGCGGAAAGGAAGCGGCGTTCACGCAAAGCGTGAACGCCGTATGCTTTGCCCGATCGGAAACGTTTCAAAAGATCCGAAAACCGTTTTCACCTCTTGACACGGGCAGAATTTTCGGCTATAATAACATTGGATATTAAATCAGCCAAAAAAGAACAGACGAGGAGCGGACGATGTATATCAGAAGGCACGCAGAAAAAACCGTTGCAACGCTTGCAAACATGTTTGGCGCCGTGCTTGTTGCGGGGCCGAGGCAGGTGGGCAAAACCACGATGCTCGATCGGATAACCGACGGGTTCAACCGCGCCACGCTGGACGATCCCATCCTGCGCGCCGCCGCCGAAGAGCAGAGCGGCACATTCTTTTTGGACAATCCTCCCCCCGTATTTGTGGACGAGATCCAAAAAGCACCAGCCCTGTTTGAGCAGATAAAGCTGTACCTTGACAGGGACAGGAAAAAGGGTCAGTTCTACTTATGCGGCTCGCAGCAGTTCAAGATGATGAAGGGCGTAAGCGAATCGCTCGCCGGCCGCATAGGGCTTGTCACGCTGTTGGGGCTCTCTGTGAGGGAGCGGCAAGGCGTCGCTTTCGATCTGCCGTTTATCCCGACGGAGGAATATTTTACCGCACGCAGAGCCGAAAAGAGCGACGTCGGATATACCGATGTGTGGAACATGATCCACCGCGGCAGCATGCCCGAGCTTGCAAGCAACCCCGATCATGATTGGCGGCTGTTTTACGGCGCCTATGTAAATACCTATGTCGAACGGGACGTCAAAGAGCTGTCCGAGATCGGCGATACGGTAAAATTTACGAATTTAATGATCGCCGCGGCCGCCTCTGTGGGGCAGCTTCTCAACCTGACGTCGCTTGCAAGAGACGTCGGCATAAGCGTTCCGACTGCGGAGAGGTGGCTTTCCGTACTTGTGGCGTCGAACATCGTCTATCTTTTGCAGCCCTATTCCAACAACATTTTGAAACGTGTTGTAAAGACCCCGAAACTTTATTTTCTCGATACGGGGCTTGCCGCCTATCTCACCAAGTGGACGACGCCCGATGTGCTGAAAAACGGCGCAATGGCGGGTGTGTTCTTTGAAAACTTCGTGCTTGCGGAGATCGTCAAAAGCTATTACAACCAAGGGATCGCCGAACCGCCGCTCTACTTTTACAGGGATAAGGAGATGAACGAGATCGACCTGCTGATCGAAGAGGGCGGAACGCTCTACCCCATTGAGGTCAAAAAGCACGCCGATCCGCAGAAAAAGGATCTCTCGGCTTTCCAAAAGCTCGATCATATTCCGGGCAAGAAGCGCGGCACGGGCGGCGTTGTTTGCCTTTACGATAAACTGATATCCCTGTCGGAAACGGATAAGGTCATTCCGATAAGTTACCTTTGAAAAGAAGTTTCCCGCTGCGCCGTGCAGCGTTATATCGCAAAACGAAGGCGTATAAACGACAAAACACCGCCGCCCGCAGGGGCGGACAAGAAGCGGCGTTCCCGCAAAGCGTGAACGCCGTGTGCTTTTTTACGGGGATGCCGCCGCGCACCGCGCGGCGGCTTTGGCGTTGTGAGCCGTGCGTTCGCGGCGGCTTTGGTGTTGGTATGCCGCGCGGAGTGCGGCGGTTTTGGCGGCAGTGTGCCGCGCAGAGTGCGGCGGCTTTGTTATCGGTGTGCCGCGCCGCATGGGGCGTGCCACTATCCGCCGATGACGATGTCGCCGTCGGTGCAGTGGATGGTGTAGCTTTCCGAGCTTATCCAATAACGGTTCTTTTCGATCGCTTCCCACTGCGCCTTGGTGCCGAGGTAGTGGATCGTTTCGAGGCTCGGGCAATATTGGAAGGCATCATACCCGATCGTTTTTACGCTCTGCGGGATGGTGATGCTCGTAAGCCTACTGCTTTCAAACGCATGGTCTTTTATCGCCGTCACGCCGTCGGGGAGGGCAAGCTCCGTTACGCTGACGTTGTTTACATACATGTTCCCTTGGAATTGGCGTATTGCCAGCGGCGAGCTTGTATTGTTGCCGAATTCGATGGCGCACCATGCTGCAATGTCGTCGATATACACATCTTGGATCGCGAAGCATCCGTTGAACGCATAGTCACCGATCGTTTTTACGGTGTTGCCGACAATACGCACCCATGTCATGTTTTTGCAGCCGTAAAAGGCGTTTTCGCCGATCTGCGTAACGCCGTTGCCGATGGCAATGTATTTGGCGGCGGTGCAGCCGCTGAACGCATAGTCGCAGATGATGCGCTCGCCGAGGGAGGAAGGGATATCGATAGCCGTATTTTGGCAATTTTCAAAGGCGTGATAAAAGATGAACTTTGTTTTAGAGTGCATGCGCGTTGGTGAGGAATACGAGTTCGTCGCCTCGACCAGCACCAGATACGGGTTGTTTGCGCTTCCGATATAGCGGGCGTCGTTGTATGTCTTGTACTGCAGAGATTCGCTTTAAACAAAGGTGTCTTCCGCGAGGCTGACCAGCCCGTCCGCAAGGGTCAGGTTGCGGAGGTCGGTGCAAAAATCAAAGGCGCCGTAGCAAATGATCTTCGTGTCCTCGTGGCAGGTGAAGGAGGTCACGGAAGGGTCTTTCACCTTGACGAGCACGCGGTAGGGGTTGTGGCTGTTGCCGAGGTACAAGCCGTTTTCATACTCGTTGTATAAAAGATCGCTGTACCCGATCGCACTGCTGCCGACCTTGGTTATGCTGTCGGGAATGGTAATGCTTGTAAGTGTAGATTCCCAAAGGAAGGCGTTATATGCGATCTCTTTGACGGGCAGCCCGTTGTATTCATAGGGGATCACAATGTCGGTATCGGTGCACGTTCCTTTGCCCGTGACCGCGTAATACGAGCCTCTGTATTGCCCGCGGAGAGAGAATGCAAGCCCTTCGCTCGCCTCTTTCGCGCCGCATTCGGTGCATACGCCGTTCTGCCAGCTGTGCTCCGCCTGTTCGATGACCTCGCTGCAGCCTTCGTGCGTGCAGGGGTACCAGTGGTGCGTGTCGTTGTGGGCAAGGTTCTCCGAAAAGGCGTGCCCGAGCGGCTCGATCGGCTCCGTTTTGACCGCGCCGCAGTCGCAGGTGTATTTCGTTTCACCTTTTTCGGTACAGGTCGGCTGCCTGGTGACCGTGCCTTCGTCCCATTCGTGCGGCGCTTTGCCGCTCACCTCGCCCGTATGCCCGCAGGTCGCGGCATGCCAGTGGTCGGTTTCGTCGAACGTCCATTTATCCGAATAGGAGTGCCCCGTCGGCGCAATGGGTTCTGTCCTGGCCGCGCCGCAGGTGCAGGTGAACGTCTTTACGCCCTCTTCGGTGCAGGTCGGCTCTGTCGTCACCGTTCCCTCGCCCCAGACGTGTTCGGCTTTGTCCTTTTGCGCGTTGCAGTTTTCACGCGTGCAGGGGTACCAGTGGTGCGTGCCGTCGTAGGTCAGCGTGCTCGAAAAGGCGTGATCGAGCGCTGCGATCGGCTCCGTTTTGGTCGCGCCGCAGGCGCAGGAGTAGACCCGTTCGCCCGCTTTTGTGCAGGTCGGCTCTACGGTGATCTTACCGCCGTCCCATTCGTGCGGCGCTTTGTCACTCACCTCGCCCGTATGCCCGCAGGTCGCGGCGTGCCAGTGGTCGGTGCCGTTGTACGTCCATTCGTCCGAATAGGTGTGCTCCGTCGGCGCGATCGGCTCCTTTTTGAAGGCGCCGCATTCGCAGATGTACGTCCGTTCGCCTTCTTCGGTGCAGCCGGGCTGCAATGTCACCGTGCCTTCATTCCACTCGTGCGGCGCCATGCCGCTCACTTCGTCTGCATGTTCGCAGGTCGCGGCGTGCCAGTGGTGCGTTTCGTCATACGTCCAATCGTCTGCAAAGGTGTGCGTGTGCTGCGGCGGTTCGTCGTTTCCGCCGCCTGTACCGTCGCCGTCCGCGCCGCCTTCGCCGCAGGCGGCAAAGAGCGCCGCGCAGGCGAACAGCGTCAGCGCCGCCAACAGCAGGACAAGCAGTTTGCGTTTCATCTTCCTATATCCTCCCTTCTGAAAGCTCTGCCCGCGGGCAGGCGAACCTAATGTTTTCCGCGCACCGTTTTTGCATAGTACGCCACGATCGTATTATACCATGTTTTGATTTAAGAAACATGGTTGTAACATAAATGTGCATACGGCGCCGCCTCTTTCTCCGTAAAGGGGAAGGGCGGAGAGGGGCGCGGACGGGGAGGAGGAGCGTCACCGCGGGGCAGTGCGGCGATACGAAAAAAAGGGGCCGCGATCTGCCGATCGCGGCCCCTTGCCGTCTGTGTGCGGAAAGGATGTTACCAGGGGGTGGGTGCGCCGCCTACATAATGCCAGAAGCTGCCCGTCACCGAAGGCTCGCTCTCCGAATAACAGTAGACCGTCGCGCCCAGATAGATGTTGACCGTCTTGTTGATGCCGCTGCGGCTGAGGCCGCTGATCGCCGCCCACTGTTCTGCCGTGCCCATGTAGTAGACGCTTGTAAAGAGGCTTCCCTTAAAGGCGTCGCTGCCGAACGAGGTGACGCTCACGGGGATCACGATGCCGCCGCTGCTGATACCGTTGTTCTCGAAGCACCCGCTCCGTATCTGCGTCACGGGCAGCCCGTTGCAGGTATCGGCTACGGTCAGGACCGTGCTGCCGCTCTCCAGGTCGGCGCTGAAATAGTTGTACAGGGTATACGACTCGCCGCCTTCCCGCAGCTTGTATTGGAGGCAGGAACTGCCGTCGTGTTCCATGGCGGGGGCGTCGCCCTCCCAGGGCAGGCTTATCTGCGCCGCGCCGAGCTCGAAGGTGGACGAAACGCGGTACCCGTAGCCGTTGATGTACCCCGAGTCGATCGCTTTGAGCGTGCCGTTTTCAAAACGGAGCGAGAACCAGCCGTAGTCGTGGAACACGGAGGTCATGCTCAGCCCGTTCAGATCCAGAAAATACCCCGGCTCCGCGTTCAGGTAATGCTCGTCCGACCAGTGGAAATCGGAAAACCCGAGCTCTTCGTCGGTGATCTTTTGGAAGTGGGAGAGCGTCGTGTAGATGCTCTCTACGCGCTGCGCCGCCGTGATGGTCGCGGGGCGGTCCTGTTCGTACACGCCCTCGATGTACGGAGATTCGGTATAGGTGTTGTACCCGATGTAATAGGTGCCGTTTTCGTTTACATAGCAGGTGCCGTCGTATTGTGCCACCTCTTCGGTCTGCACCGCGCCCGTATCAGGGTCGACGACCTTATATACGTAGCGGAAGTTGTCAAGATCGGCGCCGAGCTGCGCGGTGAACGCCGCCTCGTCTACGAACTGCGAGGAGACGTCGTCCTCCGTATACCCGCAGACGGAGCAGGCGCTGACGGTGGCGTTGTACGTTTCGAGCGTGGTCTTTGCCATGGTGTGCGCGCCGTAGTCCGAGCGCTCGTCGGTGTGCTCGCAGGTCGCGGCGTGCCAGTGGTAGCCGGCGTCGTGGCTCCATTTCTCCGAAAAGGTGTGGCTGTGTCCGCACCCGACAAGCCCGAAGGCGCAGGCGGCGGCGCATAAAAAAGCCGCTGCCGCAGTGAAAAAGCCTCTTTTCATAATACCTCCTTGTGGTCGTAGTTTAAGTGTACTTTTCTTCAAGGGAAATCGCTTTACTTTTTTTTGAAGATTTGTTATAATGATAAAGGATAAATTCATTGAATTTATCTTGTGTGTTTGTAATTTTTTGGTTGTAGTAGAAGTACAATTTTACTACAATTTTTTTTATTCAAGGGCTTTTTTCGGGTGGAATTTTTGCCGCGTTTCCGTTATGCTGAAAAGAAACGGGAGGAACAAAGGACCAATGACGTACGCGTATGCGAGGGTATCAGCAAAAGATCAGAACCTGGAACGGCAGCTTGCCGCATTCTGCGAGTGCGGGATCGCGCAGGACTGCGTTTTTGCGGAAAAAGAGAGCGGCAAAGACTTCGAGAGGGAGGAATACAAGCGCCTTTTGAAGCGGCTGAAAGAGGGCGATCTGCTCGTGATACAGTCCATCGACCGCCTGGGGCGCAGTTACGGCCGTATCATCGAGGAGTGGCACAGGATCACGAAAGAGATCGGAGCGGATATCCTGGTGCTGGACATGCCGCTTCTGGATACGCGGGTGCGGTCGGATTCGCTCGTCGGCAGGTTTATCGCGGACGTCGTGCTGCAGGTGCTGTCTTTCGTGGCAGAGAACGAGAGGGAAAAGATCAGGGCGCGGCAGGCGGAGGGGATACGGCTCGCCAAGGAAAGGGGCGTCCGCTTCGGTCGTCCGTCCTTCCTGTATACCGATGAATTTTTGTCCGTCGCCGACGATTACCTCGGCAAGCGCATCAGGTTGCAGACCGCCCTGCAGCGGCTTGCGATCAAGCGGGATAACTTTTACTATCATATCCGCAAACTCCGCGCCGCAGGGCGTGGTGGCGGGGTACGGGAAGATGCCGCGCCCGCGCGCCGTCCGCATGCCGAACGCTGAACGGCGGCACGTTTTCCCGCACGGGGCAGGCACCCCGCGGGCATAAAAAACGGCAGACGTGTGTGCAATACAATATAAAAAATAAGAACGGCGCCCGCAAGATTGCGGGCGCCGCTGCGCTTTTTCTTTTTTATTCTTCCTCGCTGTCGTCTGAAGGGCGTTCGCGCTCTTCTGCGGGGCGGTCTGCGCCGTCGGCTTCACCGTCCGCGTCTTCGTCTTCGCCGCCTGCCGCCTCTTCGGCGGAGAGGGGCGGGGTGATCATGGGCGGCTTGCGCAGCACGAGGTAGCACGCGCTCGCCAGCACTGCCGCCGTGACGACGGTCACTGCGAC
>CASDPE010000028.1 GCA_949282395.1 uncultured Bacillota bacterium | reverse complement strand
TCCGTTTGCGCTGATCGTCCTGCGCGCGGCGGGATTGGAAAAACAGATCATACCCGTCGTCGTTTTGCAGACGCTCGCCGCAAACCTCGGCAGCATGCTCACCCCGCTCGGCAACCCGCAAAATCTGTATCTGTACAACGCTTCCGCGCTGCCGCTCGGACAGTTTCTGCTCGTTATGCTGCCGTATACGGCGCTTTCCGCCGCAGGGCTCGGCGCCGTGATCGCTTGCTTCCGCTCCGTCCCCGTGCAATACAGCGCACGGGAACAAAAAACAGGCGGCGCTTTTGCTCTTACTTGGCCTACCGTTTTTTTCGCCGCATGCCTGCTGGCGCTGTTTCAGATCCTGCCGCCGCTGCTGGTCGCGGCGCTGATCTTTCTGTTTCTTCTCATCGTTGACAAAGCCGTTCTGCACAAAGTCGATTATTCGCTGCTTGTTACGTTTATCGCTCTGTTTGTATTTATCGGAAACATGGGCAACATCGGTTGGTTCCGCAGTTTTTTGACAAGCATAATAAACGGGAACGAAAAGATCGTTGCCGTACTTGCAAGCCAGATCCTCAGCAACGTGCCTGCCGCGCTGCTTCTTTCCGGCTTTTCTTCCGCATGGCAGCCGCTCATCGTCGGGTGCAACCTCGGCGGGCTCGGCACCCTGATCGCGTCAATGGCAAGCCTCATTTCCTACAAAGCGCTCGCCAAGGAGTATCCGCGCCTGCGTGCACGGTATCTGCTTTGGTTTACGGTTTACAACGCCGCATTCCTTGCCGTGCTGCTTGCCGCAAGCTATCTGTTTGAATTGCTGCCGTGACCGCTGCAATATTTTTTACGGAAAATTTTGCATCCGCTTGCACGGCGGCGGAGCATGTGCTATAATACGTACAAGTCGGATCGCGGCTTCGCATTTACGTGCGGAAAGTGCGCTCCCGTCAAATGAAAACAAAACATACGTAAGGAGATCTCACCATGAAAAAACTTTACATCGGCGCCGCTTATTACCCTGAAATGTGGGATGAAAGCGAGGTCGATAGGGATATTGCCCGTATGAAGGAACTCGGCGTGAACTGCGTGCGCGTCGGGGAATTTGCATGGGGCAAGATGGAACCGCTGGAAGGGCAGTTCGATTTTGCGTGGCTGAAACGCGCGGTCGATAAATGCTACGAAGCGGGCATCGTAACGGTGCTTTGCACGCCGACCTGCACGCCGCCCCGCTGGCTGATGGACAAATACGAGGAAACGAGAAGGGTGGATCCCCGCGGGGCGCGGGCGGAAGTTTCTTCCCGCTGCCATCCCTGCAAAACGAGCAAGGTCATGCGCGAAAAGAACGCGATCATTGTGGAAGAACTTGCCAAAGCGTTTGAGGGCGACCCTGCCGTCATCGGCTGGCAGCTCGACAACGAGATCTATCCGTATGGCGGCGGGTGCTATTGCCCGCTGTGCATTGCGGCGTTCCGCAGCTACCTCAAAGATAAGTACGGAACGATCGATACTTTGAATGAAAAATGGGGGATGGTGCGCTGGTCGCTGGATTATAAGGATTTTGACGCAGTTCTTCCGCCGCGTGAGGATCAATGGAAACATCCTTCCCTGGAAATGGAATGGTTCCGCTTCCAGAGCCGTCAGATCGTGACCTTTTTGAACGAACAGGCGGCGATCATCCGCAAATATTCCTCGGCTCCCATCGGCACGGATATGATGCGCACCAACATGCTCGGCTATTATGAAGTGAACGAACAGCTCGATGTGGTGCAATACAACCATTATGACCGCGCCGAATGGCTCCCCGAAACGTCGTTTGGCTATGACTTTTTGCGCTGCGTGAAGGATAAGCCGTTTTGGGTCACGGAAACGCAGGTCGGCTGGAACGGCAGCACGTTCGCCGGCTGCGGCTACCGCCCGCAGGGCGCCTGCTATGCGAATACCTGGCTTCCGTTCGCTAAAGGCGCGGAAATGAACGCCTACTGGCTGTTCCGTACCCATCCGAACGGACAGGAGCTGGCGCACGGCGCGCTGCTGAGCACCGCAGGGCGCCCGTACCGTGTATCGGAAGAAGTCACGCGCGCGGCAAAAGAACTTTCCAAGTGCGAAGCGTTCCTCCGCGGCAGCGCGATCCGCTCTAAGATCGCCATTCATTACTCGTCGACTGCCATGAAGACTTTTGCGATGGCGCCCATAATGGAAAATTTCGATTACCGCAAAACCGTTTACAGCAAATTCTATGACGCGTTCCGCCATTACAATGTAGACGTGATCGACACGCCGCACTCTTTGGACGGGTACGACGTCGTGATCTCGCCCTTCCTCTCCACGGTCGACGAAAACGGACTGAAAGAACGGATCATGGAATGGGTGAAAAACGGCGGCACGTGGATCGCAGGGCCGATGACGGACGTCATGACCGACTATATCAGCAAATATACGGACGCGCCCTATTCCTTCCTGGAAGACTTTGCGGGGGTGTATACGAAATACCAGCTCCCCGTCGGGAACGACGTGTATTGCGCGCGAGACAGGGAAGGGGAGCTCTTCCCTCTTGCCTGCTGCTATGACGCATACGAACTGCGCGGCGCGCGCAGCCTCGCCGTATACGACGGCGAAGAATTCGGCGGGCTCACCGTTGTTGCGGAAAAGGAAGTCGGAAAAGGGAAAGTTATCCTGCTCGGCAGCGTGATCCCGCACGAACAGCTCCGCCGCCTCGCGGGTGCAAAGCCTATTGCCGAAGCGAGCGAAAACGTTGTGCTGACGGAGCGCAGCGGAAAAGTTTCGGGGATCATCGCCGTTGAAACGGAAAACCGGCAGGGAACGATCCGCCTTGACGGAACTTACCGCGACATGATCAGCGGAGCGGAGTTTACGGGAAAAGTTGACATTGCGCCTTACGGTGTTCTGGTCTTGGTGAAAAAATAACCATACAAAAAGCGTCCGCCTGCAAGCGGACGCTTTTTTATATGATTGATGAGTTCTATTATTAAAAGCAACAGTTGATTCAGCGGATAAAATTCGTGCGGAGCGGCGCTTCGTACGAAGGAGCGGGCACCCCTGCGGCTTTGCCCGCTTCGATGCACTGCAACAGCCATGCCATATTCTCTCCGAGCGTGCGCATGGTCTGCAAGCCTTCTTTGTCCTGCAAAACTTCTTCGGGCGTATTGCCGTGGACTTGGTTCCAATACTGCGAACCGACGATGTGCATATTCACGATCGTGAAATATTTGTTCAGCCTGTCAAACGTAGCGCTTGCGCCGCCGCGGCGGCAGGACATGACGGCAGCCCCGAGCTTCCCTGCAAACCTGCCGCGGCTGCTGTAAAACAACCTGTCCAGAAAGGCGGTCAGCTGCCCCGCGGGCCCCGCATAATAGACCGGCGAGCCGATCACGATGCCGCCGTACTCGTCCGCTTTTTCGAGCGTTTCGTTCACTTTGTCTTCAAACACACATTTGCCCGATCCCATACATTTGCGGCAGGCGATGCAGCCCGCGATCGGCTTTGTGCCGAGCCAAAGTATCTCCGATCCGATGCCGCGCGCGGCAAGCGCTTTTGCGACTTCATTTAAAGCGGTATAGGTGCAGCCTTTTTCGTGCGGGCTGCCGTTGATAAGCAAAACTTTCATGGTAACCTCCTCCGATCGGATAAAATTATAGTACGCACGCGCACATTTGTCAAGCGGCGCAGGCAGAGCCGCGCGCTGCAAACGGTTGACTTATCTTCTTGGAATTGGTACAATATTCCCGCTTGGATTTTCAAGGGAGAGAACTCTATGCCGAACAAAATAGAAGACCCGAAAAGCGTATTTTTAGAGATCTACGACGAATACATCAAGCGGCAGGGCAGCGCGGAGCTGCGCGCCTATCTGCTGCGCTCGGATTTTTTCCGCGCCCCCGCAAGCACGCGCTATCACTGCGCCTATGAAGGCGGGCTGTGCGAACACAGCGTGAACGTATACAGGCGCCTTTTGCGGAACGTGCAGGGGGAATACGGCGAGCGCTGGGAAGACGTTGTATCGCATGAAACGGTAGCGATCTGCGGGCTTTTGCACGACCTGTGCAAGATCGATTTCTATAAGAGCGACTTCCGCAACGTAAAAGAGAACGGCGAATGGGTGCGCAAACCGTATTATGTCCGCGACGAACTCATGCCCTTCGGACACGGCGAAAAATCCGTATACATCATCAACGGCTTTCTGCACCTGACGCGGGAAGAGGCGATGGCGATCAACTGGCACATGGGCGGGTTTGACAGCCGTTCACGCGGCGGCGACTATTCGGTCGGGGAAGCGTTTGCAAAATTTCCGCTCGCCGTGCTGCTGCATACGGCAGACCTTGTTGCAAGCTACATCGATGAAAAACGTTCGGAACACTGATCGGGCAAGTGAGGTCAGGTATGGAGATCGAAGAATATAAAGCGTATACGGCAAACCGCGGTTATTTGGAAGCGGGAACAGAATATACGGCAATGATGCGGCCCGCCGCCGTGGAAGCGCAGCGGATCACGGCAAAAATCAACGATTCCTTTCACACGCCCGAAGAGTTGCGTGCGCTTGTTTCGGAACTTACAGGGGAAACGGTCGATGAACGTTTTGCTCTTTTCCCGCCGATCTATACCGATTTCGGGAAGAACATCCGCTTCGGCAAAAATGTGTTTGTCAATTCAGGCTGCTGTTTTCAGGATCAGGGCGGGATCGAGATCGGCGACGATTGCCTGATCGGGCATCAAGTCGTATTTTGCACCTTAAACCACGACTTGCAACCGTCAAAACGCGCCGGCATGCTTCCCGCACCTATAAAACTCGGCAGAAATGTGTGGGTCGGGTCACATGCAACGATCCTTTCCGGAGTGACCGTCGGAGACAATGCCGTGATTGCCGCAGGGGCAGTCGTCACAAAAGATGTGCCGTCAAATGCCGTTGTCGGCGGCGTACCCGCCAAAATCATTAAATACGTCAGCGAATGACCCGCATGTTGCGTGGATGTCTGTAAATAAGAAACGGCAGGCAATTCGCCGATCGCGTCAGACGCAACCTTTGCGGCGTCAGCCGCACGTTGCGTGGAGGATCGCGAAAAAATACCGCCTGCCCTAAAAAGAACAGACGGTGGTTTTGGCAGGGGAGACGCGATTCGAACACGCAACCTACGGTTTTGGAGACCGCTACTCTACCGTTGAGCCACTCCCCTAAGCGCAATCTATTATACAAGATAAATCCCGATTCGTCAACCCATTTCGACGGATCAAATATAAAAAAGGAGAAAAAATGAAAAAGCAATACAAACTCGGTGTGATCGGTTCGGGCTTCATGGCACAGGCCATTTTGAAAGGCGTGATCTATTCCGATTCGCTCAAACCGAAAAAGATCATCGTATCGGACGCCTCCGAACAGGCGTTGGAAAAGATCGAATACCTCGGCGTGCAGCGCACGCGCAGCAACGCGGATGTCGCCGACAACTGCGAATATCTTTTGCTCGCGGTCAAACCGCAGAATTTTGCAGCCGTTGCCGAAAGCATCCGCACCGTTCCCGTTGAAAAGGTCATTACGATCATGGCGGGCGTGAAAAAACGGACCATCAAAGACGCGTTGCTCGGCAAAGACATAAAAGTTGCGCGCGCCATGCCGAACCTGCCCTGTTCGGTCGGGTCGGGCATGATCGCCCTGGACGCCGCCGACTTTGAAGACAGCGTTGACGACAGCGCCTTCATCGATTCCGTATTCAGCAACTGCGGCACGGTGCTCAACCTTCCCGAAGAAAAGCTGAACGCCGTGACCGGCATCAGCGGCAGCGGCCCGGCATACGTCTATCTGTTCATCGACGGGCTGATCAAGGCGGGCATGGCGCACGGTCTTACGGAAGACGAGGCGAAAACGCTCGCCGTCACGACCGTATACGGCGGCGCGGAAATGGTCGCGCATGCCGAAGATAAGAGCCTTGACGAACTTGTATCGGCGGTCTGCAGCAAGGGCGGCACGACCATCCAAGCGGTCGAATCTTTCCGCCGTGACGATCTGGAAGGCGTTATCGCGCGCGCGGTCGGCGCATGCGTACAGCGTGCGGAGGAACTCTCCGAATAATTT
Source organism: uncultured Bacillota bacterium (assembly GCA_949282395.1). Taxonomy (GTDB): domain Bacteria; phylum Bacillota; class Clostridia; order Christensenellales; family Borkfalkiaceae; genus Borkfalkia. Next base: position 11,927 of record CASDPE010000028.1, on the reverse strand, counting down.
CCATGAAAAAGATAGACCTGTATACGGACGGCGCATGCTCGGGCAACCCCGGCGCGGGCGGTTGGGGCGCCATCCTCATTTACAACGGCATTGAAAAAGAACTGAGCGGCGGCTTCCCCGAAACGACAAACAACCGCATGGAGATCTATGCGGTGCTTGCAGGGCTGAACTGCCTGAAAACGGAATGCGACGTCACGGTTTACAGTGATTCGGCATACACCGTCAACGCCGTCAACAACGGGTGGCTGAAAAGCTGGCTGCAAAACGGCTGGAAAAAGGCAGACGGCAAACCCGTTCTGAACGTTGACCTCTGGCAGGAGCTTTACGCGCTCTCCCTGCGCCACAAACTAACGTTCGTAAAGGTGAAAGGGCACGCCGACAATGCATACAACAACCGCTGCGACGCGCTTGCCCGCGCGGCGATCAAAGCGCTGCGGCAGGAATGTGCGGCGGGCAACGGGGATATAATAGGATAGAGAGCGCAAACGGATCGGGGGGATCCATGAAAGAGCAGAAACAGAAGAGCGCATTCCGCAAAAAACTTGCGGCGCTTTTCAACAAACATACGGTAAAGACCTTTTGGATCCCGCTTGCAGTCATGGCGGCGTCTTCCGTTGTCACCGTCATTTTTACCGTTCTGTGCATGGCGAACTTCGAAACAGGCTTTCTTGCAAGACACAAAACGGTGATCGCCTCTCTGCTGCTCGGGGTGGAAGTCATCTACATCATCGCCATGTCCGTCTGCTTCGCGCGTAAATTTCAAGCCGTTTACAAACTGTTGATGACGGGCGTCGTGCTTGCAGCCGTCATCCTGCTCGGGCTGTATATCGTACAAAGAACGGGCGTTCTTGCCTATATCGATACCGTAGACGAGCTTCGCGGCATCATCGAATCGGTAGGCAGCTGGTGGGCTCCCGTTCTGTTCATTCTTCTGCAGATCCTGCAAGTGTGTTTGCTGCCCATTCCCGGCGTGCTGACGGTCGGCGCGGGCGTTCTTGCCTTCGGGCCGGAGCTTGCCTGCCTGTACAGCTATATCGGCATCATGATCGGTTCCATTATATCCTTCTGGATCGGCAGGGTGCTCGGATACCGCGTGGCGGCATGGATCGCAGGAAAAGAGACGCTGGACAAATGGCTGCAAAAGATCAAGGGGCGCAGCAGGATGCTGCTTACGGCAATGTTCCTTTTGCCGCTCTTTCCCGACGACGTGCTGTGCATCGTGGCGGGGCTTACGACGATGAGCTGGCCGTACTTCATTGTCATGCAGCTCATCACCCGCGCGATCTCCGTAGTCACTACGGCTTTTTCGCTCAACGGCGACATCATCCCGTACAACGAACTTTGGGGGATCATCGTCTGGATCTGCATCGGCATTGCCATCATCGCCCTGTTTATCCTCATTTGGAAGAAGGGCGAAGCCTTTGAGCGTTGGTTCTTTTCTCTGTTCCGCTCCAAAAAAGGGAAGGAGCTCGCGCTTTCCGAAAGCGCGAAGGCGGCGGGAGAAAAAAAGAACCCGCCCGTTCCGCAGCACGCGGAAGCCGCCACGCCTGAAAAGCAAAGCAACGCAAACACGTCGCAGCCGCCTCCATCCGAGGCAAAGCCCGAAACGGATGACGCGCAGGCTGAAAAACAGGAGACGCCAAAACCAAATAGCGAAAGCGACTGACCGCGGGAGAGAGCATTCGGCTTCTCTCCCTTAAATTTTTCTAAAAAAATTTTGAAAAATTTATATAAAACCGTTGACATTTTTTAAAAGCGTGGTATAATATTAGCAGAATCAAACGAAGAGTGCTAACACTTAATTGTTTAAAGTGCCAACACCTTCAAAGGAGATGACAGATATGAAACATGAACTTACCGAAAGGACGAACCGCAACGACTATGACTTCTTTGATGAAGCGATGAATGAATTGTTCCCGTTTTTCGGGTACAGGCGCAGCCGCACGCACAACTATATGCGCACGGACATCAAAGAGAACGAACACGAATATCTGATGGAAGTCGAACTTCCGGGGCTGGACAAAAAGGACATCGAGCTGAACGTCAAGGACGGCTACCTGAACATTTCCGTTCAGAAGAACGAAAAAGAGCAGGACGGCAAGGAGCGGTACATCCGCCGCGAACGCAGCTTTTCGTGCAGCCGCAGCTACTATGTCGGCGACATCCGGAAAGATGAGATCAAAGCGAAATACGAAAACGGCATCCTGCGGGTCAGCATCCCGAAGGAACAGCCGAAGGCACCTGCGTCAGACAAGATCGAAATCGAATGACAAGCGGGAAAAGGGAGGCGGAAAAGCCTCCCTTTTTCGCAAAGCCCGCTTTTGCGGGCTTTTTCGTTTGTGCTTTGTGCGCCGATGTGGTATAATATCCCAAAAAAGACGGAGACTATAAATGCTGCAAGTCACAAACGTCAGCCTGCAATACGGAAGCAAAAAGCTGTTCGAAGACGTAAATTTAAAATTCACCAACGGAAACTGCTACGGCATCATCGGCGCGAACGGCGCGGGCAAGTCAACATTTTTGAAGATCCTGTCCGGCGAGATCGAGCCGAACAAAGGGGAGGTCAGCCTCGGCAAAAACGAGCGCATGTCCGTGCTGATGCAGAATCAGAACGCTTACGACAGCGAAACGGTGGTGCGGACGGTCATGCTCGGGCACAAACGGCTTGTTGAGATCATGGACGAAAAAGACGCGCTGTATGCCAAACCCGATTTTTCGGATGAGGACGGCATCCGCGCGTCGGAGCTGGAAAGCGAATTCGCCGAGCTCAACGGCTGGGAAGCGGAGAGCGAGGCGGAGATGCTTTTAAACGAGCTTGACATCCCTTCCGAATACCATTCCGTCAAGATGGGCGACCTCGATGCCAAAATGAAGGTCAAAGTCCTTTTGGCGCAGGCGCTGTTCGGAAACCCGGACGTACTGCTTTTGGACGAGCCGACCAACAACCTTGACCTGAAAACGGTGCGCTGGCTGGAAAACTATCTGCTCGATTTTGAAAACACGATCATCATCGTATCGCACAACCGCCACTTCCTCAACAAAGTGTGCACCTATATCTGCGATGTGGATTACGGCAAGATCCAGCTCTTCCTCGGCAACTACGATTTCTGGTACCAGACGAGCCAGCTGATCGCGCGGCAGATGCGCGACCAGAACAAAAAGGCGGAGCAGCGCGCCAAGGAATTGCAGGAATTTATTGCCCGCTTTGCGGCGAACGCCTCTAAATCGCGGCAGGCAACGTCGCGCAAAAAAGAGCTCGAACGCCTGACGATAAACGATATCAAACCCTCCCTGCGCAAATACCCGTTCATCGACTTCAAATTTGAACGCGAGATCGGGAACGATATCCTGTGCGTCGAAGGACTGACCAAAAAAGGGTACTTCGAGGATCTTTCCTTCATCGTGCAGAAAAACGAGAAGATCGGTTTCGTCAGCGAAAAGAGTACGACGATCACGATGCTCTTCGACATCCTCACGGGCAGGGCGGAGCCGGACGCGGGCACAGTCCGCTGGGGAAAGACCATCAACGTTTCGGTGTTGCCGCAAAACAACGGCGAATATTTTGACGGCTGCGACCTTACGCTGGTGGAATGGCTGAGCCAATTTTCCAACGACCATTACGAAGAGTATCTGCGCGGCTGGTTGGGGCGCATGCTTTTTTCAGGCGAGGAGGCGCTGAAAAAGGCAAAGGTGCTTTCCGGCGGGGAAAAAGTGCGCTGCATGCTCGCCAAAATGATGCTCGAAGGCGGGAACTTCCTCATCATGGACGAGCCGACGAACCACCTCGACCTTGAATCGATCACGGCGCTGAACAACGGTATGAGCAACTTCAAGGGCTGCATCCTGTTCACGTCACACGACCAGGAACTGATGAATACGGTCGCGAACCGCATCATAGAAATAAACGGGAAAAAGACATTTGACAAAAATGTAGGATTTGACGAATATCTCGATCTGACGGGCAACTGACCGCCAAGACCGAACGGGAGGTAGATCATGCAAGACGAAGAAGAGAAAAAGGCGGAAGAGGGCACGCCCCCTCCGCAGAACGACACCGATCGGACGAAAGAGGAACAAAACAATCGGCAGGCGGTTTCGCCCGAACAGCAGCAGGAGGCGCGGGACGCCGCGGTACAAAAAAAGCTCATCCTTTCGCTTGCCTATGTGTTCGGGATCCTGTTCTTTCTGCCCCTTGTCTGCTACCCGGGCGATGAAGAAGCGCGCTTCCACGCAAACCAATCGCTGCTGCTGTTGCTGGCAACGGTCATAGGGGAAGTTGTTTTCGGCGTCCTTACGCTGATCCCTGCGGTGGGCATTGTGTTTTCCATCCTCTGCGGGATCTTCGGGCTGCTGATCCTGCTTTGCTGCATCTATGCGATCGTATGCATCTGCAAAGGCGAAAAAGGCGAGCTGCCCGTCATCGGCAGAATACGGCTCATCAAATAGATCCCTGTCCGCACGGCGTTCCGCCGTGCGATTTTTTTAAAACATCTGCGCGCCTGTTGCATTGCGGCGCACAATCTGTTATACTGTATTTGCTGACAAAGCGGCGCCCTGACGGGCCCGCAACGGGAGTAGACCATGCAGACGCTTGTGCTTATCGACGGAAACAGTTTGCTCAACCGCGCCTATTATGCGACGGGGCATTTGTCCACAAAAGACGGAACGCCGACCAACGCGGTTTTCGGTTTCGTTAAACTGCTTTTAAAGCTGATCGATTCGTTTTCCCCCGAAAAACTGATCGTCACATTCGATCTGAAAGCGCCCACCTTCCGCCACAAAATGTACGAAGGCTACAAGGCGACGCGCAAACCGATGCCGGACGACCTTGCCGTGCAGCTCGGCACGCTCAAATCGCTGCTCTCTTCCATGCGTATCGCCATGTGTGAAAAAGAGGGCTATGAAGCGGACGACCTGATCGGCACGCTTTCGCATACGTTCGCCGATACGAAGAGCATCATCGTAACGGGCGACAGAGACGCGTATCAACTCGTGGACGACGTGACGGACGTGTGCCTGACAAAAACGGGCGTCAGCAACCTTCTGCACCTCACGGCGGAGAACTTTGAAGCGGAGATCGGCTATTCGCCCGCGCAGGTGATTGAAATGAAGGGGCTGATGGGGGATCCGTCCGACAACATCCCCGGCGTTGCGGGCGTCGGCGAAAAGACGGCGCGTATGCTCATTGACCGCTACAAAACGATAGAAGGGGTCTACGCACATCTCGGAGAGATCGGCGGCTCGCTTGCAGGAAAACTGGAAGCGGGAAGAGATTCGGCGCGGCTCTCCCGCACGCTTGCCACCATCGACAGAAACGTTCCGCTTGAAATTTCAGGCGATTGCGGGGTGCATATCCCTTTCTCCGAAGAGGTGTACAAACAATTCATACAGCTTGAATTTGCCTCACTGATCAAGGCGGAACTGTTTGAAGAGGCGCCCGCCGCGCAGCAGGAGGAACGCTGCGCCGAGCACATCGCCGTTGCCTCGGCGGAAAAGCTGCACGCCATGGCTGTCGCGCTTTGCCGCGCGCAGCAGTTTTCCGCAGTGTATACGGGCGGCTGCTTTTATTTCAGCGACGGGCAGTGCGAATACGAAGTCAAGATCGCGCGAACGCTTTTGGACGAGGGCGTGCACAGCGGTGATCTGTGCCCTTCGCTGAAAAGCATTTTCGGCGGAAACAACAAAGCGATCCTGTACGGGGCAAAGGACTTCTGCCACGTGCTCGGCAGCTACGGAATAGAGCTGCAATGCGAAGCGGAAGATGTTTCGCTGATGAAATACCTGACCGACTATACGGGAAAGGACGACAATCTGGCTTTGACCTTGCAAAACAGCGGGCTGGACGCGGCGACGCCCGCCTTCGGCGTTCTGCGGCTGTATGCGGTCTTTTCCGAAAAACTCGTGCAGGAAGGTATGCAGGCGCTGTACCGTGATATCGAACTGCCGCTCACAAAAGTTCTCTTCGATATGGAAGTCTGCGGGGTCAAAGTGGATTATGCCGCGTCGGCGCGTTTTGAAGCGCTGTATCAGAGCGAGATCGCCAAAGCCTCGGCGGACATTTACGCAGAAGCAGGGGAAGAATTCAACATAAATTCCCCCGTGCAACTCGGCAAGATCCTGTTTGAAAAGCTGCGCCTGCCTTCCTCCAAAAAGAGCAAGCGCGGTTATTCGACAAGCGTGGAAGTGCTCGACAAATTAAAAGACCGCTACAAGATCGTGCGCGACGTGCTCCGCTGCCGTCATTATCAGAAGCTGCTTTCCACGTACATTGACGGGTTCCGCCCGCACATCGACCCTGCAACGGGTATCGTGCACACGCGCTACAACCAGATCCAGACGGCAACGGGAAGGCTTTCCAGCTCAAACCCGAATTTGCAGAACATCCCCATCCGCAACGAAGACGGGCGCGAACTGCGCAAGCTGTTCGTTGCCCGCGCCGCAAACAGGATCCTGATCGACGCGGACTATTCGCAGATCGAACTGCGCCTGCTGGCACATTTTTCGGGCTGCAAAGAACTAATCGACGCGTATAAGCAGGGGCTGGACATCCATGCGCTGACGGCGTCACAGGTGTTCGGGGTGCCCATCGGCGAAGTCACACCCGAGCAGCGCCGCGCCGCCAAAGCGGTGAACTTCGGCATCATCTACGGCATCAGCGACTTCGGGCTGGCATCCAACCTGAATATCCCCACCAAACAGGCAGGGGAATACATCGAACGCTATTTCGAACGCTATTCCGACGTAAAAAAATACATGGACAGCAACGTCGCGTTTGCGCGGAAACACGGATACGTGTGCACGCTTTCGGGCCGCAAGCGCGTCATCAACGAGATTCGTTCCTCCAACTTCAACATCCGCTCTTTCGGAGAGCGCGCCGCAATGAACATGCCGCTGCAAGGCAGCTGCGCGGATATCATAAAGATCGCCATGATCAATCTGTACAACAGGCTGAACAGAGAGGGGCTGCGCTCCAAACTGATCTTACAAGTGCATGACGAACTCGTCCTGGACGCGTTTTCAGACGAACAGGAGCGCGTGGAACGCATCGTGAAAGAAGAGATGGAGAACGCCGTCTCCCTGCACGTGCCGCTCGTTGCGGACGTACACAGCGGCAAAAACTGGTATGAAGCAAAATAAAAAAAAGCTGATCGCCATAACGGGCGGCATCGGCAGCGGAAAATCCATCGTTTTGTCGGTCGCCGAAGAGCTCGGCTACCCCGCATTTTCCGCCGATGCGTTCGCGAAGGAGATCTATAACGATAAAAACGTGCTCGAAGCGGTGCAAAAGCTGTTTCCGCGCTGCGTACAAAACGGCGCCATAGACCGCCGCGCGCTTGCGCGGGAAGTTTTTTCCGACGAAACAAAACTTGCGGCGCTGAACGGCGCAACACACCCCGCGATCATGGAAAAACTGCGCAGCGCCATGGACGCGGCGGATTCTGCGGCGGTCTTTGCCGAAGTGCCGCTGCTGTTTGAAGGGGGCTATGCCCCGCTGTTCGACCGCGTCATCGTGGTGATGCGCCCGCTTGCAGAGCGGGTCGAAGCCGTGGCGCGCCGCGACGGCGCAACCGAGAGCGAGGTGCTGGCGCGGATAAAAAATCAGTATGACTACGAAAAAAACAGGATAATCGGGCATACTGTTTTATACAATGAAGGCGACCTTGCAACATTCAGGGAACGTGCGGCACGCGCGATCCGCGAAGCGGCGCAGGATCCGTAATGCAGCCGTCTGCACGGCGGCTGTGTTTTCTGCGTTGCTGTTTTGCGTCATTTTTTTGTACGGAGCGTGCATCCCGAAACGCTTTACAGGCGTGATCGGCGCCGCGGCGGCGGAATTTTCGGTGGACGAAGACCTGCTGTTCGCCGTCATACGTGCGGAAAGCGGCTTTGATACCGCCGCCGAAAGCAGGGCGGGAGCGATCGGGCTGATGCAGATCATGCCCGCCACGGCGCGTTTCATCGCGCAATGCATGGGCGAAGAACCGAACGTATACGACCCCGCAGACAATGTGCGGATGGGCGCGTGGTACCTTGCATATCTCACGGAAAAATTCCCGTCTGTAACGCTGCGGCTGGCGGCATACAACGCAGGCGAGGGCACCGTTTTGCGCTGGCTCGCAGAGGGCGCGCTGCACGAAAAGAGCGGCGCCGATGCGATCCCGTATGCCGAAACGGCAAAATATGTCCGCCGCGTAAAAAATTTTTATAAGTTGTATAATTTCTTTTATTTTTAACTTGACTTTTTTCCGTTTGTAGTGTAGAATAACTTTTGCTTGTGAGGATGGCGGAATTGGCAGACGCGTACGTTTGAGGGGCGTATGGAGAAATCCGTGTGGGTTCAAGTCCCATTCTTCACACCAAAAGATACCCGATCGTTCCGGTTTTGCGGGCGGTCGGGTATTTTTTTATATTTGCCTGCGTTAAAGGGGCAGACAGATTTTTTAAAGTTCATCCGAAAATATCTTACGGCGTGCTGCTTTGAAAAAGATCGTTTTTCCCTGTGCGGCAGATTTTTTGTTTTTGAAGAGATTGTCTGTGTGCAGAGCAAATCGATTGGCGTTTATTTTTCTCAAAGGCGTTTTAGCCGTTGCGCAGGGACGATATTTTTTTCAAGGATCCGTGGACGAATGATCTTCACGGATCTTTTTGTGTAAAAAGGGAAATAATGTTACGTGACCACGGTGAGGTTTGACTCTTTTTGCAAAGTGCTTGCGTTTGTATTTTGCGTCTGCTATAATATTTCCGTAGAGAAAAGTGCGTTGCGGGAGGGTGCCATGAACGACAGAAGAAACGCGACGGGCGGTTTTGATTTTTTTATCAGCTTTTCCAATGAGGACGTGGAGGTCGTCACATCCCTTGTGCAGAAAATGGAGGCTTGCGGCGCTGTCTGCTGGTTTCAGGGAAAGGATTCCAGGGCTGAATTTGCAGAGGCTATCATGGAGGGGATCGAGAGCGCAAAGGCGTTTGTCGTCTTTGTGAGTCCTGCTTCCGCAAATTCCTATTTTGTGATGAACGAGATCAATCACGCTGTAGCATGGAAACTGAAAAATGAAAATTACTCTATTCTGCCTGTTTTTATCGGAAAGGAAGCGCCCGACCTTGCTGATCCCGCATACAAGAAGATAAATTTTTATCTCGGCAGACTGAACATGCTCTTTGCGTCGCAATTCGAATCCGAAGAAGAGCTTGTCTGCAAGATCTTTAATCAGACGGGGTTTGAAACGGGGGATAGGCTTCACCAAAGCCTTTATCATTCCAGCGTGATCGAGACAAAACGGCTTCGCGCGCAAAACGAGATACTGCACAATTTTTCAAAAGAGTTTTTCGAAAAGATGTTGCGGCCCGAGGACATCGTGCTCGATGTGGGATGCGCGGACGGGGATAATATCGCACTTCGCCTGTCCGGCTTGCAATATCGCTTTCTTCTCGGCGTGGACATAGAAAAGAAACAGGTGGAAAGGGCAAACAGAAATCACGGTTCCGAAAAGGACAAATTTATCACCTGCGATATTTTGGGAGAAGAATTTGAAAGCATTCTTTCAGATTATCTGAAAGAAAAAGGGGCCTCTGGGTTCGATCTTATTCATATCTCCGCCGTTCTGATGCACCTGACAGAACCCGTTCTTCTTCTTGCGCGGCTCCGCCGTTTTCTCAATAACACGGGATATCTGTTCATTCAGGACGAGGACGACGGTGCAAACCTCGTCTATCCGAATTCAAAATTCTTCGATCTTGCTTTCCGGATCTGGGCGGATTCGAAGGAGAGCGGGGACAGACATTGCGCACGGAAAATTCCGTCTTATTTGAAGGAGGCGGGATATTCTTCCGTCTCTCTTGCAAAATGCGGCGTTTCCAACCCGGGCATGGACGCAGGGGAAAGCTCTGCGTTCTGGGACATCTATTTCAACCATTATCTGTGGCTCGGTGCCGAAGAGAATGTCTTTTATAATCCCTCGCGCACAAACAAAATGCTTGAAGAGTATCGCGCTGAGTATGAAAAGTACAAGGCAGAATATGACGCGGGCAATATCTTTATTCAGCTGGGTTTTCTGTTTTTCATTGCGCAGAAATAACCGCGCGATTTTTTGAGGTAGGTATGCATACATTGCGCGCACGAATCGACCATATGTCGCAACGTCCTTTCATGGGGCGCCTGCTCGCTTTTCTGAACGGAGATCTCTATCCGCTCCTTTTTGCCGTACTTGTCTTGCTCTCTTCCTTTCTCGGGGCCGAGCTGTTTCTCTTTGCCTTTACCGCGATTGTGATCGCCTTTGCCTGCATTTTCGGAAAGAGTGCGAAGAGTGTGCTCGTTCCGATGGTGCTCGTCGTGTACGGAATGAGTTGGAGACATACGCCGCAGCATCCGTATTTGTCCGATTTTTTATACCGCACCGACGTGTTGATTCTTATCGGAGTATTTTCCGTGGTTGCGTTCGCCTCGATGCTCTTTCATTTTTTTCTGCGCGGCGCGGATAAAAACGGCGGCGGGGGGCTCACATTCGGCTTTTTGTTTTTTGGTGCGGCGCTTCTTTTCAACGGACTGTTTTCGGGCAGCTATGTCGCGCAGGACGGCGTTCTCGGCGCGCTTCTTGCGCTTTCTTTTGTTGGAGTGTATCTCTTTGTCGCGTTTCTTTTGCGCGAAAAGATCCACGTTCGTTATTTTGCATATCTTCTCTTGCTCGCATCGGCGATCGTATGCATCCAGACGATCAAGCAGGCTTTCAACATCGCTTTTTTTATTTCCGCGATTCCTTCGATGCGAAATACGGATATAAGGATCTGATGGTCGCAGGCTGGGGAATGAGCAACAACGTGGGCGGAATTCTCGCGATGTTTTTGCCTGCACTCTTCTATTTTGCATATAAAAGCAGATACGGCTGGGCGTTTTATCTTTGGGCGTTTGTGCAGTACGGCTGTATCTGCCTGACGTACAGCCGCACGGCGATGTTGTTCGGCGGCGTGCTTTTCCTGGGCGGAGCGGTGCTCCTGTTTGTCTTGAAAAGTCCGTGCCGCACCTTTTTCCGCATTGCGGACGGCGTGACCGCCGCCGTTTTGATTGTGGTTTTTGCAGCCTTTTCGGGAAAGATACTCGATTTAATTTATGCCGCGATCGAACGGGGAGACATGGGACGGTTCGATCTGTGGGAAAACGGGCTTTTGAATTTTCTTTCGGCTCCGTTTTTTGGATCAGGGTTTTATGCGCCTATCGATCCGTCCGATCCGAATTGGTCATACAACATCGTCAACTGGGTCTTTCCGGATATGTATCACAACCTCTTTGTGCAGGTCGCGGCGAGCTGCGGGGTGTTCGGGCTCTTTGCTCTTTTCCTGCATTTTTCGGAAGTGTCGGCGTTTGCTTTCTCGGGGAGGTTCACGGCAGAGAAATTGTTCTGTCTCGCTGTTGCGGCGATGGTTGCGGCGACCTCTCTTCTTGACAATCACATCTTTCACATATTCCCCGCGATCCTCTATGCGCTTTCGCTTTCGGTGCTTGAAAAACAGAATGCAGGCGCAGGTTTCGGTGCGTCAAAAAAATTGAGGCAACGACATTTTTTGTGCCGCTACGGCACCCGTTTTTTCCCGTTCTGATCGGGAAGACGGGTGCTTTTTCTTCATTCAGTGATAAAAGAATGAAAAAATCGAGAGGGAAAAATGCAGGTTTGCACACTTGTTGCAAAAGTGTAAAAAAATATAAAAAATTTTAATTTTTTTGATTTTACTATTGAAAAGTGGTCGCAACTATAGTATAATAATAAATAGATAAAGAAAAACCTTGCTTGCGGAGGATAAGGGATGGAAAAGGTCGATTTTCCTTTATATGTGTTTCATCACGGGAAAAATTACAGGGCATATGACTTCTTCGGAGCGCATCCGTATAAAGAAGAAGGCAAGAAAGGGTATCTGTTCAGAGTTTGGGCGCCGCATGC
>CASDPE010000027.1 GCA_949282395.1 uncultured Bacillota bacterium | reverse complement strand
TTGCCGTAGCAGTCCGTCATGGTGCGGTTGTAATCCCACTTCACGTACGCCGCGCCGCTGCGCGTGAGCACGTCGGAAATGCTGCGCACGATGTAGTTCTGCACGCGCTCGTCCGCAAGGTTGATCTGCAGCTGGTGGCGCATGCGGAAAGGTTCGCGCCCCGGCACCTTCATGGCAAAATTCGGATGCGAGCGGTACAGCTCGCTGTCCTCGCTGATCATCTCCGGCTCCACCCAGATGCCGAAGGCAATGCCCTGCGCGCGCACGCGGTCGGCAAGCGCGGCAAGCCCGCCGCCCGTCTTTGCAACATTATCAAACCAATCGCCGAGCGAAGAGGTATCGTCGTCCCTGTGCCCGAACCAGCCGTCGTCCAGCACGAACAGTTCCGCGCCGAGCGCCGCCGCTTCCTTTGCCATCGCCTCGATCTTATCGGCGGTGAAGTCAAAATACGTCCCCTCCCAATTGTTGAACAGAACGGGGCGTTCGCGCTTTTTCCACTTGCCGCGCACGATGTGTTCAGACACGAAGGCGTGCATGCGCGCGCTGAACGCGTCCTCGTCGGGCGCGCAGCAGATGACGGCTTCGGGCGCGTAAAAACTTTCACCGGGCGCAAGCTGCCAGCCGAGCATAAAATCGCTCAACCCCGCAAGCACGCGCGTGCGCCCTTTTTCGCCGCATTCGACCACCTCTTCATGGTTGCCCGAATACACGAGGTTGAAGCCGTAAACTTCCTTCCCTTCCAACAAAAGCAGCGGGTTGCGCATGTGCGAAGAGGCGCCGCACTTCGAATCGTTCACGAAAATGCCCCTACCGATCGCGCGCTCGGTCTTGTGCCGTTCGCACGCCCATGCGCCGTGGAAGGTGACGATGTTGTAGTCCGTGCCGGTGAAGTCGCACTGCACGCTCATCAGCCTGCGCACGGTGAGCGGCTTTTTGGAGCCGTTCACGACGCGTGCAGACACGGCGATGACGTCGCTGTCGTCATACAGCGTATACGATATGTACAGGCTCGCTTTGCTCACCGCGTCGGTGTAGCGCAGTTCCAGCGTTTTGCCCTCGCCGTAAGAGGCGGGCAGATCGGGCAGCACGGGGCGCTCCGCGCTCACCTTTGCGCGGGAAAAGACGAAATTGGAAGCAAAACTGCCGTCCGCATACTCCAGGATCACGCTGCTTTCGGCATAGTCGTTCGTGCCGGGCGAGGAAAAAAAGCGCAGCCCGAGCGGGGCGACGGCGCCGAACGCGCCGCCGTGCGGCAGGCGCGCGCCGTAATACAGGATCTGCGCGGTATCCGCACGCAGAACGAGGGTCGTATTGGGTGTGTACAAACGATAGGTCGTTCCGTCCTTTTTGATCATAGTGAGCCTCCTCATTGTTGTGAACGTTTCACCCATGCGGGCAAGGGCGGCAGCCTCCGCGCGCCGCCTGATACGATTATACTATACTTTTCTGAAAAAGTACAGTGAAAAAGCAAAAAAAGCCCTTCCGCCGCACAAAAAAAGTGCGGTTCCGCATGGGCGCGCCCCGAAGGCGCGCCCATGCGGAACCGACGAAAAAGGCACCCTGCCTGCCGCCGCGCACTGCCGTGTTTTGCAGCGGCGGGCTATTGCGGCTGCTCTTCCGCAAAGCAGGCTTTGAGCTGCTTTTTCTGCTCTTCAAAATGTTCGCGCATTTCGCCGCGGGAAAGAACTTCCCCGCCCAGCGCCGCAAGCACGGCGGCGGCGTCTTCCGCCGCCTCGGCAAACAGCGCCGCAACTTCCTGCCGCAGGCTGCGTTCGCCCGCCGCTGCCGCGTCCGCATAGGCGCGCAGCAGGGTGCGTTCCTGCAAATATATGTCTTTGAGCGCGTCCCGCTCGCAGAGCGAGGTATCGCGCCTGCACGGTTTATTCATCGCACGCACCCCCTTTCCCGAACAGGGAAACAAGGCGCATGAACCGCTGCGCGTGCCGCGCGGCGAGCCGTTCCATCAGCTGCGCCTGCGCCGTTTCAAACAGCGTATTCGCATACAGCCGCGCCTTTTTTGCGGCGAGGCACTCCTCTTCCAACAGTTCGGCGAACGCATACAGCCCCCGCCCTTCCAAACTATGCTCCATGCCCGCAGTATGCGCATACGCGCGGCGATCATGCGTGCGGCGCGTGCTCTGCGGACGCTGCGTCCTCTTTTTCCGCCGCGCAGGGCGCGGCGGCGCCTTCCCCGCATGCCTCTGCGGCGGCAACGTCAACGCCCTCTTCGGAAGGAGCTTTCGCTTCCCCTTCCGCCGCGGCAGCCGCGGCGGCGCGCCGTTTTTCGCGCGTGCGGTAAATGAAATACAGCACAAGATCCCAACTCACCATCAAGAGGTTCAGAACGTAAAACGCGAACACCCATGTGATGTTGTCGCCGACGATCTTGCCGACCACGCCGCAGACATAGCCGAAACCGATGAACAGCAGGAACAGCAGGCTCTTTCCCTTCGTGCTCTTGGTGCGGTACGATTTGATGATGTTCATCGGCCAGGAAATGCCGAAAGCGATGATCATGATCGCTTCTAAAACCTGTGCAACCTCAGCCATTTTGCCCCTCCTTTACAAATACGCACAACATTTCCGCAAACGGGTATACGCCGTTTTCCGCCTCCGTAGAGGCGCGGCAGTGCCCGCCGTGCAGCACTTCAAGCGAAAGTTCCGCATGCGGCTCAAATTGCAGCACCGCCTCGTACAAAAGCTCGTTCTGCCGCAGGCGGCAGGCGAGGTCTTGCTCATAACACAGAAGGCGCAGGCGGGTGAAGCGCAGCTCTTCGCCGACATAGTACAGCGGCGCGGCTTCGTCTATGCGTTCGGCGCGGGGATCTTCCCCGCGTTCGCGCAGCACCTTGAAGTGCACCGTCTGCTGCGCGCTTTCAATGAGCCAGCCCTTTACGGCGAGCGGGTCAACGCCTTCCGCACGCAAATACCGCCCGTCAAAGCAGAGCATCATGGCGATGTACGCCCCTGCCGACTGCCCCGAAACATACACGTTAGAAGCGCCCCACTGCCGCGCGTGCGCAAAGGCATAGGCGACCGCCTTTGCCGCCTCTTCCAAAAACTGCGGATAGCGCGCCTGCGGGTACAGGGTGTAATTCGCCGAAAAAAAGCCGACGCCGTTTGCGGCGGCATACCGCGCGATGGCGCGGATGTTTTCCTCCGCCTTGTCGCCGCCCTCCATCCCGCCGCCGTGGAAGTACACGACGAGCGGAAAGTTTTTGCCTTCGGGCAGGTACAGATCTGCCCTGCACGCCGCGCCTGCGGCGTAAGAGATGTTTTCCCGAACGGTCATACCGCACTCCTCTTTTTGCCCCTATTGTAGCACAACGGCAACGCGGAAACAAGCACTCATTTTGACAAAATCGTACATTTTTTTGACATCCCCGCCGCCGCGCCCTGTTCGCCCGCGCGGTGGCAAAGTTACGGGCGCGGAAACTTCCGCGCCCGCACATTTTTTGACCGCGCCGCGCTTGCGGCGGCACTTTTTTGCCCTTTACGCAAGCGTAAATGTGTTGACGATGGGGCTGATGTGCGTAGCGCCATACTGTTGCCCTTCAACCTCAAACGTAAAAGCGCTTGTTCCGTTTACAACAGCACTGTCTGTAATTGTAAATTGTATCGGATCTGTCCCGTTATTGACCTGAACCATGACGGATACCGTACTTTCTTCCGCATTGTACAAACAAACGAATGTTGCTTCGGCATTTTGAAGTGAAACACTTTCATCGTCAACGATCAGATTTCTAATATGAGAGCTGCCATTAATTTTAAAGCTGATATTCTGATATGTGGAAAAATCGATCAAAGGAAGATAGATAATGCACTTTTCATAAACATCTGCCACACCGGACTGTGTATAGATCGAAAGCCCGTTTTCATAAGTAGTCGACGTTTCCACGATCTTGTATTCATCGGCATCCTCGTTGTAGCAGTACACGCCGTTTTTCCAATACACGGACTTGTCGTCCACAATATCCGTGCGCCCGATGCCGCTCTCTCTGCCGTTCGTGCTGCCGGGGATATCCCCGCCGAACAAGTAGACGGGATATTCTTCCGTTGTTCTCGCCGTTACCGTTCCTTTAATGGAACCAATATCGATTGCAGTAAAATTCTGCCCCCATACAAGGAATGTGATTTTAGAGAGCCCCAAAATAGTGGCTGTATCTGTAATTGTTGCGCTTGACATTACATCGCCGACGGCAAACGTCACGTTCAACTGCACTTTTGACGCGTCATAGGTATAGGTGATCGTGCCCACCGTTTCTGCCGGGAAACTTACTCTGCCCGCCACATCCGTCAAGGAGAAGCCTAACGCATTGTTTGTAACAATATTGAAAGAAACAGACGTATATTTTGTAAAATCGATCGCCGGCAAATACACCCGAAATGCCGTTTCCCTTCCCAAGGTATCCGGATCCTGTGTCTCAATCTTCCAGCCGTCCGTAAATTGCTCCCGCGATGAACGGGCGACCCATCCGGAACCCACAGGCGTATTGTCGCTTAAACGGAACGCATAGATCCCGTCTATGACCCAAATTTCACCTATACCCGGATACAGCGAAATATCGCTCGATGTTTTTGAATCTTCCGTGCTTTGCAGGATCACAGAATCGCTCGCTTCCGCCGTTACGATCTGCGAAGTTTTGGAATAGCCGCATTCGCAGGTATACGTCTTGTATGTACCGTCATCGGAGAGCACGCCTTCGTCAAACACGTGATACCCTTCGTCTTTACGCAGGAAGGAGTAATAATAGTCACCGAGCGCAACATTGTATGATATATTTTCTCCCGGGTTGGTGGGGTCGATGTCCGTATCAATGCAGGCATGCCAATGGTGGGTGGTCGTATACGTCCACGCGTCATCATAGGTATGCTGCTTTTGCGGGATGACCTCTTCCTTTGTTTTTCCGCAGGTGGTGCAGGTGTACAGCATGATGCCGTCATCCTCATAGGTCGCGGGCGTCTTTTCCTCGCCGCTGTTCCAAACGTGATCGCCCTTGTTGACCTCTGCCCCGCAGACTTTGCAGACTTGCCAATGCTGCTCTTCGGTCGTTTCATATTTGACGTCCGTTACGTCATGTACGGCAACATCATACTTCTGGTTGCAGCTTTCGCACGTTTTGTAGTGCTGGTCGCCCTCTGCCGTCCATGTGCCGCCGCTGTGGGTATGCGCCGTCTCGTTCATCTTCGCGCCGCAGGTTTTGCACTCATTCCACTGCTGCGTGTAGTCGTCGTTGAAATGCAGCACTTCATCCGAAACGTGCGCGGCTTCGCCGACCTTCTGCCCGCAAGCGGTGCATTCGTGCCAGTGGTTCGTATCGTCGTGTTTCCACTCCGTACCCGCGGTATGGGTATGCGCCGCCTCGTTTACCTTTGCGCCGCAGACCGTGCATTCGTTCCACTGCTGCGTAAAATCGGCGTTAAATTTCAGCTCGTCCCCCGCAGTGTGGGCTGCTCTGTCCGTTTCATACCCGCAAACGGTGCATACGCGGTAATGCTCGCCGCTTTCCACGTCCTGCTGCCATTCGCCAGGGGTATGGGCTGCTTCGTCCATCACCTCGTCGCACTCGGTGCAGACGTGCCAATGGTTGGTTTCATCCTTCTCCCATTCGCTGCCGGCGGTATGTTCGTGCCCGCAGGCAACAAACAGTACAGACATTGCCGCCGCCAACAGCAGCGCCGCGAAAAACACGGACGCTTTTGCCAACTTTTTCATCCCTTTTCCTCCTATTTTTTATAAACTGCGTTTTTACGCGCGTTGCCCGATAAACTGCCCGAACTGCGCCTGGCTAAACTGCGCCGCCGCCCAGACCGTGACGGTAAAGCGGGCGCTGCCTTCGATCACCGCTTTATCGGTAACGGTGAGCGTTTTTACCTGTTCCCCGACCGTCAGCGAGGCGGTGAGCGCGCCGCCCTCGTAAGCAAAGGCGATCGTGCCCGAAAGCCCCACTCCGTTTTGCGAAAACGCGACCCTGTCTGCCGTGTTGTTCGTAAGACCGATATACAGCAAACTGTTCGTCCTTATCGCGACGGTGACTTTGGTAAACTCGGTAAAGTCGATCTTCGGGAAAAAGATCCTGTGCTCGGCATTCGGCACATCGGTATCGATGCGCACGCCGTTTTCGATCACATCGGTCGTCTGCGCCCCGATATTTCGGATGATCGTATTGCCCTCCACGGCAAAGGCGTACATATCGCCGTTCACCCATGCCATGTGCGCAACATCTTTCCCGTCTGCATCTTTGCCCCACACAAGGTCGCCCTTTTCAGGGTCGTTGACCCATGTGGAAGTAGCCGTATAGGCGTTCAGCGGCATGGGCACGTCAGGCTGGTTCAGAATTTCCTGCAAGCGGGTCACCTTTTCGGGCGTGGGGTGAGCGGTTTTTTCATAGTCGGTGAAAAGTTCCGCTGCCGCAAGGTACTCTTCCAATTCGTCTTTGTACTGCATGCAGTTGAGCGCCGTCAGCGCGCCCGCTTCGGGAATCGCCGCAAGAGCCGCTTCCGCCTCCGCCCTGTAATCGGCAACATAGTAATACATAGGCGAAAAGGTGAGCTGCGCATAATTGTCGGTCTCCGGATTTAAAACAAAGTCGAACCGCAGCCCCTCTTTCCCCTCCGCAACGTCCTGCTTAAGGGTCATGACCGCTTTTCCGTCCAGCGTGAGCGACCAGCCGTCCCCTTCTTTTATGACGCCGAATTGATAGTTCTGCCCGCCGCTTGTGGCGGCGATGACCTGCTGCCCCATCACGCTCACCTTGGCAGCGTGATTGTAAGCAAGCGTAAAGTATACGCCCTCGTACAGCGAAAAATCTACCGCAGGCAGGGTCACGTACCAATCGGCTTTGCTCGGTCTGCCCGTGCTGCCGCCCTGCGGCTGCAATGCAGCCTGCCCCTGCGGCCAGGTGTCATTGTACTGCGTGATATCCGTTGCAAAAGCACCGATGGATGAATATTCATATACATTGACATGTTCGGCGTTTGCAAAGGGATATGCCGTGGGCAGCTTCCACGTCGCTTCGACCTGCATATCCTGCTGCACTTCGGTCGTGCCGGTAAACTCTTTGCCGCCGCATAACCAGCGGCTGAACGACCTGTCCGCAGGCGGAGCGGGATCGGCGGGCAGAGCTGCCGTTTCGCCGTCCAGCACGGTGACTTCCGCGACCTGCTGCCCTTCGCTCAAAAAGGTGACGGTGTACTCTTCGCGCACGCGCATGGGGATATCCAGCGAAAGATCTTCGCCTTTTACGGTGCATTTTGCGGTGATGACGGTGTTCCCCTTTTTGGCGCCCGTGAACACGCCGCCGCTGACGCTGCCGACTTCATCGTCCGAAAGGGTGAACGTGATCTCGCCGTGGTCTTCCACGACCGTTTTGCCCTTTCGCACCGTCATGGAGAGGGTGAGCGGTTCGCCCGCCAGAACTTCGCGCTGCGCAAAGTCTGCCGCAAGCACCGTCTGCGCCTCGGCAACGGTGACGGCGACGGCGGTCTGCACGCTCTGCCCTTCGTAGACTGCGGTGACGGTGATCTGCGCCGTTCCCTGCCCGACCGCCGTGACCGTGCCGTCTTCCCCGACAGCGGCGACGCTTTCAGCCGAGCTTGCATACGTGACCGAGACGGGCGTGACTGCCTCGCTGCCCAGCCGCAGCGTGACGGTGAGCGCATAGGTATCCGCCTCGTACAGCGTCAGCGCGCTCTTATCCGCAATGAGGCTGAGCGCCGCCTGCGGGCGGTACGGCGTGACGGTGAGCGAGCAGACGGCAACTTCCCCGCCGACGGTGGCGCGGATCATGGTGCTGCCCTCGGCGACCGCCGTTACAAGCCCGCCGCTGCCGACGGTGGCGACGGAAAGATCGTCCGACCTCCATTCGGCGGAAGCGGCGTCCGCCCCGACGAGCACGAGCTGATAGGTCTGCTCTTCTTCCAGCGTAAGCGTGGGCGTTTCAATCCTGACGCCCCGCTCTTCCTCCTGCTGCTCCCCTTTTTCGCACGCCGTGAAGGCGAGCGCCGCCAACGCGGCAAACAGGCAAAGAAGCAGCGATACCAACAATTTTTTCTTCATAGTCCTCTCCTTATCAATCGAACAGCCCTTCGAGCGTGCCGCCTTCCCTGACCGCGTTCATTCCGAAACGCGCCGTGTAATGGTTGAACGCCTCTTTCATCTCCGCAAGCTCGGTCGCCGAAAAATAGGACTGGTAATGCGAAAGCTGCAAATACAGAACATCCAGATTTTCGCGCTGGATGCGGTCAGAAAGGGTGGAGTACAGCGCGGCGTCCGTATTTTTCAGCGGTTCGATCGCCGCCATCGCCCGTTCGATGCAGCCCGCCAGGCGGCTGACGACCGTTTCGGGCCAGACGGCGCTGGTGCCGATCGCGGAATAGATGCCGCCGATGCTGTTGCCCGTAGTCGCCTGATACTGCGCATAGTGCATGCAGATCGTATCGTACATTTCGCGCATCGGCTCTGCCGCGTCCTTGTAATACGCCGCCATGAATTCGTCGACCAATGCGTCATAGCTCTTTGTGATGTCCCACATCAGCTGCGATTCGACGAAGATGCGCATTTCGGAAAAGTTCGGCACCACCGACCACAGCGGGCCCTGCGAATAGAAGTAATCCACGCCGTTGTCGTAATAGGTCTGCAAGTGCGCATGGAAGGTGTTGAAGTTGTTGAAGTTCACGAAATAATTGTAAAAGTTGATGTCATAGCTGTACACGAGCAGCCGCCCCGGCATCAGCGCCGACCAATCTTGCAGCGCCTTGTAGTTCTGGGCGTTGATGTTGCTTTCCAGCGGCTGCGAATAGTCCGCATTGATGGGCGTAAAGTAGACCCACAGCTTTTCATGCGGGGTGCAGTCGCTGTGGTATGCCGCCGTTTCGCCGCCCTCTTCCCGCACGGGCGCGTTCAGCGTGCCCTGATAGGCGAAAAATACATAGCGGATGTCGCGCTCGGGCGCATTCTGTTCGCGCCACGCTTCCACGCGCTCGACCACGCGGTTGAGGAAGACGAGCTGCAAGCCCGCATAACTGCCGTATTTTTCAAGATTTTCTATGCACTTCGTGCAGTTGCAGTATGCCTGGTTATCCTCCTGCCCGAGCATGATGTACACGGCGTTCGGCTTGTTGGTTATCATGGCTTCGACGTTTTTGGCGAACTCATCCACCATCTCGTCGGGCGCAGACCAGCAGATCTGCGTGCGCGTTTTGTTGTACCAGCCCTCTTTGTCCGTATACTGCGACGCAGGCAGGAACACGCTCATCTGCGTGTGCCCGAACGCGCCCCAGCGCGCGTCCGAATAGTGATCCATCAGGCGCATGCGGTACAGATAGTTCTGGTCGCTCATCAGGATGCTGTACCCGATGGAGCGCACGTCGAAGGACGGGTCTGCAACTTCGTTATAATCGTACAGCGGCACATCCGCCTTTTGTTCGTATGCGATCTCGTCGGACGCATAGGCGCGGAAGCCGATCGCGTCCTCCAAAAAGTCATACACCCCGTAGATGCAGCCCTCGCCGTCGCCGTCCGGGGCGGAGAGGATGCAAACCGTCTGCCCTTCGGTGACGATCTTATAGCCCGAGGAGCCGAGCTCCTCTTCCGCCGAAACGGAGACGCCGAGTTTTTCCGCCACCGCCGTTTCGCCGATGCTGATGAGCGCGGCACCCTCCGCCTGCGCGTCCTCCACGACGGGAAGGTACGCGCCCGTTGCAGCGGCAAGGAATTCGTTCAGCTCCTTCGCCGCATACGAAATTTTTGCGGGCGCCGCCTGCGGAATGACGATCTGATACAGGCTTACGCCGTTTTCCACAAGGCTGTACCCCGTTTCGTCGGGCAGGTCGGGGCCTTCGGGCACGTCGACCTCCGCCGGCGTGCACGCGGCGGCAAACAGGATGCTCAGGCACAGAAGCGCCGCCGTGAAAAATATTGCTGCTCTTTTGCACTGTCTTTTCATAGTCCGCTCTCCTTTTTACCGTACCGTAAACGTTGCTTCCGCACTCGTGCAGTTGTAATATTCGTCGTATGCGAAGTAGATCAGCGTATACGTGCCCGCCTGCTCGGCGCGGAAGGTATGTTCGTCGACCCTGAACGAGGCAGGGTACAGGCTGTTTTCGGAAGTGAGGTAGGATGTTTCGCTGCCGCTCACGTTTTGCAGCAGCAGCCGCAGCTGGTTATCGGGCAGGCGCACGTACACATCCACCGTGTACGCCCCGCTGTTGTCGGAAACGCTGTACGAAGGGATGGTAATGCCGCTGCCGCGCTCGTAACTTGCTTTCAGGCTGCCCGTATCGGCGGAAAGCTGCGGGGGCTGCGTTTCGTTGACCCTGTACAGCTTACTGCTTTCGGTGGAGCGGCCGTTCGTGTCCTTTGCCGTATAGACGACCCGCCACAGCCCGTATTTGTCAAGGGTGAGCGTATAGCTTTCATACGCCGAACCGCTCACGCGCACTTCGCCGTCTGGGTCGGTCACATCCACCGTAAAGGAGGAAATGCCGCCGAGCACGTCGCTCGCCTCGCCCGCAACGACGGCGATCTCCGCGCCGAGTTCCTGCTTGACGGAGAGGGAATTTTCAAACCAGACGATCGGCTTTATGGTGTCTCCCCACTGCGCGAGGCGGTTGCTCAGCCCCTGGTTGTTGAGGGAGGACAGGCGGAGCGTGCCGCTCTCCTTTGCGGAGATACCGAACCAGACGGCAGAAGAAAAGCCGTTGAATTCCTGCCCCGCGTCCGTCTGCGCGACGGTGAGCGAGCCGCTGCCGTGCCCGTCGGATATGCGCCTGTCGGCGTCTGTATACGTAAAGCTGTACATCCCGCCCTGCGCCGTGAGCACGAGGCTCGCATCCCCGCACGCGAGCGTAACGGCGCCGCTTTCCGCAAAGGAAATGCGCAGCGTGAACGCGTTTTCGGGGTCGGCGGAATCGCTCAGGTGCAGCTCGGCGTTTTTGAGCGCCGCACTGTAACTTTCCACGGAAAATTCCAGCTCGAACTCATGCCGCGCGAGCGCGTTGGCGAACACCGCCTCCGCTTCGCCCGCAGAGGTGAGGGAAACGAAACTCCCCTCCGCCTGCACGGCGAACGTGCCGTAAAAATAGTTCTCGACCTTTCTGCCTCCGTCCGCGTCGACGACGGGCAGCGTCTTCTCATAGGGCGTCGAACCCGTCTGCCCCGCCGCGACATAGCGGATCGTCATCTCCGTTCCCGCCGCCGTAAAGGTGTTGCCCGTGCACTTTTCGCCGTTCACGTACCTTTCCACGGCGACGTCCGCAAGCGTGCTTCCCGTGCCAGCCTCTTTGGCAACGGCGGAAGGCAGCGTGTAGGTTAGCCCTTCGATCAGGACTTTGGGCAGAACGGGCGTTTCCACAAAGACGGGCGCCTTGCTCGCCTCGACCTCGATCGTGTGTACGTATTCCTTTTCCGCGCCCACATAGTCGACGGCGGTGTAGCGTACCGTATACTTTCCCACAGCGTCGGGGCGGAAGGAATCGCCCGCAACGGGCACCTCGCTCCCGTCGGGCGCGGTGACGCTGCGCGTAAGATGCAGCGTGCCCGAGCCGCCCTCCGCCGAAACGGCGCCGACGGGCGGCAGCGCAACGGTATCGTAGACCTGCGCGCTCTGCACGATGGCGGGCACCGTGAGCGCAATGGGCGTTGCCGCGGATACGGCGGC
This sequence comes from uncultured Bacillota bacterium, assembly GCA_949282395.1. Taxonomy (GTDB): domain Bacteria; phylum Bacillota; class Clostridia; order Christensenellales; family Borkfalkiaceae; genus Borkfalkia. The sequence goes on along the minus strand of CASDPE010000027.1, from coordinate 5,252 downwards.
GACGCGCACCTCTTCAAAGGCGGTGTTGCCCGCCGCGTCGCTCGCCTCGTAGCGGATGACGTACGTGCCGATGTATTCGATGCGGAACGCGCCATCCGTGAGCTGCACGTCCGTGCGCTGCTGCGCGGAGTTTTCGTAAAAGACCTGCACGCCGACGGGAACAAAGCCGTCGAACGCGTCCTTTGCGGAAGCGGCAAACACGGGATACTCCGCCCCGATGTAGCCGCCGGGAACGCTCGTTTCACCGCCGAGATCCACGGTGATGGCGGGCTCTTCGGTATCGCCGTATTTTTCGGCGGTGAGGTCATAGCCCATGATTTCCGTGAAGAGCACCTTCGACGAAACGGACGTAAAACTTTTTGCGGCGACGGAGATGTTCACTTCCCCGCTCGAAAAGCCGCCCCATACGGTGTTCGGGAAAAAGCGCGCGTCGTCAAAGTCGGCAACGAGCGTCGTGCTCGGCGAGAGGTAATCCCACGCGACGGAGGCATAGAGCGCGTTTTCGGCGTCCTCCCAATACAGCGTGAGGAAGTTGACGGGGCTGCTTTCGGGATAGCCGCGGAAGCTGTGCTTGACTTCGGTACCCGTACCGGTGCGGATCTCCTCCCCGTTCTTGCCGACCGCCGCCTGCCCGGGAAGCGCCGCACGGATGAACGTGCCCGCGCCGTTGCAGTTCTTTTCGCCTGCGTCTTCGATGGTGATCGTGATGGAATTCGACGCATCCTGCGCGTCCGTCAGCGTCACTTCCAGCACCGTAAGATCCGTTTTGCCCTGCTCGGCGGGATCGACGAGGAAGGAGAGCAATGCGTCTTCCTTTGTTTTGCCCGTAAGGTCGGCAAACTGCGTGAAGCGCACGCTGCCGCCGCTGCGGAAGGTGACGGCAAGCCCCTTCACCTCTTCATCGAGGGAAAACGTGCCGTTTCCGACCTCCGCCGCACTGCCGCCCGCAAACAGATCTGCGGGGCGGAGCACGCACAGGTACTCCTGCGTTTCGGTAACGGTCTGCCCGCCGAACGCGGCGCTGTATTCCACGCGCCACTTCCCCGCGGCGTCGGCGGTGAACTGTTTGCCCGTATACACGCCGCCGTCCGGGGCGATGATGCGCGCCTGCGCTTCCTTTTCCTCTTCCCCGTCCGTGAGGGTGCGCGGCGGGGTCTGTACGACCTGCCCGATGTAGATCTCCTGCACGGCAGGCTGCTGCTCCGCCCCGCCTGCGGCGAACACTGCCGCAAAGGCAAAACACAGCGCCGCCGCCAGCGCCAGCAGCGCGGCTGCAAACAGGATCCGTTTTTTGTTCCGAGACTGTATCATTTTTTCTTTCCTCCGATCAGCCTTTGATGCCGCCCACGGTGAGGTTGGTCATCAGCCGTTTATGGAAGGCGATGAACACCGCTAAAATGGGCGCCGCCACGATGAGCATGTACGCGACCTGCACAGGCACTTCGCTGTACGGTTTCAGCGTGAATTGATACATACCGTATGCCACTACGGGGTGCGAAGGGAGATACACCATCGGGATCTGGTAGTCGTTCCAGAACTGCACAAACGTGAGCAGCATGACCGTAAAGATGGTGCCCTTTGCAAGGGGCAGGATGATGGAAAACATGATGCGCGGGTTTGACGCGCCGTCGATCTTCGCCGCCTCGGTGTAATCGTACGGCAGCATTTTGAACTGCGCATAGAATACGAGGAAGTAGATGCCCAAAAAGTTCGCCTTTAAGATCCAAAGCCCCCAAAAGGTATCGAACAGCCCCAGCGCGCGGGTCATTTGTATCTCGCTCGGCAGCGAACCCACGATGGGCAGGATCATGGCGACGATGACGATGGTATACACGACCCTGCCGAATTTGTACTTGTACCGCGCCACGGCGTACGCCGTGATGCAGGGAATAAAGGTCGCCGTGACCATACAGCCGCACGCATAGAGCAGCGAATTCAGGAACTGCTGCGGAATGGTAAAGTACAGCAGCATCCCGTTGATATCCACGCCCGCATTGCCGTTGACCCAAGCCGTTGCGAAGTTGCCGAAGGTGAAGGACGACGGGAACCCGATCACATTTTCGTAATACCCGTAATCGCTCCCCGTTTTAAAGCAGGTCATCAGCGCCCAGACGAGCGGCAGCGCCAGCGTGGTGACATAGACGATGAGCAAAGCCAGCAGCACCCATTTGAGGATGCCTTTCGATTTTGCGACCCCTTTCGCCATTTACTTATCCTCCATCTTGCCAAGCAGCCACCGCACGAGAAAGGTGAGCGGGATGGCAATGAGCGTACAGCACATCCCGATCGCGCTCGCGTACCCGTAATCCTGGAACCCCGCCTCTTTTTTGTTGACCAGCCAGAACATGTAATAGCCGAGCGTCTGTTCCTGCGGCGACGCGCTTTCCCCGAGAAAGCTCCACAAGTTCGCCTGGTTGATAAAGATCTGCGCAATGCCCGTGATCAGAAAGGTGTTGATCGCGGGGATCACCTCGGGGATGACCACGCTCCACAGCTCGCGGATGGGCGATGCGCCGTCCAGCTTTGCCGCCTCCATGACGGAGGGAGAGATCTGCCCCATCGACCCCGTATAGATGAGCACCTGCGTGCCGAACCCGATCCAAACGCTGTATATGATGATCGCGATAAAGCGGGTATCGCTGGCAATGAACAGGTCGTCCATCTCCGTTCCGAACAAGAGTTCGGCGTATGCGGGGATCGCCTCGTTGCCGAAGGTCTTGAACATCAGCACGAGCAGGATGCCGGGAAGCACCGACGGCAAAAACAGGATGAGCTTGAAAAAGTTTTTGCCCGGATACTTTTTGACGATGTAGTAGGAAAAGAATACCGCGCCCACCGTGCCGAACAGGGTGGAAAAGAGCCATACGATCAGCGAATTTTTCAGCATGTCGCCGAACATCGTAGACGACGAAAGCTCCCGCCAGATGCGCGCAAAGTTATCGCCGAACGACCAGACGAAGGACGCCGTTTCCGAATTGTACGTCTGGAACGACAGCAGAAAACTGTTGAAGTTCACGCCGATGTAAAAGACGCAGAATTGCAGCAGCGGGAACGCCAGCAGCAGGATGTAAAAGAGCAGGTCGCGGTCAGGCTTCCATCTCTTTTTGACGGCTGCGCTGCGCCCCGCAGACGAAATGGCCTGTTTCATGTAAAGCTCCAATTGTTCTCATAATACGTATACAGCCCGTTGAAGTAATCTGCCGCGGAGAGGTTTTTATTATCCAAAAAGGACGTGAACGGGTTGGAGAAGCGCTTTCCGCTGATGTTCGTTTCCCAGCTCCAGCGGTCCATCGCAAAATACCCCTGGTTCTGCATGAATACGGAATTTTTGGAATAGGGATGGATGACCTTCGCATCCGTGCGGATGGCGTACAGCGATTTCGCGTACTCGCTCATCTTCGCCTCGTCCTCCTCTTCGATCTCATACGTATACGGGCGGGTCATCGAAGTGCAGGCGGTGAACGCCGAAAGTTCCTTATCCGTATGCAAAAACTGCAAAAACAGTTTGGCAAGCTCCATCTGCTCGGTCGTGGCGCGGATAAAGGCGAGCGAGTTCGCCTGGCTTAAAAGGGTCACGCCCGTGCCCACTTTGTCCGCCGTGGGTTTGGGGATGGGCATGAAGCCGAAGTTCCTGTTCTCGCGCGCGGCAGAAGGGCCGTTCTCCTGCTCCGTCGTTTCAAAGGCGGCTGCCGCCTCGTTCTCCCACCAGCTGCCGTCAAAGTGCATGGCGTATACGTCGAACTTGTTCGGATCGAGGTTGCCCTTGATAAAGTTGCTCTGCGCCTGCAAATGGGTGTTGCCGTTCACTTCGTAATTGCCCGCGTCGCCGAGCACGATATCGCGCAGGAAGTGCAGTGCGTAGTACTGCCCCGCCTGCTTGCGCAGCTCGTATGCGTCTGCCGACGAGATCTCTTTTTCATACGTCTGCACCGTTCCGTCGCCGTTGATTCTCGACACAAGGTCGGTCGCCTTCCCTTCCAATTCAAAGTTCAGGCGCATCTGGTCAAACCCTTCCGCGTCCGCCCAGAACGTCATCATGGCGCGCATCGGATATTCGCGCACGGATCCGCCGTAGGAGAAGGGAATGACGGACGTACCGAGGCGGATCTTTTCCACTAAGTCCGCAAACTGCGCGTAGGTGGCGGGCAGCCCGTCGTCATAGGTGCCGCGCTTCCCGTCGGGGCCGGCGGAGAGGGTCGCCTGCAACGCTTCGACCGCCGCTTCGTCGTCCGCGTCGGTCGGGGCGGCAAATTGCAGCGTATCCGCCTTGTCGCCTTCCAACGAGCCGCTGTGCAGGAAGTACAGCCCCTCTTCCAGAAACACGTCCTTATCGTACATGATCCCGTAGATGCCCTCGTAAAAAGGCAGCCCGTAGTATTTGTCGTCCACCTCAAGATAATCGGCGAAGGTCGGATCGGTTTTGGAAAGGATGGTGCCCTCCTCGCCGAATTCTTCCAGCGTCTTATCCTTCACGATGTCGGTGATGTCTGCAAAGTTGCCGCGGTGCACATGGTCGTAGTAGTTCACCGTTTCGGTAAAGAACACGTCGTACGGCTCGTTTTTCAGCGAATCGAGCATCGACTCGCCGTTGAAGCGCCTGTTTTCGGTGACGGTGACCTGCACGCCCGTCTTTTCGGGCGCGGTATCGGGTTCGAACTTCACGTCCGCATACAGCGCTTCAAAGCGGTCGGCGGCATTTTGCAGCCACTCGTCACCGACGCCGCCTTCGAATGTTGCCACCCGCAGCGTGGTCTTGGTCTCGTCGATCGGTTCCTGCTCGTCCGACACATGCCCCTCGCACCCTGCGAAAACGCCGAGGGAGAGCAGCAACGCCAACCCAGCACAGATCAATTTTTTCATAACAATTTCTCCTTTATCGCTCTTGCTTTAAGCTGTTTTTATGCGTTCAGTCTTCCCAGACGTCCGCGATCGTTCTGACCCGTATCTCCCCTTCCGCAAGCGGGCGCTCCGAAAAGACGCGCACCGCCCTTTTCTGCCCTTTGGGAAGGTCGAAGTAGTTGTCTTCGTATTCGACGCCGCCGTTGTCCTGCGTGTCGAGGAAGACCGCCCGCGCGAACTCTTCTGCCGCAAGTGCCACTTCCGTGACGTACCTGCCGCCCTGCCGCCCGCGCGGCGAAACGGAAACAGCAAGCGCCGTTTGCCATACGCGTTCGGGCTCAAACGCGGCGTGGAAGATGTTTTCGCACACCGCCCCGCCGCAGGCAAGCCTGCACTGCGCAAAGCTCCCTTCG
>CASDPE010000026.1 GCA_949282395.1 uncultured Bacillota bacterium | reverse complement strand
CCGTGCTGCTTGCCTGCCTGACTGCGGGGATCGCGGCGGGAGCTTTATACGAGGTGAATTGCGCCGCGCGTGCATTGGCGCGCGGGAAGTGGGCGTGTATTGCGGCGGACGTGCTCTTTTTTGCTGCCTTTGCCTTTCTGTTCGCGCTGCTGCGCGCGGCGTTTTATCTTCCCGACCTTCGCGTGTATATGCTCGTTGCGGCGCTCTTCGGGTTTTGGCTCTATCACGAAAGTTTACACAGAATACTTGCTTTTTTCACGCGGAAGCTGTATAATAAATGCAGGAGCGGAGCAGGGCGGTTCCCGATACTATGCCTGCGTCCGAAAGCTGCGCATGGACGAAAGGAAAAAAAAGCTCATCGTAGGCATCACGGCTGCGGCAGTGGTGCTGCTTGCGATCCTGCTCATCTTCTGGATCTACCAGATGATCGCGATCGGCTCGCGCAACGCACGGATCGAGGAGCTGGAAAAGCAGATCGAGCAGCTCACGGAGGAAAATGAAAATCTTTCGGAAGAGAGCGAGCAATACAAAACCAATCTGCTTTGGCTGGAACGCGCTGCACGCGAGTTGGGTATGCTGAGCGGAGACGGGGAAGAAAAATAAAATGATCAAGTACGGTGTGATCGACATCGGGTCGAATTCCGTCCGCCTGCTTTTGTGGGCGGGCGGTCAAACTATTTATAAGAAGGTCGAAACGACCCGCCTCGGCGGCGGGGTGGAAAAGTCGGGCAGGCTCTCGCACGAAGCGGTCGTGCGCACGGCGCTCGCCGTCGCCGCGTTTAAGGCGCAGGCAGAACGTGACGGCGCGCGGAAAGTGTATGCCTTCGCAACGGCGGCTGTCCGCAGCGCCGTGAACGGCAAGTACTTAGTGGATACCGTCAAATTGCTCTGCGGGCTGAACGTGGATGTGATCGCGGGCGGGCTTGAAGCGGAGCTCGGGCTGTTGGGCGCTCTTGGCGGAAAGGATGGCGGCATTATCGACGTTGGCGGGGCGAGCACCGAGGTCACCGTTTCCTGCGGCGGAAAGATCGTGTACGCCGCGTCGGCGGACGTGGGGGCTGTGCGCCTGCGAGACGCCTGCGGAGAGGATAGGGAGGCTATCGAAACGTTCATCCAAAGCCGTATCGCCGTATACGGAGCGGTGCCGCGTTTTGAAGCCTATGCCATCGGCGGTACGGCGACGTCGCTTGCGGCGCTCGCGTTGGAACTTTCCCCGTATGATCCGTCAAAAACGGACGGCTATGTGCTTTCGGGGGCGGATGTGCTCGGCTGGGCGGAAAAGCTGCTTGCTCTTCCCATGCGGGAGCGGCTTGCGTTCAAGGGGATGGATCCGCGCCGTGCGGATATCCTCGGCGGCGGCGCGCTGCTTTTGTACCGCGTGATGCAGGCGGTCGGAGCAGAGCGGGTCACCGTCAGCGAAAAGGACAATCTGGAAGGATACCTCGCTTACATACTGCAATGAGACAAGGAGAGCGCAATGGGTAAACGCCGCGGCGAGGCCGTGAAAGCGGAGCCGGTGAGGGTTATGAGAAATCGGTCGGAAAAGGTACTGATCGCCGTCTGTTCGGTGCTGGCGATCGCACAGGCTGTGCTGGTCGTCTATTTCGGGTATGCGGCTTTTTACCGCGATTATCACGCGGCGCTCCTGATCGTGGCAATGCTGCTGGGCGGGCTGCTTTCGTCTGCGCTGAGCTGCCTCTTTCATGAATTGGGGCATATCGTGTTCGGCAAGTTGTGCGGGTTCCGCTTCAATGCGCTGCATGTCTGGTTTTTTCATGTCGTGAAGACGGGCAGCGGCGTACGGTTCCGTTTGGGGCGGATGCCGGAGGATGAGGCGGGCTCGGCGGAAATGCTGCCGCTCTCCGCCGACCGCATGCGCGCGCGGTACGCCCTTGTCACGTTCGGCGGGCTGCTCTTTTCCTTTCTTTGGTTTGCGGGGGCGCTGCTCGCGTTGATCTTTGTGTGTTCGTCGCCCTTTGCCGTGTATACGCTGATCGCTACGTCGCTGCCGTATGCGTTTTATTTGTTTGCCTGCAATCTGCTTCCGTTTTCGGATCCGCCGACGGACGGCGCGATCCTCATCGGGCTTGCGCGCAAGGATGCCTCCGCTTTGACGGCTGTGAACATCCTCTCTGTTGAAGGGTATCTCATGCGTGGGGAAACGCCCGCACAGATCCCCGAACAGCTCTTTTACGGCGCGCCGCAGCTTCCCGAGGACGATCCGAATTTTGTCCTTCTCACCGATTACCGCCTGGCGCGCGCCCTTGACGGCGGCGACATGCAGAGCGCGGTCGCTCTGAGCGACAGGCTGAAAGATCTGGCGGAATATGTGCCGCCGTATTGCAGGTTTGAGATCGCGGCGGACATCCTGTTCGTCGAATGCGCCGTAAAGCAGAATGCGGACGAGGCGCGGCGGATGTATCCCGCGCTGCGGCAGTACCTCAACGGCGAGCGCACCGTAACGGCGCAGCGGATCGCGGCGGCATACGAGCTGTTTGCGGGCGGCAGCAGACCTGCCTGCCTGCGGCATCTGAGCGCCGCACAGGAACTTGCAGACAGCTGTTCCGTGCCCGGGCTTGCGCAGTACGAGCGCAAACTGCTCGGCTGCATCCGTGAAGAGCTGGAACAGCGTTTCGGCGAGGATGTTGCTGTCTGACCGAACATGGTTTTGTATGTATAAGCGCAGGCGGCAGCCCGTTCGGGCTGCCGCCTGCGCTTATCTGTTCAGTGTACGTGTTCGAGCTGCCCGCAGCAATGCGGGCAGAGCCCGCCCGAGCGGTGCCTGCATGCGGGGCATATCGTCAGCCCGCAGTCTGTGCAGACGCTCCCGCCCGCTGCCGAAAAGGTGCTGCCGCAGATGCTGCATACCATGTCTGTCCGCCTCCGTTTCTTTTTATAAAGCATGCGCAAAGCGCGGCTGTTTTATACGGAAAAATCCGATCTCCGTAAAAAATTGTCCGCGTATTTAAAAATAGGCATATTTTTTAATTTTCTTTTTTTCGCGCCTCTGCGGGCTTATTACGCGCCTTAAATGCGATCGGTCAAAATTTATTTTCAAAACAGAGCCTCAAACGCTTTGATTTTTGCGCAAAATATGGTATAATTTTTGTGTAGGAAATTGCAATTTTTTTGCTTGCTTTTCAAGGAGACTTTCAATGGCAGAAAAAGTTCAAGGGGAATACGGCGAAGAGCAGATCCAGGTGCTCGAAGGGCTGGAACCCGTCCGCAAACGCCCGGGGATGTACATCGGTTCAACGGATGAACGCGGTCTGCATCACCTCGTGCAGGAGATCGTGGATAACTCCATCGACGAAGCGTTGGCGGGGTACTGTACGCACATCTCGGTCGTCATCAATAAAGACGGTTCTTGCTCGGTGGAAGACAACGGGCGCGGGATCCCCACGGGGATCCATAAAAAGGAGGGCGTGTCTTCGGTGGAGCTCGTCCTCACAAAGCTGCATGCCGGCGGCAAATTCGGCGGCGGCGGTTATAAGATCTCGGGCGGGCTGCACGGCGTCGGTATTTCCGTCGTCAACGCGCTCTCCGAATGGCTGGAAGTGGAAGTGTACCAGAACGGTCACGTCTATAAGCAGGTCTACAACCGCGGCGTGCCGCAGCGTGCGCTCGCGATCGTCGGGGATACGGACAGAACGGGTACCAAGGTCACCTTTTACCCGGATGACGAGATCTTCGAGACCGTCGTATTCAATTACGACAATCTGCGCGTGCGCCTGCGCGAGCTTGCGTACCTGAATAAGGGGCTGACCCTCTCCATTACCGACGAGCGCGGCGAAAAACCGCATTCCGACGATTTCTGCTACGAAGGGGGCATCCTGCATTATGTAGAGGATCTCAACAAGAACAAAGAGGTTCTCTTTACGCAGCCCGTCTATTTTGAAGAGGAGAATGACAGCAGCTCCGTCGAAGTTGCCATCCAGTACAATGACGGGTACAGCGAAACCATTTTCAGCTATGCGAACAACATCCATACCGAGGAGGGCGGCACCCATCTTGACGGCTTCAAAGCTGCGCTCACCAAGGTGATCAACGACGCAGGGCACAGGCTGAACATTCTGAAAGAGAATGACAAACTTTCGGGCGAAGACGTGCGCGAAGGGATCACGGCGGTCGTTTCGGTCAAGCTCACCGATCCGCAGTTCGAAGGGCAGACCAAGACAAAGCTCGGCAACAGCTTTATGCGCGCCTACGTTCAGAAGGCGACGGTAGAGCACCTCGGCACCTATCTGGAAGAGAACCCGTCGCAGGCGCGCGAGCTTGTTCTGCGCTGTGTTACCGCGCAGAAGGCGCGTGACGCCGCCCGTAACGCGCGCGAGCTTACCCGCCGCAAGGGCTTTTTGGAGAATACGACGCTGCCCGGCAAACTTGCCGATTGCAGCGAAAAGCGCGCAGAGCTGTGCGAGATCTATCTTGTGGAGGGCGATTCGGCAGGCGGTACCGCCAAACAGGGGCGGGACAGGCGTTTCCAGGCGATCTTGCCGCTGCGCGGTAAGATCCTGAACGTGGAAAAGGCGCGGCTCAATCACGTTCTGGAAAACGAAGAGATCAAGAGCATGATCACCGCATTCGGCTGCGGGATCCATGACGATTTTGACGAGAGCAAGCTGCGTTACGACCGCATCATCTGCATGACCGATGCGGACGTGGACGGCAGCCACATCCGCATCCTGCTGCTCACCTTCTTTTTCCGCTTTATGCGCCCGCTCATCGAGCGCGGGCATGTGTATGTGGCGCAGCCGCCGCTGTACAAAGCCGTGCGCGGCAAGGAAGAAAAGTATATGTATTCGGATGCGGAGCTGGATGCATACCGTGCCGAAAACCCCGGCAAGTTCGATTTGCAGCGGTATAAGGGTCTTGGCGAGATGAACAGCACGCAGCTGTGGGAAACGACGATGAACCCCGCTACGCGCACGCTGCTGCGCGTGAACATGAAGGACGCGGTCGAAGCGGACGAAATGTTCTCGCTGCTGATGGGGGAAAAGCCGGAACTCCGCCGCCAATTCATCGAACAGAACGCGAAGCTCGTCGCCGAGCTGGATATTTAAGGGGAGCGTATCATGGCGAAAAAAGAGACAAGCGCAGAGCTTACCGAGGAGTTTAAAAAGACCCTCGCAATGACCAATCTCATCGACGTGGAAGTGGATGACGAGCTGAAAAAATCTTTCATCGCGTATGCGATGGCGGTAAACGTTAGCCGCGCCATCCCGGACGTGCGTGACGGGTTGAAGCCCGTTCACCGCCGCATCCTGTATTCCATGCACGAAATGGGGCTGTACAATGACAAGGCGTACCGCAAATGCGCGCGTATCGTCGGTGATGTGTTGGGTAAATACCATCCGCACGGCGATTCCGCCGTGTATGACGCGCTCGTGCGCCTTGCGCAGGACTTTACAATTAACTGTCCGCTTGTGGACGGGCACGGGAACTTCGGATCGGTGGACGGCGATCCGCCCGCTGCAATGCGTTATACGGAAGCGCGTATGTCGAAGCTCGCGGCAGAGATGCTGCGCGACCTTGATAAAGAGACGGTGGATTTCTATCCGACCTTTGACGATACGGGCATGCAGCCGACCGTGCTCCCCGCGCGTTTCCCGAACCTGCTGGTCAACGGCAGCGACGGCATTGCCGTGGGCATGGCGACGAACATCCCGCCGCACAACCTCGGCGAGATCATCGACGGCGTGATCGCGCAGATCGATAATCCCGAGATCACCGTAGACGAGCTGATGGAGTTTATCCCCGCGCCGGACTTTCCGACGGGCGCGATCCTCATGGGAAGGGCGGGCGTCAAGCGCGCCTACCGCACGGGGCGCGGCAACTACATCCTGCGCGCGAAATGCGAGATCGAAGATTATACTTCGGGCAATACGCAGCGTACGCGCATCATCGTCACCGAGATCCCGTACCAGGTCAACAAAGAAAAGCTCATCAAAGCGATCGCAGACCTTGTAAAGGATAAGCGCATTGACGGCATTTCTGGGATCAACGAAGAATCCGACCGTGACGGCATGCGCATCGTCATCGACCTTCGCAAGGACGCGAATGCGCAGGTCGTGCTGAATACGCTGTACAAGCATACGCAGCTGCAAACGTCGAACGGCATCATCATGCTCGCCCTTGTGGACGGCGAGCCGAAGGTGCTGAACCTGAAAGAGTGCATCCATTATTACATCGAACACCAGAAGGAGGTCATCGTCCGCCGCACGCGCTTTGACCTGAACAAGGCGGAAGAACGCGCGCACATCGTTGCAGGGCTGGTGCTTGCGCTTGCAAACATCGACGAAGTCATTGCGATCATCAAGGCGTCTGCCGATAAGAACGTTGCCTGCGAAAAACTTATGCAGAGCTTTGAGCTTACGGATAAGCAGGCAAACGCCATCCTTGAAATGCGTTTGCAGCGCCTGACTTCGCTGGAAGTGGAAAAACTGCAGGAAGAACTTGCGGAACTCGAACGTACCATTCTTGATTTAAAAGATATCCTTGCCAATGAATGGCGCGTGCTTGCCATCATCAAGGAAGATCTTTCCGCGATCCGCGATAAATTCCGTACCGAACGCAAAACGGAGCTTTCCTACGATTACGGCGAGATCGACGTGGAAGATCTGATCGAAGAGGAAGAAGTCGTCATCACCATGACGCACTCGGGTTACGTCAAGCGCCAGCCCGTTGCCGAATACCGCGCGCAGCGCCGTGGCGGCATGGGGATCACCGCGCACAAACCGAAAGAGGAAGATTTTGTAGAAAAACTGTTCATCAGTTCCACGCATGACAATATCCTCTTTTTCTCCAGCTTCGGCAAAGTGTATTCCATTAAGGGGTACGAGATCCCCGAAGCGCAGCGGCAGGCGCGGGGCAGGGCGATCGTCAATCTGCTGCAGATCGCACAGGATGAAAAGATCACGGCAATTATCCCGCTTGCAAAGGATACGACCGGGTACATCGCCATGGCGACCCGCCGCGGGCTGATCAAAAAGACCGTGCTTGAAGAGTTTGCCAACATCCGCAAAGTCGGCAAGATCGCCATCAAGATCAACGAGGGCGACGAGCTGATCTCGGTTGAGTTTACGACGGGCAGCGACGAGCTGATCATAGCCTCGAAGGAGGGCAAGTGCATCCGCTTTAAGGAGAGCGACGTCCGCCCGATGGGCAGAGATACGCAGGGCGTGCGCGCCATGAGCCTCGGGGACGACGATTACCTGGTCGACATGCTTGTTGTAAAGCCCGATCACGAGATCCTGACCCTCACCTCAAACGGGTACGGCAAACGCTCGGATGTGGAAGATTACCGCTTGCAGGGCAGGGCAGGCAAGGGCATCAAGGCCGGCGTATTCAACGAAAAGACGGGCTATCTTGTAAACCTGAAGATCGTGAACGAAAACGAAGACATCATGATCATTTCGGGCAACGGTACCATCATCCGCATGCATGTTTCGGATATTTCAAAGATCGGAAGAAACACGCAGGGTGTACGCGTTATGCGGCTGAAAGATTCCACCGTTGCGACCGTTGCCGTTGCGCCGCGCGAAGAAGAGGAAGAAGAACTTCCCGCCGAAGAGAGCGCGGAAGAGAACGGCGGCGCCGAACCTTCCGATGTTCCCGAAGCGAACGGGGCAGATGCCGGCGTGGAAAACGCTGAGGAATAAAGGCAAGAAAAAGCGCGGCGCAATAAATTGCGCCGCGCAGGTTTTTATCGTATTTATTGGCTGATTTTTCGGTTTGCATAGTAGTATGCGCCACATAAACCGTAAAAATCGGATGAGTAGAGGAGCGTAATATGACTTTGCAGCAGTTGAAGTACATCGTCAAGATCGCCGAATGCGGGTCGATCACGGAAGCGGCGCGTCAGTTGTATATTGCGCAGCCGAGCCTGTCTGCTGCGGTCAAAGAGCTGGAAACCGAGCTGAACATAGAAATTTTCCGCCGCACGCCGAAGGGCATCTCGCTCTCTGCGGACGGAACGGAATTTCTTTCGTATGCGCGGCAGATCCTGGAGCAGGCGGGGCTTTTGGAAGAGCGCTACAAGAACAAGAAGCCTGCAAAACAGCTTTGCCGCATTTCGACGCAGCATTATGCCTTTGCGGTAAATGCCTTCGTCAACCTGATCGCGTCGCTGCAGGCGGATGAATATGAATTTACCCTCCGCGAAACGCGCACCTACGAGATCATAGAGGACGTGGCGAATTTTCAGAGCGAAGTCGGCATTTTGTATCTGAGTAGCTTCAACGAAAAGGTGCTGCAAAATTTGTTTAAAGAAAAATCGCTCTCGTTCACGCCGCTGTTCGAGGCGGAGCCGCATGTTTTTCTGAGCTGTTCGCACCCGCTTGCGGAAAAAAGCGTTCTGCGCCTTTCCGATCTGGAAGAATACCCGTGCCTGGTTTTTGAACAGGGAACGTACAATTCCTTCTATTTTTCCGAGGAGATCCTGAGTACGGAGCCGCACAAAAAGCGCATCCATGTCAGTGACAGGGCGACGCTGTTCAATCTGTTGATCGGGCTGAACGGGTACACCATCTGCACGGGCGTGCTCAACCGCAACCTGAACGGCGATAACATCGTATCCGTGCGGTTGGAGACGGACGAGCGCATGCGGGTCGGGTACATTGCGAGCATAAAAGCGCCGCTTGCGGCGAGTGCGCAGGTGTATCTTGCCGAACTGAAAAGGCTGATCGCGGCAGACGGTTTTCGGCTGCTTTCCTGATAAAAGCAAAAACGGCTTCGGCGCCATGCGGCGCCGAAGCCGTTTTTATCGCGTTTACAGCAATCTGTGCACAGCCTCGTAAATGCGGCGCGCTATGTAAGGGTTGTTCATGGTATACAGGTGGATGCCGTCTACGCCCTGCGAAATGAGGTCGACGATCTGGTCGACTGCGTAAGCGATCCCGGCGTCACGCATGGCGTCCGGGTTGTTTTCGTAGCGTGACATCATGGAGGAGAACTTTTTGGGCAGGGTCACGCCGCAGAGGGTGACCATGCGTTCGATCTGTTTTTTGTTTGCCACGGGCATGATCCCCGCTTCGACGGGGACGTTGATGCCTGCCAAACGGCAGCGCTCCAAAAAGCGGTAGAAATAGTCGTTGTCGAAAAACAGCTGCGAGATGAGCTGCGTTGCGCCCGCGTCCGTCTTGCGCTTCAGGTTCTGAATGTCGTCTAAAACGCTTTCGGATTCATTGTGCCCTTCGGGGTAGCAGGCGGCGATCACGTTAAAATCGTATTTTTCGCGGATGAAAGAGATCAGGTCGTTCGCGTGCGCAAAATCGCCTGCGGGCGCTCCGCCCTCGGGCATATCGCCGCGCAGGGCGAGGATGTTTTCGATCCCCGCTCCGCGGAAGCGTTCGAGCTGGTTCTCCGCCTCTTCGCGCGTCAGCCCGATGCAGGGCAGGTGCGCAACGCATTCGATGCCGTAAATGTTTTTGATGAAAGACGCGATGGAAAGGGTCGCCTCACAGGTGGCCCTGCCGCCGCCCGCGCCGTATGTCACGCTGATAAAATCGGGCGAAAATTCTTTGAGCGCGGCAACGGTCGTGTACACGGTATCGACGGCGCCCGTGCGCTTCGGCGGAAATACTTCGTAGGAAAGTACGGTCTTCTTTTTAAAAAGTTCACAGGTCTTCATTTCTGAGTTCCTTTGCCGCCTCAACAAGGTGTTCAAGGCTCGGCACGGTCTCTTCCACGCCGCGCGTCTTTAACCCGCAGTCCGGGTTGACCCACAGCTTTTCGGCGGGGATCTTCGCAAGCATCTTTTTGAGCGCCGTTTTGATCTCCTGCACGGACGGCACGCGGGGAGAGTGGATATCGTATACGCCCGGGCCGACTTCGGTACGGAAGTTGTTCGCTTTGAGCGCGTCCAGAATGAGCAGGTCGGAGCGGGAGGCTTCGAAGGTGATCACATCCGCGTCCATGTTGTCGATGGCGGGAATGATATCCGTAAATTCACTGTAACACATATGCGTGTGGATCTGCGTTTCCGCTTTCACGCCGCTGTGTACGAGGCGGAAGGCGGGGATCGCCCAGCTCAGGTAATCGCTCTCCCAATCGCTCTTGCGTAGCGGCAGCTTTTCGCGCAGCGCCGCCTCGTCGATCTGGATGATCGCCAGCCCGTTCGCTTCAAGGTCGAGCACCTCTTCGCGGATCGCGAGCGCGATCTGAAGGGCGCATTCACGCAGCGTGATATCCTCGCGCGGGAACGACCAGTTGAGGATGGTGACCGGCCCCGTCAGCATGCCTTTCATCGGCTTGCTTGTGAGGCTCTGCGCGTAGACCGACCACGCAACGGTCATCGGCTTTTCGCGGGAAACGTCGCCCCAGACGATCGGGGGTTTCACGCAGCGCGTGCCGTAGGACTGCACCCAAGCCTTTTCGGTGAACAGGAAGCCGCTGAGGCATTCGCCGAAATATTCGACCATGTCGTTGCGTTCAAATTCGCCGTGCACGAGCACGTCCAGCCCGATCTTTTCCTGCAAAGCCACGCATTCCGCGATCTTTTTGCGGTTGAAGGCGTCGTACTGCTCTTTGGTGATGTCGCCCTTTTTGTAGGCGGCGCGGTTGGCTTTAACGTCCGCCGTCTGCGGGAAGGAGCCGATGGTCGTCGTCGGAAGAAGGGGCAGTTTGAAGCGGTCTTTCTGGATCGCTTCACGCACTTCGAATGCGGGCAGGCGGGTATAGTCTTCGGGGCGGATCGCCGCAACTTTTGCCTGCACAACCGCGTTTTTACCGCTGCGTTCCCGTGCAAACAGCGCCGCATTCGCCTTGTATGCCTCGCAGGCCGTCGGGTCGGCGGCGGCGAGGATCTCTTTCAGCTCTTTCAGTTCCTGCAGTTTTTCTTCGGCGAAGGCAAAACGTTCGGTGTATTCGGCGGCAAGTTTTGTTTCGTTGCGCAGCGTGTAGGGCACGTGCAGCAGCGAGCAGGAGGTGGAAAGCACGACTTCCGCGCCCGTCTTCTGCAATTTCTGTACGGCGGCAACGGTCGCGGTATAGTGGTTTTTCCAGATATTTTTGCCGTTCACAAGCCCCGCAAAGAGCACTTTCGTTTTGGGGAAGCCGTTTTCTTCCACAAGCGCAAAACTTTCGCGCCCTTCGGTAAAGTCCAGCCCGATGCCGTCAAAGGGCAGCCCGCACAGCTCTTTGTAGCAGTCGCGCACGTCGCCGAAGTACGTCTGCACCAACACCTTTGCGCCGCCTTTGCGCGCAAGGATGGCGCGGTACAGCGCCGCAAAAAGCGCCTTGTCCGCGTCGCTCAGGTCGCGCACGAGGGCGGGTTCGTCGAACTGCACCCATTCCGCGCCTGCCGCCGCAAGTTTTTCAAGCAGCGTTCCGTAGACCGCGGCTGCCTGCTCCGCAAAATCTTCCGCCGCTTTGCTGCCCGTGTAGCGCGCGAGCTTCAAAAGCGTGAATGCGCCGCAGATCACGGGCTTTGCGGTGATGCCGAGCGCCTTAGCTTCGGCAAATTCGTCGAGCGGTTTGCTGCCCGCGAGGGTGAGCGCTGTGTCGTCGTCGATCTCGGGTACCATGTAATGGTAGTTCGTGTTGAACCACTTTTTCATGGCGAGCGCCTTCACGTCGCCTTCCTTTCCCTGATAGCCGCGCGCCATGGCAAAATAGGTGTCGAGCGGGGAAAGCCCGAGCGCACGGTAGCGCGCGGGGACTGCGCCGAACAGCACGGCGGCGTCCAGCACGGTATCATAAAAGGAAAAGTCATTGCAGGGGATAAAGTCGATCCCGTTCTGCTTTTGTACGTTCAGGTGCGCGGCGCGCAGCTGCTTTGCCGTCGCCTGCAATTCTTCCGCCGCGATCTCGCCGCGGAAATATTTTTCGCTTGCAAATTTGAGTTCGCGCAGTGCGCCTACGCGCGGATAGCCGATAACGGATGTTTTCATGTCTGTTTCTGTTCCTTTTATAGAATTTTTATATAGTATACCATATTGTTGTGCAATAGGAAAACACTTAAATTTTATATGTATCAATAGTTTTAAACTATATCAAACGCAAAAAAGAACGGGGCGGTTTGCCGCCCCGCAGAAAAAGCCGATCAATGCAGGCTGTTCAGAAGTTTCGGCTGCTTTTTTCTGCCCGAACGCAGTTTGGCTGTCAGGCGCAGCAACACTTCCGAAACGGGGAAACACAGCAGCACGACCACGACCACATACAGCGACGGCACGAATCCGAGCAGCGGGGTAGAGTAGCCCTCTTCAAAGAAGATGAAGGGCAGCAGCGTCGTGCTGAGGATGCACGCGGCGACCATGGAAAGAAACATGATCGCGCGGAACAGGTTGAAGGGCTGGCAGACGCGGAAGAGCATCACAAGCCCCGTGAACGTGATGACGATGACGGAGATCTCGTCGATGTTGTCCGCCGTAAAATAGGCGGGCTGCAGCATGGCGACGAGTTGGATGCTTTCGACCGCCAAGATGAGCACCAGCGCGCATGGCACCGTTCGGGCGAGCACCGTCGGCATAAATTTCCCCTGCACGCGGTCGCGGTTTGGCTGCAGCGAGAGGAAAAAGCTGGGCACGCCGATGACGAAAAATTCAAGCATCATCAGGTTGTTCGTCTTAAAGGGGTATGCCTGATTGAAAATGATGGAGATGAGGGCGAACACGGTGATGAACAGCGTCTTCATCAGATACAGCGAAGAGGAGTTCTGAATGTTGTTGATCACCCTGCGCCCTTCGAATACGACTTTCGGCATGGAGGCGAAATTGTTGTCTAACAGCACGATGTGGCTGACGTTTTTCGCCGCCTCGCTGCCCGACGCGACGCTGACGGCGCAGTCCGCCTCTTTCAGGGCAAGGATGTCGTTCACGCCGTCGCCCGTCATTGCCACGGTGTTGCCGTCCGCCTTGATGGACTTGACGAGGATCGCTTTCTGTTCGGGGGTGACCCGCCCGAAGACCGTGTATTTGTTGGCTACGGAGGCGACTTCCGTGTCGCTCAGCCCTTCAAGCGAGATGTATTTTTCCGCATTGGCAACGCCTACGCGCTTTGCAACTTCCGAAACCGTGCGCGGGTTATCGCCCGAAATGATGCGGATGGCTACGTCGTTTTCCTTGAACCAACGGATGGTCTGCGCGGCGTCTTCGCGGATGTTGTCTGCAATGGAGATGATGGCGATGGGCTTCAATCCGGAGGGGAGCGCCTCGCCTGCGATCGCCCCGGGCGAATGCGCAACGATCAGCACGCGCAGCCCCATCGAAGCGTATTGGTTGATGATCTTGTTGATCTTTGCGGGGATACTGCCCAGAACGAATTCCGGCGCGCCGATGGCGACGGTGCCGATCTCGTCAAATGTGACGGCGGAAAGTTTGCGCTTTGACGAGAAGGGCAGGGTAGCGGCGGCGTGCAGCGTGGTGTTGTGCCCGAAGTAGTTGTGCAGCGCGATCGAAGTCTGGTTGTTGTCCTGCAAGGCGTACAGGCAGCTGCCCACGATCTCGTTGACGGTAAAGTCCGTCGGGTTATTCAGCAGCATGCAGTCGTTCACCTTCATGCGCCCGTCCGTGATGGTGCCCGTCTTGTCGAGGCAGAGCACGTTCACCCGAGCAAGCATTTCCAGCGAATACAAGTCCTGCACGAGGGTGTTGTGCGTCATCAGGCGGATGATGCCGAGCGTCAGCGCGATGCTCGTCAGAAGCAGCATGCCCGAAGGGATCATGCCGATGACGATGGAAACGGTGCGCTGGATGGTGTCGTTGAGCTGCGTCAGGTCGCTGAGTGCGGGGTCGAAGTTGTTCCAGTTGATGAAGAACATGCCCGCCGCAATGGGGATGATGAGGATGCCGACGATCATGATGACAAACTTCGTCGAGCGCATCAGTTCGGATTTCGGTTTTTTGTACTTTTTCGCCTTGGCGGAAAGGGAGTTGAGGTAGGTATTTTTCCCGACTTTGTCCGCACGCGCGCGGCAGTTGCCCGCCGTGATAAAACTGCCTGCAAAAAGCTGGTCGCCCGCCTCTTTTTTAACGGGAACGGATTCGCCTGTCAGAAGCGATTCGTTGACTTCGACGGAGCCTTCCGCCACGATGCAGTCGGCGGGGATCTGGTTGCCGAGGGAAAGCACGACGACGTCGTCGAGCACGATGTCTTTGGCGGCGATCTCGCGGATCTCGCCGCTGCGCACGACCTTTGCCGTCGGCGCGTTGAGGATGGAAAGTTTGTCGATCTTGCGCTTTGCGCGGATCTCGGTCGCGATGCCGAAGGCGATGTTCAGCGCAAAAATGGCGACGAACAAAAACTGCGAAATACCCGCGCCCGAATAGATGAGCGCCGCCATTGCCAGCACGCACAAAAAGTTGAAAAAGGTGCAGAGGTTGCCGATAAAGATGCTGGCATACGATTTGGAATATTTTTGGTTGACGTCGTTGAACAGGAACTGCGCGTAGCGCTCGTTTGCCTGCGCGTCGGTCAGCCCTATATCCGGTGCGGCGTTGTAGCGCTTGACCTGCGAATAGGCGGGGACTTCCGCTTTGCGTTTTTTGAATTGCTTTTTGATCTGTTCCAGATCCTGCTCCGCGGCGGGCGTTCCCGTGCTCTCCTTAGAGATCTTTTCCAAGTCTTCATCGCTCAGTTTTACGTCGCCAAGATCCATGTCGTAATAAAAACCATCTTGGATAACCGGTCCTACCCAAAATTTAGCCTGTGGATAGAGACGCTTAACAGCTTGTGCCATCATGTGGGCACATGAATGATTCAGCTTGACTAAATCTTCGTGTTCTAAAACATTGATCAATTCCATACTTTATCTTTCCTTTCATATAAAAAGCGACAGCCATCTCAAAGGACGTCTGTCGCACGCGGTACCACCTTTGTTCACATACGATGTATGTGCACTTCATTATTCTTTTAACGCAAGATTACGGCACACTTTTTCAAGGGCGATTCAAAGGGAGTAGATCAAGAACTTCTCAGAAAGTTTTCACCAGCCACTTTCCTCTCTTATCAAAGATTACCTCATCCATATCCTTATCACTATCGTTAGCTTGATTATAGGATGATTTAAATAAGAAGTCAAAAGAAACACTTTCTAATTAGAATAAAAACATGGTTCCGATCTGATAGACAACGAAACAAATCCCCCATGCCACCAAAATCTGAAAGATCATGGTAATCAGCATATAGCGTATCGAGCCGCTTTCCTTGCGGATCGTCCCTAAAGAAGCGACACATGGTACATATAACAAACAGAACAACAACAAACAATAGGCGTTCAAAGCCGTGAATCCCATAGCCGATAATGCTGTATGCAACGTCTTCATCCCCGCCAGCCCATTGATATTGGAAATTCCAAATAAAACAGCCGTACTGGATACTACAACTTCTTTAGCACTCAAACCAGCCAACAGAGCTACACAGATCTGCCAATAGCCAAGTCCGATCGGTGCCATGACCGGTACGATCGCATTTCCGATCGCAGCCGCAAAACTCGTTGAAATATCCGATGTGTAGCCGCTGAATCCGACATGCATCAAAACCCATACAATGATCGATGCGATAAAGATCGTCGTACCGGCTTTGGTCAAGAAATCTTTGACTTTGTCCCAAACATAAATAAAGATCGTGTAAGCGCTTGGCATTTTGTACAAAGGCAGTTCAATCAACAAAGGATTCTCCTCTTTGTTCTTATCTTTCAGATGCAAGACCCAGGCAACGATCAAAGCGACCAGGATCCCTATTATATACATACTGTAGGCCGCCAAAGTAGCATATTCGCCAAAAAACAACCCGCTAAACAAAATATAGACCGGTAATTTGGCACTGCAGGAAAAGAATGGCGTCACCAACATCACGCGATGGCGATCTTTAGGAGATTCTAAAGCACGACTGGCCATCAGAGCAGGAACGGTACATCCGAACCCTAAGACCATCGGAATAAAAGAACGACCGGAAAGTCCTAAATGTTCCATAATATCGTTCATGACATAAGCGACTCGTGCCATATAACCGCTGTCTTCCAAGAACGCTAAAGCCAGAAATAAGATTGCGATATTCGGTAAAAAAGTTAAAATTCCGCCAACACCGCCGATAATTCCGTTGGTCACCAGATCAATCAGCCAATCCGAAACCCGGAAAGCCTCCATGCCTGAAGTGCAAATCTGGATCAACCAATCGACAAAAGCTTCCACATACCCTTTTAACATGTCGCCTAATAAAAAAGTCAATCCAAAGACCAACAACATGACCAGCAAGAAAAAGATCAATCCAAAAACAGGATGGGTCACCACTCGATCGATCTTATCCGTCAGTTCATCTTTCGATTTTTTCCCCAGCAAGACCTCACGAATGATTGCCTGGATATAGTCATACTTCTGATTGATGATTCGTGTATCTTCGTCACCATCGATCAATGCAGTTAGATCCAATGGATATTTTTCTTTGATTTCCTTATCGTCTTCCAGCAACTTGATCGCAACCCATCTAGGATTGAGAATATGCGGATCTTGACGAACCAGCTCACTTTGGATCTTTGAGATCTTAGCTTCAAGTTTATAATCATATTCCATGGCATAGCGTTTAATGACCTCGCCTTGAATGGCTTGCGGTCTATGATTGACTTGCGAATTTTGGCCTTCTTCCTGATGGCAAGCCGCATGCATCAAAGTATGGATCCCTTGTTTTTTTCTGGCGGTCACAGGGACCACAGGGATTCCCAGCAGTTCTGATAAACGGTGTAGGTCGATCTCCATCCCCCGTTTTTCGATGATATCCATCATATTTAATGCCAACACCATCGGCTTATTCAGTTCAAGAAGCTGTAAAGTCAAATAAAGACTTCTTTCCAAACTGGAAGCATCCACTACATCAATAATCACATCCACCTGATCACTCAAGATAAATTGGCGCGAAACTTGTTCTTCCATCGTATAAGAAGTCAAAGAATACGTTCCGGGAAGATCGACTAAATGGATCTTCATATCATGATCTTGAATGGCTCCTTCCATACGCTCTACGGTCACACCCGGCCAATTGGCAACTTTTAAATTCGCCCCGGTATAAGCATTAAACAACGTC
>CASDPE010000025.1 GCA_949282395.1 uncultured Bacillota bacterium | reverse complement strand
CTTCCCCCTGCGCAAACGCGACGGCGGGGCGCACGGCAGGCTCCACCCCTATGACGGGGAACGGGAACCGCGCGCGCAGCTCGTCGATGCAGAGCGCCGTCACCGTGTTGCACGCCACGACGGCGGCACGCAGCGGATAGCGCGCAAGATAAGCAAACGCGTCAGAGGCAAGGCGCGCGATCTCTTCGGGCGGGCGGTTACCGTACGGCGCATGGGCATGGTCGCCGAAATATCCGAACCGCTCGTGCGGGCACCGCCGCGCGCAGGCGCGCAGCACCGTAAGCCCGCCGAAGCCGCTGTCAAAAACCGCCGTGAACGGCTGCACCGCGCCCTTGCCCTCCCCGCACCTTTTTCTTCCGAAATATATGGGCAGGCAGAGCAATAAATTCCTTTTTTTGCATAAAAAACAGTTTACAAGCAAAATTTTTTATGCTAAAATAGCGAAGTATCAAATTTACCATACCCGCAAGGAGAAGCAAGGTGCCTAACATCAAATCAGCTAAAAAGCGCGTAAACGTGACCGAAAAGAAAAACTCGCAGAACAAGATGATCAAATCCGCCGTCAAAACGGCGATCCGTAAATTTATTGCGGCAGTCGACGCAGGCGACTTCGACGCAGCCGAAAAGCTGCTGCCCGGCGTCTCTTCCGTGATCGACTCGGCAGCGTCCAAAGGGATCCTGCACAAGAACAACGCCGCGAACAAGAAGTCTGCGCTGGCAAAGCGCCTGAACGCAGCGAAAGCCGCCGCGCAGGAAGCTGCTCCCGCAGCAGAAGAAGCGCCCGCAGCCGCTCCCGCGGCACCCGCAGTAGAAGAAGCGCCCGCGGAAAAGCCGAAGAGGACGCGCAAAAAGAAAGAGGAAGCCGCAGAGTAACTTCCCCTTCCTTTTCATAATTTCTATACGATCTTAAAACAAAAGCGCCGGTCGTCCGACGCTTTTTTGCGTGCCTGCATTTTTGCCCGCAGCGGCGGCAAAGCGAAAATCGGTTCGGGCGGGTAAAGGCGAAGGCGGAGCGCACAGACAGCGCTCCGCCTTCGTATTTGCCCTATAAACGGTTTTTGAAGTCGCTGTACCCGAAGGTGCGCAGCGGCTGTATTTCGCCGCTCTCGCGGCGGATGGCGATGGCAGGCAGCGGCATGCCGTTGAAGGTGTTGGTTTTGACCATCGTATACAGCGCCATATCGCCGAACACGAGCTCGTCCCCTTCTTTGAGCGGCGCGTCAAAGGAATAATCCCCGATCACATCCCCCGCCAGGCAGGTACCGCCCGCAAGGCGGTAGGTATACTTTTTTTCGCCCGCTTCGCCCGAACCGAACAGCGGCGGGCGGTACGGCATTTCCAGCACGTCGGGCATATGACACGCCGCCGAACAGTCCAACACGGCGATATCGATGCCGTTGTGCACGATGTCGACCACGGACGTGACGAACGTTCCTGCATTCAGGACGACCGCCTCACCCGGTTCGAGGATCACCTCCGCGCCATATTTTTCGGCAAGCGAACGCACCGTGCGGATCAGCAGTTCCCTGTCGTAATCTTCCCGCGTAATGTGGTGCCCGCCTCCCAGATTAAGCCACTTCATTCCGCCGAGGATATCACCGAACTTTTCTTCCAGCGCCGCCACCGTGACGGCGAGGGCGTCCGCATTCTGCTCGCAGAGGGTGTGCATGTGAACGCCGTCCAACAGCGGCAGCACGGACGCATCGAACTGCGCGCGCGTCACCCCGAGGCGCGAACCGGGCGCGCAGGGATCGTAGATGGCGTGCCCCTCCTGCGTGGAGCACTCGGGGTTGAGGCGCAGCCCCACGCTCTTGCCCGCGGCTTTGGCGCGCGGCGCGAACTTTTTCAGCTGCGCGCAGGAATTAAAGACGATGTGATCGGCAAATTGCAGGATCTGTTCAAACTCATCCTCGCGGTATGCGGGAGAAAAGACGTGCGTTTCCCCGCCCATCTCCTCATGCCCGAGGCGCGCTTCGTACAGCCCGCTCGCCGCAGAACCGTCAAGGTACCGCCGTATGAGCGGATACGTACGGTAAGCCGAATACGCCTTTTGCGCAAGCAGGATCTTACAGCCCGCGCGCTCCTTCACTTCGGCAAGGACGCGCAGGTTTTCATGCAGTTTTTTTTCGTCGATAAGATAGTACGGCGTGCGCATCACTCCACCAGGGCGGGGTCTTCCACCACCTTCCACGGCAGCCCGTTCTCGTTCAGCGCCTGCATGAAGGGATCGGGGTCGAACTCTTCGGGCGTGTATACGCCCTTCTTGTTCCATTTACCGGTGACCAGCATCATGGCGCCGATCATGGCGGGCACGCCCGTCGTATACGAGATCGCCTGCGATTCCACTTCGCGGTAGCACTCCTGGTGGTCGCAGACGTTATAGATGTACGCCGTTTTGCGCTTGCCGTCCTTCACGCCCGTAAAGATGCAGCCGATGTTCGTTTTGCCGACGGTGCGCGGCCCGAGCGAAGCGGGATCGGGCAGCAGCGCCTTCAGAAACTGAATGGGCACGATCTCCTTCCCCTCAAACTCCACGGGGGTGGTAGACAACATCCCTACATTTTCAAGGCACTTCATATGCGTGAGGTAGCTCTGCCCGAAGGTCATGAAAAAGCGGATACGTTTTACGCCTTTGATGTTCTTCGCCAGCGACTCGATCTCTTCGTGATGAAGTAGGTACATATCCTTCTCCCCGACGCCGTCAAAATGATAGGTGCGGCGGATGCTCATGGCGGGCACCTCGACCCACTTGCCGTTCTCCCAATACGAACCGGGCGCAGACACTTCGCGCAGGTTGATCTCGGGGTTGAAGTTGGTGGCGAAGGGATAGCCGTGGTCGCCGCCGTTGCAGTCTAAAATGTCGATGGTCTCGATCGTGTCGAACAGATGCTTCTGCGCATAGGCGCAGAACACCTGCGTCACCCCGGGGTCGAACCCCGAGCCGAGCAGCGCCGTGAGCCCCGCTTTTTTGTACTTGTCATTGTACGCCCACTGCCATGTGTAATCAAAGTAAGCGGAAAAGCCCTCTTCCCTGCACCGCTTTTCATACGTTTCGCGCCATGCGGGGTCGTCCGTGTTTTCCGGCTCGTAGTTCGCCGTGTCAAGGTAATTCACCCCGCAGGCGAGGCAAGCGTCCATGATCGCCAGATCCTGGTACGGCAGCGCGATGTTCATGACGAGATCGGGCTTCACCTTTTGAATGAGCGCAATGACCTCTTCGGGCTTGTCCGCGTCCACCTGCGCGGTGGTGATCTTCGTCTTTGTTTTGCCCGTGAGTTTCGCTTTGAGCGCGTCGCACTTGGAAAGCGTGCGGCTTGCAATGCACAGCTCCGTGAACACGTCGCTGTGCATACAGCATTTGCGGATGGCGACGGACGCAACGCCGCCGCAGCCGATGACCAATACCTTTGCCATGATCCTATCTCCCGTCGTTTATTTGTACCGCCCGCAAAAAATGCGGACGGATGTTCAGCGTTCCAAAGCAAGCAGCATCTCGCGCACGATCTTGCAGGCGACGGCGGTCGACGCGCCGCTCTGATCGTACGGCGGGCTGAGCTCGTTCACGTCCAGTGCCACAACGTCTGCGGCGGAACACACGAGCGTCGCCGCGCGGCGAAGCTGTTCAAAGGTGACCCCGCCCGCCTCGGGCGTGCCCGTACCGGGGAAAACGGAAGGGTCGAGCACATCCAGATCGAGCGTGAAATACACGGGCTTGCCCGAAAAGGTCTCCAGCGCCTCTTCCAGCCCGTCAAACCCGAAGGGGCGCAGCAGGGTATGTTCCCTGCCCCACACAAATTCTTCGCGCAGCCCCGAACGGATGCCGAACTGCGCGATGCGCCTGTCCCCCGTCAGCTCGTGGCAGCGGCGCAAAACGCAGGCATGCGAAAGTTTGACCCCGAGATACTCGTCGCGAAGGTCGGTGTGTGCGTCAAAATGCACGATGCAGAGATCGGGATGTTTTTTCACCGCCGCGCGCACCGCACCCAGCGTGACGAGATGTTCGCCGCCAAGCATGAAGGGGCGCTTGCCGCTTTGCAGGATCTTCCCCGTCTGTCTTTCGATGATCGCGAGCGCCGCCCGCGTATCGCCGAAGGGAAGTTCCAAATCGCCGAGGTCTGTCACCGCCGCCTCTTCCAGATCCCTGTCCTGATACGGGCTGTACGTTTCAATGCCGTACGATTCGCGGCGGATGGCGGAACTGCCGAACCGCGTGCCCGGGCGGTAGGAAGTCGTACCGTCAAAGGGCGCACCGAACAGCACGGTGCGCGCCGCCCTGTACGGCTTGTCACAAGCAAGAAAAGCGTCAATCTGCATGTTCGACATCGCTCAAAAGCTCCTCCACATACGCAGGGATATAGAACGCGCCCTTGTGCAGGGTCGTCGTATAGTAGCGGCATTTGATGCCGCGCGCGTTCCAGCGCGCCTCGTTCAGATCGCGCAGCGGGTGGTATTTTTTGGACGCAAACCCGAACAGCCAGTGCCCCGAAGGATAGGTCGGGATATGCGCCTGATAGACGCGGCTGATCGGGAAGGATTCGACGATGCGCTTGTGCGCACGCTGACAGGCGAGCGCGTCCTCGTCGTAGAACGGGCTTTCATGCTGGTTGACCATGATGCCGTCCTCTTTGAGCGCCTTATAGCAGTTCCCGTAAAATTCGCGGGTGAACAGCCCCTCGCCCGGGCCGAACGGGTCGGTGGAATCGACGATGATGAGATCGTATTCGTTCTTGCAGGAGCGCACGAACCGCAGCCCGTCCTTATAATGGATGGTGACGCGCTCATCGTCTAAACCGCAGGTGAGCGAAGGGAAATATTCGCGGCAGACTTCGACGACCTGCCTGTCGATCTCTACGAGGTCGATACTCTCGATGTCGTCGTATTGCACGAGCTCGCGCACGACGCCGCCGTCGCCTCCGCCGATGACCAGCACGTTTTTCACGTTCGGATGCACCGCCATGGGCACATGCGCGATCATTTCATGATAAATGAACTCATCCTTCTGCGTGAGCATCATGTATCCGTCCAGCACGAGGAACCTGCCGAATTCGGGGCTGTCAAACACGTCAATGCGCTGCAAGTCGCTCGAACCGCTGTACAGCTGCCTGTCCACGCGGATGGAAAGTTTTACATTCTTTGTATGCCGTTCGGAAAACCAGAATTCCATACCGTTTCTCTCCCTGAGCCTCTTCAAAGAGGGTGTGCGCACTTGTTCAGATCACGTTCAGCCGCTCGATCGCCGCGTCTTCGGGCCCCGTCATCTGGCAGCCCTTCGCCTTGGCGTATTCGATGTAATCGAGGATGCGCCGCGTGATGCGCTCGCCCGGCGCCAGGATCGGGATGCCCGGCGGATAGCACATGACAAATTCGCTGCAAATGCGCCCCTCCGTCTGCCGCAGCGGCAGCGAAGTCTTTTCCGCATAGAACGCGTCCTGCGGGGACATGGCGACGATGGGCTCGATGTACTCCTGTTTCATCAGCCCCGCCTTGCTCTTCTTGTACAACCTGCGGATCTCGGAAAGAGCGCTCACAAGCCGCTCGATGTCGCGTTCCCTGTCGCCTATCGAGAGATAGGCGAGGATGTTGCCGAGGTCGCCGAATTCGATCTGGATGTCGTACTCATCGCGCAAAAGATCGTACACCTCGATGCCCGCCAGCCCCACGTCCAACGTGTTGACGGAGAGCTTTGTTTCGTCAAAATCGAAAATGCTGTCTCCGTTGACGAGCTCTTTGCCGAAGGCGTAATAATCCCCAACCTCGTTGATCTCGCTGCGGGCGTAGCGGGCAAGGTCGACCACCCCCGCAAACGCCTCTCTTCCGCGCAGCGCAAGGTTGCGGCGGGAAATATCCAGCGAAGAAAGCAGCAGATACGACGCGCTCGTGGTCTGCGTCAGGTTGATGATCTGCCGCACGTACCCTTCCTGCATGGCGCGCCCGATGAGCAGCACGGAACTCTGCGTCAGGCTCCCGCCCGATTTGTGCATGGAGACCGCCGCCATATCCGCACCCGCCTTCATGGCAGAGAGCGGCATGCCGTCCCCGAAATAAAAATGCGTGCCGTGCGCCTCGTCCGCAATGCACAGCATGCCCGCCTGATGGGCAATGCGCACGATCTCGGCAAGGTCGGAACAGACGCCGTAATAGGTCGGGTTGTTGACGAGCACCGCCTTGGCGTCCGGGTTTTCGGCGACGGCGCGGCGCACCGCATCCGTCCGCATGCCGAGTGAGATGCCGAGGTCGTCGTCGCATTCGGGATCCACATATACGGGCACGGCGCCGTTCAAGACCATCGCCGTCATGACGCTTCTGTGCACGTTGCGGGGCAGAATGATCTTTTCGCCGCGCTTTGCAACGGTCAGGATCATGCTCTGCACGGCGGACGTGGTGCCGCCGACCATCAAAAACGCCCACGCCGCGCCGAACGCTTCCGCCGTGAGCCGTTCGGCGTCACGGATGACCGAAACGGGATGGCAGAGATTATCCAGGCACTTCATGGAGTTGACGTCCAGCCCCACGCACCGCTCGCCGAGCAGCGCGCAAAGCTCGGGGTTGCCCCTGCCGCGCTTGTGCCCCGGCACATCGAAGGGCACGAGGCGCATGCGCTGCATCTCTTGCAGCGCCTCATAAATGGGCGCCCGTTTTTGGGAAAGTTCCTTCATCGCTCGTACTCTTTAAAAAATATTCTTGTTGCTGAAAATTTCGATCATCTCGCGCCGCAGGTTCCCCGTCATCTCCAAACGCTGTTTGGGCGGCAGCTCGTAGGCGTCCGTCTTGAACAGATAGTTTTGCAGATCGATCTCTTTGACCATCATGCGGGTATGAAAGAGGTTCGCCGCATACACGTTGATGTCCATTGCGTCGTACCGTAGCAGCGTTTCGGGGTCGATAAAGTCCTGAATGGAGCGGATCTCGTGATCGAGGAACAGCTTATGCCCGTTCACGTCACGCGTAAAGCCGCGCACCTTGTAATCGAGGGTGATGATATCCGAATCGAAAGAGCCGATCAGGTAATCCAGCGTGGAGAGCGGCGTGATCTCGCCGCAGGTGGCAACGTCGATGTCCACGCGGAAGGTCGCAAGGCAGGTTTCGGGGTGGTATTCGGGATAGGTATGCACGGTGACGTGGCTCTTGTCAAGATGCGCCAGCTGCGTGCTGCCCGCGGGGATCATCGACCCTTCCGCAATGAGGATGGTGACGGAGGCGCCCTGCGGTTCATAATCCTGTTTGGCGATGTTGAGCACCTTCGCCCCGATCATATCCGTAAGCGTGGTGAGGATCTTGGTCAGGCGCTCGCTGTTGTACTGCCCGTCGATGTACGCGATGTAGTCGCGCTGTTCGCGCGGGCTGCGCGCGTAGCACACATCGTAAATGTTGAAGCTCAAAGACTTCGTAAGATTGTTGAACCCGTACAGATTGATCTTTTCTCCCATCGTAGGAACCTCCGGCATAAACAAAAAAAACGGTACGCTCCTTGCATACCGCTCCCGAACAACCGCCAACGCCCCCCTGACGAATACAGGGAAAGCCCGCAGAACAGAGTCTATATAGCAAATACCTTACTTTTACTACTCTTATTGATCGTTTTACAAGCGTGCCGCAAGGCACCCGGTTATCAAGTAACCAACTTATAAGCCCGGGAATTTGTGCCCGATCACAATAAGGCAGCGCAAGCGCTGCGCCGACGGCGGTGAACGCCGCGGATAAAATATTTGCATGGATACTCTGTTACGCGCATCACATGGTACCTGTATTGTACCCGAAATCGAAAACAATGTCAACGGTTTTGCGCCCCAATTTACACGCGCATATGCGCGGCTTCCCCGATTTTTACGGTTTTTATACAAAAAAGAGCAAAATACGGCGTGAAAAAGAGAGCGCCTCCCCGCGCAAAGCATTTGACGGACGGCGCGCGCATGCGGTATAATGACCGAAAAACGGGAGGCGGAACCCATGAAAGACCTGCTCATCATCGGCAGCGGCCCCGCGGGCATTTCGGCGGCGCTGTACGCCGTGCGCGGCGGCGCGCGCGTAAGGATCGCCGCCAAAGACGGCGGCGCGCTTCAAAAAGCCGACCTGATCCAGAATTATTACGGATTCGAGCACGGCGTCCGCGCCGAAGCGCTCCTCTCCGCGGGCGTAAAACAGGCGGAAAACCTCGGCGCGGAGATCCTGCACACGGAGGTGTTCGGCATTGAATTTGCCGCGAACGGCTTCCGCGTAAAGACGGGCGCGGGGCACCTGGACGCGGGCGCGGTCATCATCGCCTGCGGTACGGCGCGGAACGTGCCGCCCATCAAAAACATCGAGGCGTTCGAAGGCGCGGGCGTGAGTTACTGCGCCGTCTGCGACGCATTCTTTTACCGCGGCAAAAAAGTCGCCGTCATCGGCGGCGGCGCCTATGCGCGCAGCGAGTACGAGGAACTGAAAAACGTTGTTGAAGACGTGACCGTGCTCACGGACGGCGAAGCCGCCATACATGGGCTGCCCTGCAACACAAAAAAGATCGGCGCGTTCGAAGGCGGTGAAACGCTCAAAGAGATCGTTTTTGCCGACGGCTCGCGGGAAGCCTATGACGGCGCGTTCATCGCCCGCGGCTCGGCGGGCGCCTTTGCTTTCGCCAAAAAAACGGGGCTGGAAACAAAGGGCGGCAAACTCATCACCGACGAAAAGCGCATGACGAACATCCCCGGCATCTTTGCCGCAGGGGACTGCATCCCCGGGCTGCAGCAGATCGCCAAAGCCGTGTACGACGGCATGATCGCGGGCACAGAGGCTTTGAAATACCTGAAAGCGCAAAAATGAGTACGCCTTTAAATCCGCAAACTTTTAACGGGGAAGCGAAGCGCTTCCCCGTCTTTTTTACCAGTTTATGTCTGACATAGTACTATGAATTTTGACCAAAAACATCGTTTACGACCGTGTACGCGCGCTCGATATCCTCTTCTTCCGCCTCGCGGACGGCGGCATACGGGAACGGCAAACCGAGCTCCTTGTACTTATCCTCGCACAATTTTCGGAAGGGAAGGAACTTGATTTTCCCTAGCGGAAAATATTCTTTTACGAGCCGCGCAAGCGCGCGCAGTTTTTCCGCCGAATCGTTTTTACCCGGAACGAGCACGTTCGTCACCTGCGGCACCTTCCCCTGCCGCACGCATGCGGCGAAGAATTTTGCATAAGCGGAGAGGTCGTCCGACTCCTGGTTTTTGACGTCGCAGACGATCTCGCCCGCCGCGATCAGCTCCTCATCGCAGATATGCCCGTTCGTTTCAAACAGCACATGGATGCCGCGCTCCGTCAGTTTGCGCGCAAGCGCAAGCGCAAACTCCTTTTGCAGGAAAGGCTCCCCGCCCGAAAGCGTGACGCCGCCGCGCTTGAAATAGGGTTTATACCGCTCCAGCCGCGCGACAAGAGCATCTGCCTCGACCTCCTCCCCCTGTCTGAAGAGCGTTTCGGGGTTATGGCAGAACGGGCAGCGAAGATTACACCCTGCAAAGAAGACGACGCAGCGCAGCCCCTTTCCGTCCACGCCCGAACCGCAGTAAACCGAATCGATATACCCGATATGCGGGGCGGAATCTTCCGCCCCGCGCTTATTTATGTTACACATAGTACCTTCTTTCTGAAAGAAATCGGCGTTTTGCTTACATTCTGCCGTGGTATGTGCGTTTGATGACTTCCAACTGATGCGCTTTGGAGAGCTTGTGGAAGTTCACGGCATACCCCGAAACGCGGATGGTCACGCTCGGGTACAGCTCGGGGTGTTCCATCGCCGCGATCAGCTTCGCACGGTCGAACACGTTTACATTGAGGTGATGCGCGCCCTGCGCAAAATAGCCGTCCAGCATGTCCGCAAGGTTTTCCGCCCTGTCCTCCGCATCCTCGCCGAGCGCGGACGGCACGATCGAAAAGGTATTGGAAATGCCGTCGCGGCAGCAGTCGTAGGAGAGTTTTGCGACCGAATTGAGCGAAGCCAAAGCGCCGCTCCTGTCACGCTCGTGCATCGGGTTCGCTCCGGGCGCAAACGGCTCCCCCGCCGCCCTTCCGTCGGGCGTGGCACCCGTCTTTTTGCCGTACGCCACGTTCGACGTGATGGTCAGAACGGACAGCGTGTGTTTCGCTCCGCGGTAGGCAGGCGTCTTTTTCAGCTCTTCGGAAAATTCTTTGACGAGCTCCGCGGCAATGCTGTCCACGCGGTCGTCGTCGTTGCCGTATTTGGGGAATTCGCCGACGGTATCGAACCCGCTGATCAGCCCGTTTTCGCCGTAGACGGGCGTGACCTTGGCATATTTGATCGCAGACAGCGAATCCGCCACCACCGAAAGCCCCGCCACGCCACAGGCAAGGAAGCGCTCGACGTCCGTATCGTGCAGCGCCATCTGGATCTTTTCATAGGCGTATTTGTCGTGCATGTAATGGATGACGTTCAGCGTGCTCACATACAGGCGGCACAGCCACTGCATCGACTTGCTGTACGCCTTGCGCACCTTTTCATAGTCGAGCACGCCCTCGAACCGTTCGCCTTCGGGCGCCAGCTGCACGCCGCTCTTTTCGTCCCTGCCGCCGTTGAGGGTGAGCAGCAGCAGCTTGGCAAGGTTGCAGCGCGCGCCGAAAAACTGCATCTGTTTGCCGATCTTCATAGCGGAGACGCAGCAGGCGATGCCGTAGTCGTCGCCGTAGATCGGGCGCATCAGATCGTCGTTCTCGTACTGAATGGAGTCGGTATCGATGGAGACTTTCGCGCAGAATTTTTTGAAGGGTTCGGGCAGCCGCTCCGACCAGAGCACCGTAAGGTTAGGCTCGGGCGCGGCGCCGAGGTTATACAGCGTATGCAGGATGCGGTACGAAGTTTTTGTGACGAGCGTCCTGCCGTCCAGCCCCATGCCGCCGATGCTCTCCGTCGTCCACGTCGGGTCGCCGCCGAACATTTCGTTGTACTCGGGCGTGCGCAGCTGGCGCGTGATGCGGCATTTGATGACAAAGTCGTCCACCAGCTCCTGCGCCTCGCTCTCGGTCAGCACGCCGTTCGCTATATCGCGCTCAATATAAATATCGAAGAAGGTCGACACCCTCCCGAGGCTCATCGCCGCGCCGTTCTGCTCTTTGATCGCCGCAAGGTATGCAAAGTACGTCCACTGGATCGCCTCTTTCGCGTTCTGCGCGGGCGCAGAGATGTCCACGCCATACAGCAGCGCCATGTCCTTGAGCTTTTTCAGAAAGTCGATCTGCTTGTACAGCTCTTCGAGCGTGCGGATATTCTGCTCGTCCATGGGTCGCATGCCGCGCTCGCGCTTATCCTTCTGCTTTTCCTCGATGAGCCTGTCCACGCCGTAGAGCGCGACGCGGCGGTAGTCGCCGATGATCCTGCCCCTGCCGTACGCATCGGGCAGCCCCGTCAGAAGCCCCGCATGGCGCACCGCCTTCATCTCGTCGGTATAGACATGGAACACTGCGTCGTTGTGCGTGGTCTTGTAACTGAACTCCGTCTCCACAACATCCGACAGCTTATACCCGTACGCCTCGCACGCCTGCCGCGCCATGCGGATACCGCCGAACGGGTTCACGCCGCGCTTGAGCGGCGCATCCGTCTGCAAGCCGACGATGATCTCGTTCTCCTTATCGATGTACCCCGCGGGATAGGTCAGCAGCGAACTGACATGCTCGGTATCCACGTCCAGCACGCCGCCCTTGTCCGTCTCCGCCTTTAACAGCGCGTTCACCTTTTCCATGAGCTTTTTCGTGCGCTCCGTCGGCCCGCACAAAAACGCCGCATCGCCTTCGTACGGCGTATAATTGGTCTGAATGAAATCGCGCACGTCGATCGCGTCGCAATACGCTCCCTTGGCAAATTCTTTTTGCATGGCTCCATCCTCCTCAGCCGAGAAAATAAAAAACCTGCGCAGCCGCAATGTTGCTTGCAGTTGCCCAGGTGGCCGGCGATGCCGCTCTTCGCTCCCCCGCAGTTGCCTGCCTATCCACCAGTTGCGAAAAGCCGTCTGCCTAAGCACAATATCTTGTGCCCGAACAGGTTTTTGAAACTGTATTTAGTATATCGTATGGAACACGGAAAGTCAAGGGAATTGACGCAAAAATATTGCTGTTTTCCCGAAAAAAGCGAACTGAAAACGGCGGGGTCTGCAAGCCATTTTAGCAAACGCCCCGCAGCTTATGCCGCAGGGCGGATACCGTCTGTAAAATCAAAGGAGCGTTTTGCGCAGCTCCTCTTCGGAAAGCGGCGAAAGGTACTTCGGCGCAATGTCGAACACCGTAACGGCGCCCGTCTTCCCCTCGCCGTACAGGCGATGCACCGCCCGCGCGTAGGCGACCAGCACGCCCGACGTAAATTCGGGGTTGGAACCGAGTTTCAACGAAAACTCCATGAGGTAATCATTCCCCGCGGCAGACTTGCCCGCGCGCAGCACGAACCCGCCGTGCGGGATGCCGCCGTGCTTTGCGCGCAGTTCCTCTTCGGAGATGAAATGCACCGTCGTATCGTAATCGGCAAAATAGTCGGGCATTTCCTTGATCTCACGCTCGATGCGCGCAAGATCGGCGCCC
This sequence comes from uncultured Bacillota bacterium, assembly GCA_949282395.1. Lineage (GTDB taxonomy): Bacteria > Bacillota > Clostridia > Christensenellales > Borkfalkiaceae > Borkfalkia. The sequence goes on along the minus strand of CASDPE010000025.1, from coordinate 5,612 downwards.
TCTTCGGCGACCACATAGCATTCGCGCGTATGCTTTTCACGGGTGGTGAGCTGCGGGTTTTCACCGCTGCGCACCCGTTCCAGCGCGCTCTCCACAGGCACCGTATACTGCCGCGCGTCCTTCACGCCCGCCACACGGCGGATCGCATCGCTGTGCCCCTGGCTCACACCCTTGCCCCAGAATGTATACGCCTCGCCCGTGCCCGGCAGCGTCGTGAAGTAGGCGCGCGCCAGCGAAAACAGCCCCGGATCCCAGCCAACGCTCATCACGCCGAGATGCCCCGCTTCCTTGCCCGCCCGATCCAGCGCGGCAAAGTACGCGGGGATCTTCGCGTGGGTATCGAAGCTGTCTACCGTGTTGAACAGGCGCACCGCCTCCACAGACTGCACGGGCAGGTCGGTCGCGCTGCCGCCGCAGAGGATGAGCACGTCGATCTTGCCGACATAGGATGCGAGCGCGTCCGTATGCTCCACTTTTACGGGCAGCACCGTTTTGACGGACGCGGGATCCCTGCGCGTGAACACGGCGGCAACTTCCATATCCTCGCACAGCGAAGCGGCATACTGCACGCCCCTGCCCAGGTTGCCATAGCCCAAAATACCAAGCCTGATCTTCATAAAAAACACCTCTTATAGTAATATAAACAAAAAACCACAGACAAAGCCGCGCCCGTTCGGGCGCGGCGCAGCCTGTAAATTTACCGCTCAGAGCACCTCTTCTTCGGCGAGCAGCCCGCCCGCAATGCTTTTGAGTGTGACCCTGCCATCCTCCAACAAAAGGTAGGCGCGCGCCGTCCCCTTTTTGGGAAGGGATACGGAACCGGGGTTCGCAACGAGCACGTCCCCCATCCGTCTGACAAAACTCGTGTGGTAATGCCCGTAGAAAAAGCCGCTGCCGCAGTTTTTGGGAAGATTTTCGGCGCTGAACCTGTCTCCGTGCTGCAAAAACACGCGCTTGCCGCCCGACACAAGCACCGCCTCGCTTACAAATTCAAAATCGGAGATGAGCGTATCGACGTCGCTGTCGCAATTCCCCTTGATGACGAGCAGCCTGTCCGCCAGCCCGTTCAAGACCTGCGCAACCTGCATGGGCGCATATTCTTCGGGCAGCGGATTGCGCGGCCCGTGGTTGTAAATATCGCCGAGCAAAACGAGCAGATCCGCCCCTTCTTCGGCAAATTTTTCCGCCAGCACGCGCGCATAATACGCCGACCCGTGCAGGTCGGAGGCGATCATGTACTTCATCGCTTACCTCACGCTGAATTTGTACGCCGTCGTGAAGTGGTACACCTTGTTGCGCTCGTAAAGCGCGTCGCCGAGCGCCGCATAGGCGGGGCAGTTCACGCCGTTGGGGATGAACTGCGTTTCAAGGCAGAAGCCGTAATTGCGGTTGTAATAGCCGCCCTTGCCCTGCTGCGAAAGCCCGTTGCCCGTATACAATTGTACGGCAGGTTTATCCGTGAAAACTTCCATGACGATGCCGCTGCGCTCGCTCTCCGCCTCGCACACCTTTTCATAGGCGCCCTGCGGTTTATCGAACACAAAGTTCACGTCGTACCCGCCCTGATACACGATGTCCTGATCGTCGGTATCGTGGATGCGTTCCCCGATGCGGTGCGGCGTGCGGAAGTCGAAGGGGGTGCCTTCCACGTTCTTGAATTCGCCGTGCGGGATAAGCGTTTCGTCGGTCGGCGTATAGCGGCTCGCCGCGATGCGCAAAAAGGTATCCAGCACGTTGCCGCTGCCCGCACCGTCCAGATTGAAATAGGCGTGGTTGGTGAGGTTGATCGCCGTCTTTTTATCGGACATGGCGGCGTATTCGATCTTCAATTCCCCGCCCGAAAGGGTGTAGCGCACTTCCACGCGCAGCGTACCGGGGTAATTTTCGTCGCCGTCCGGGCTGACGATGTTGAGCGCGAGCGTGTTCCCGTCGCCGCCCTCGAAGATGTAATTCCAGATCTTGCGGTCAAACCCGACTTTGCCGCCGTGCAGGTGATTGCCGCGGTCGTTGCAGTACAGATCGTACTCCGTACCGTCGATGACGAGCTTCCCCTTTTCGATGCGGTTGCCGAACCGCCCGATCAGCGCGCCGAGATAGCCGCCGTTGTTTTCGTACCCCGCCACGTCATCGTAGCCGAGCACGACGTCGCGCTGCACGCCCGCCGCGTCCGCGATTTTCAGCGACTGGATGATGCCGCCGTAATTCAAAATGGTCGCCTCGTTCCTGCCGTCGGTCAGTTTGAAAGCGCGAACCTCGCGCCCGTCCGCCGTTTTGCCGAACACGCTCGTCTGGATCATAAGATCTTCCCTCCGTCCGCTTTATTCCCCGCATAATAAGGGGGAGAACGCCCGTTCTCCCCCTTATTATAACATGAAATACATGCAAAGTAAATTGTTTTGGAATTATTTGTTCTGCGGAATATCGGGAATGCTGGCAAACCCTTTGGCAAGGTCGGCGTCGGAAGGGATGCTGTCCGTCATCGTGCCGTCGTTGTACTGCTTGTACGCAGCCATATCAAAGTACCCCGTGCCCGTCAGCCCGAAGAGGATCTTTTTCTTCTGCCCCGTCTTTTTGCACGCAATCGCTTCGTCGATCGCGGCAAGGATGGCGTGGCTGGATTCGGGAGCGGGCAGGATGCCTTCGGTACGGGCGAAGTACTCCGCCGCTTCGAACACCTTGGTCTGTTCCACCGCAACGGCGCGCATATAGCCGTCGTGATAGAGTTTGGAAACGATGGGGCTCATACCGTGGTAACGCAGCCCGCCCGCATGGCTCGCCGAAGGCATAAAGCCGCAGCCGAGGGTGTACATGCGCGCAAGCGGCGTCGTTTTGGCGCTGTCACAGAAGTCGTACACATACTTCCCGCGGGTGAGCGAAGGGCAGCTTGCAGGCTCAACGCCGATGAAATCGATGTCGTTCTTGCCCGCGATCTTATCCCCCATAAAGGGAGCGATCAGCCCGCCGAAGTTGGAGCCGCCGCCGACGCAGCCGATGACGGTATCGATCTCTACGCCGTATTTATCCAGCGCCGCCTTTGCTTCCAGCCCGATGACGGACTGGTGCAGCACAACGTGATCGAGCACGCTGCCCAGCACATAGCGGCAGGAATCGGAGGTGACCGCCTTTTCCACCGCCTCGGAAATGGCGCAGCCGAGCGAGCCGCCCGTGCCGGGGAACTCCTGCAGGATCTTCCGCCCCGCGTTGGTCGTATCCGACGGCGAGGGAACGACCTGCGCGCCGTAGGTGCGCATGACTTCCTTGCGGTACGGCTTCTGCTCGCTGGACACCTTGACCATATACACGGTCAGATCCAGCCCGTAAAACGCCGACGCCATCGAAAGGGCGGTGCCCCACTGCCCCGCGCCCGTTTCGGTGGTAATGGACTTCAGCCCCTGCTTTTTGGCGTAGTACGCCTGCGCAGCCGCCGAATTGAGCTTGTGCGAACCCGAAGTGTTGTTCCCCTCGAACTTATAATAAATTTCGGCGGGGGTGCCCAGCGCCTTTTCAAGACAATACGCGCGCACCAGCGGAGCGGGGCGATACATCCTGTAAAAGTCGCGGATTCCTTCGGGGATGTCGATATAGAGATCGGTGAAGTTCAGTTCCTGATCGATGCAGTCGTCGCAGAACACGGCGCGGAGATCGTCCTTCGTGCAGGGCTTGCCCGTCGCGGGATTCAGAAACGGATCGTGCTTGTCCTTCATTGCGGCGTTCAGGTTATACCACTGCTTCGGGATCTCGTTTTCAGACAGATAGATCTTGTACGGGATGTTGTTTGCAGCCATGGAAGTTTCCTCCTGAAATGATTTTTATGACAAAAAAACACGGGCATTCCGTATTGGGACGAAATGACCGTGTTGCCACCCAAATTCACAGCGCGCGGCGCTGCCTCGTTGCGGGTACCATCATACCCTCTCCCTGTAACGCGAGAGACGCGTCAGGCACTACTCGGAACTCCTTTCGCACCCGCCCTCGGTAATCCATTCGCCTGCGCCCCAACGCTTCCATCCCACCGCCGGAAACTCTCTTCGGATGAGGTGATGCAGGTTACTCCTTTACTTCATCGGTTTGGCACATCATACCACACGCAAAAGCCGGCTGTCAAGCATTTTGAAGAAATTTTTTTGAAAAATTTTTTCGCTTTGCGTTTGCAGCGAACACCTTCACGCCCGCAACAATACGCGCAAAAAATACGCGCGGGCGGGCGCGGCATGAAATGCGGCGCGCGAGCGAAGCGCGGGAGTCTGGGAATTTTATCTGCCGGAGCGGCGCGCGTAGCGAAAGCCTATGAATTTGGAAAACGGCGCGGATTCAGCGCCGCTTCCGCAAATTTACAAAAACTCCGCGGCGCGCGCGAAAGTCCCGCGCGTTGCGCGCGGCGCGTGAAATTCACGAAAACACGGCGAGCTTGCGCCGCCGTCATAAACGCACAAAAAAGCTCCCGCGCGAGGCGGGAGCGATTTTTTATCTTCGCGCGTTTTATGCGCGCGCCGTTATTCGTCGAAGATGGAGACGATTTCGCCGTCGAGTATGCGGTTCGTGTTCTTCACCGCGCAGAAGTTGCCGCACATGCTGCAGGTGTCTTCCTTCTCGGGCTTCGACTCGGCGCGGTAGCGGCGCGCCTTCTCGGGGTCCATCGCGAGCTCGAACATTTTGTTCCAGTCGAGGCGCTTGCGCGCTTCGCTCATCTTGTAGTCCCACTCGGCCGCGCCGGGAACGCCCTTCGCTATGTCCGCCGCGTGCGCCGCGATGCGCGCCGCGATTATCCCTTCCTTAACGTCGTCGACGTCAGGCAGGCGCAGATGCTCTGCTGGCGTCACGTAGCAGAGGAAGGCCGCGCCGTGCGACGCCGCGATCGCGCCGCCTATCGCCGAGGTGATGTGGTCGTAGCCCGGCGCTACGTCGGTGACGATGGGGCCGAGCACGTAGAAGGGCGCGCCGTGGCAGAGCGTCTTTTCAATTTCCATGTTCGCCGCTATCTGGTTGAGCGGCATGTGGCCGGGGCCTTCTATCATAATCTGCACGTCGCGCGCCCACGCGCGCTTCGTCAGCTCGCCGAGCGTGATGAGCTCGCCTATCTGCGGCGCGTCGGTCGCGTCGGCGATGCAGCCCGGGCGGCAAGCGTCGCCGAGGCTCAGCGTCACGTCGTACTCGCGGCAGATTTCAAGAATTTCGTCGAAGCGCTCGAAGAAGGGATTTTCCTTCCCCGTCATCTCCATCCACGCGAACATTATCGAGCCGCCGCGCGAGACGATGTTCGTGAGGCGCTTGTTGCGCTTGAACTTCGCCGCGTTGTCGCGGTTGAGGCCGCAGTGTATCGTCATGAAGTCCACGCCGTCCTCCGCGTGCATGCGCACGATGTCTATCCACTCGTCCGTCGTTATCTGCGCGAGCGGCTTGTGGTAGTAGACGACAGCGTCATATATCGGCACAGTGCCGATCATCGCGGGGCAGTTCTCCGTGAGGTAGCGGCGGAACCTGCGCGTGTCGCCGAAGGAGCTGAGGTCCATTATCGCCTCCGCGCCCATGTCGACGGCGCTTTTGACCTTCGCGAACTCCATCTCCATGTCCGTCATGTCGCGCGAGGTGCCGAGGTTCACGTTTATCTTCGT
>CASDPE010000024.1 GCA_949282395.1 uncultured Bacillota bacterium | reverse complement strand
TTTCTCCAGAAATTCCGCCAAGACCTTTGCATCGTTTTTATCCGTCTTCTTCACAGAGTGACTGATCACCTTGAACTGGTTCGGATTAACCACAACCAACCGACCGGCATATTTTTTCAGAACCTGTTGACAGCCAAAATCGGGGGGGGGTAGAATATATGCAGAGAAAAAAGATCATGTTTAAGGGGCAGGCAGGGTAATTGAAATGACGTTTTCTGTAGATGAATTCGGCGAAGAATACAAGTTCAGTATCGGTAAAGTCGGCTATGAACATTGTCCGCCCTCGAAAGGCCCCGTGTCGCGGGTTCGCCCCAACAATGCGTGGCACTTTGTGCTGTTCGGCAGAGGAACGGTCATCACCGCAGACGGCAAGATGTATAAGATCAAGCGGGGCGAATCCTTCTTGCTGTACCAGGACGAGTATTACAACTATTACCCCGATCCGCAGGATCCGTGGACGTATATCTGGGTAGAGGTGACGGGCGACAACATGGAGGCGATGTTCCGCCAATGCGGGTTCACCAAAGAGAATTTTCACAGGGCGCTGAGCGGGTTTGACGGCTACGTAGAGCTGCTCAAAAGCATGAAAGACGCCTTCGACGAGAGCGACGTACAGCAGATGCGCGCCTGCGCTTACCTCATCCTCATCATGAGCAAGTGCATCGAAGAGGAGCGGGAAGGCAGGGCGGACTTTAAGATCATCCGTAAAAGGCGGCAGATGCGCGATATTCTGACGTACATGAACAACAACTTCAGCCTGCCTCTGACGAATGAAGACATTGCGGCGGAAAACGGGCTTTCGGTGCGCGCCCTGACGGCGCTGTTCGCCGAACTGCTGCAAATGACGCCCGTGCAGTACATGAACGCGTACAGGATCTCCGTCGCCTGCGAGCGCTTTCAGCTCACGGACATGTCGGTCGCGGAAACGGCAAAATGGTCGGGGTTTGACGACGTAAAATACTTTTCGCGCGTGTTCCGCAAAGAAAAGGGCATGAGCCCGCAGGAATACAAAAAGGCAAAGCCGGACGAGGACGCGTTCGCGCTGATCCGTAAAAAAGAGGAGGAAGTGATGAGCGTGAAGTGACCGCGCTCCTTAAACGGAGATGCCGAAAAATACGGAGGGAAAGCGGTTGCTTGCCGTTCCCTGCCGAAACAAATAGAGAAACAAAAATCAATAAGAGGTGAAAAATGAGAAAACTTGGCAAACTTACGGCGATCGCGCTCGGTACGTTGCTCGCAGGCAGTATGGCCTTTGGGCTTGTCGGCTGCGGCGGCGGGCCGCAGGAGGGGCAGACGACCATCCGTTTCTGGTACACGGCGTCCATTTCGGAAAACCGCATCATGCAGAACATGATCAGTGATTACAACAAAGGGCAGGGCATCGAGGACGGCGTATACGTTGAAGGCGACAACCGCCAGAACATCGAACGCACCGCGCTCTACGTCGACACGCCCGACGTTCTCACGGTGAAGGACGAAGACTTCAAATCGTGGGCGCTGGAAGGGCTCTTTACCGACCTTTCCGATTACTATGCGAACGATCCGGGCGGCTACACCGAAGAGGGCATCCCCAAAGCCCTGACGCAGACTTTCCGTATCGACACGGCAGCGGGCTCTGACGGCATCCGTATGGCGGGCGAGGGCGCCGACATACAGGGCTTGCCGTTCGGCGTGGATCCGATGGCGTATTATTACAGCCTGCCCGCCTTTGAGGATCAGAAGATCAATATCATTTCCGTTGCGGAAGAAGAGCTGAGCAGCACGGGCACCTATGCCAAAGTACAGCCGCACGGCTATGCGGAATACAAGGAATCGCCCTTTGAAGGCGCCGTTTCTTCCACGAACCTTGCGGGGGATACGGTTTACAAAGTGTTCAATGACCGCATCCCGATGAACTGGGAAGAGTTCCGCTACCTCTCCAAGATGTTCACGCCGAGGTACAATGAAGGCTCTCCCACAAAGAACGGCTCGGGCACGCACTGGTGGTTCGCCTATGCGTGGTCGGTCGGCGGCGACTGCATCGCCTGGAACGGCGAAAACTACGACTTTTCGGTGGCGGACAAGGGCGCAAACTATCTTGTGCTTGCCGATACGCTGGAACTGAACGATACGGTCTATCGGGCGGGGGATATCGTCTCCTACGAAGACCGCGAAGCGGCGGCAGCGGCTGCCGCGGGCAGCGTGCACGAACTGCCTTCTACGTACGACGCGCTCTATGAGTTCGTCCGTCTCTCCTCTCCCGTCGGCGGAAACGGCGGCAAGGGAGAAAACGGCTACGGCATCGGGCTGTTCTCCAACGACAACGCCGCTGGGAGTCTTGTGAACGGCGAGATCGCCCTCCTTGCGAGCGGCGAATCGGCGATCACCTCGCTGGAAACTTCCTACCGCGGCAAATACGACATCGCGCCCGCGCAGCAGTGGCGGGAGTACGAAGGCGGCAGCGTATACTACGACGGCGCCGAAACGTTTGAAAACGAATACCTGAAAGTCATCGGCGAAAAATACGACGATGTGCTCTACACGGGCGAGCTTGCTGAGGACGAGGCGACGGGCACGGAGCTCGTCGGGCGCACGTCGGCGTTCGCCACCTTTACCGCGCTCGTCATCCCCGCCCGTTCGGACGCTTCTTTGAAAGACGAGGCGTGGAAGTTCATCCGCTGGGCGGCGGGCGAAGAAGGGCAGCGCTATCTCATGCAGATGGGCGACGTTCCCAACCAGACCTCCCTTGCCGTATCCGACGAGTATTATGAGATCGGCGGCGGCAGGAACTATTGGGCGCTGGCGTTCCAGGCGCAGAGCGCCGAGATCGGCGACTGGGCGTACTTTGAAGACGGCGAATGGGTGAACGACTGGTCGGGCACCTTCAACGGCCAGCTGCGTGCGGGCTATACGACGATCGCGAAGTTTATGGCGAACGAAGGCGCCACCGCAGACGAGGCGATCTCCAAGGTCAACATCTACCTCAACGGGAGGTTCTGACATGGAATTGACGAAGACGGCTGCGCTCTCCGAAGAGGAGAGCGTGCAGCCGGGGCGCATACTGCCGCAGAAAAAGAAGATCCTGACCAGGCAGAACATCCTCTGCTGGGTCATCGTCTCCGTTCCGCTGCTCGCCTTTTTCGCCTTTAACGGGTTTACGATCATCTTTTCCGTTCTGGCGATGTTCGGCGAGATGGAATACAACCGTCTTGAAACCCTGCAATGGAACGGGTTTGAGAATTTTATCCGCATCGGGGAGGACATCGGCACCATCTGGCAGTCCGTCAAGGTGACGTTCGTCATGGTGCTGGCGCAGTTTGCCTCGCTCACGATCGCGATCATCATGGCGGCGTTCCTGAGCCAGGGCGTGCGCGGAACGCGCTTTTTTCAGACGCTCTACTTCATCCCGTACGTCTGTTCTTCGGTCGCGGTGTCTATCATGTGGACGGTCATCTTCGGCTGGAACGGCGCGCTCAATTCGCTGCTTGGCACAGACATCGACTGGCTGAACAACATGGAAAATCCTTCCACGCTGACGTGGGCGATCTTCATCTCCGTCATCTGGCAGGCGCCGGGCTACGGCATCGTCATGTACTGTTCGGCGTTCAAGTCCATCAACCCCGCGCTGTACGAGGCGGCGGATCTGGACGGCGCGAACGCCTTCAAAAAATTCTGGTACGTGACGATCCCCGGCATTTCCACCATCACCTTCTTCCTGATCCTTGCGGGCATCACGGCGGGGCTCACCACCTTTGACGCGGCGCGCATCATGGCGCCCATGAGCTGGGACGGGTACGCGGGGCCTGAAAATGCGGGGCTGGCGCTCATGTATTACATCTACATAGAGGGCGTGCAGTTCGGCAACATGGGCTACGCCTCCATTCTGAGCTGGCTTCTGTTCATCGTCATGATGATCCCGTCCGTGTACCTCATCCGCAAACGCATTCTTCAATTGGAGGATCTGTAATATGGAAAAAGCGATCCGCCAAAAGAAGGCAAAAAGGAATTTCCCCGTGCGCAAGCTCGTCACCTACATCATGCTTGCGTTCTACACGCTCATCCTGTTCGTTCCCTTCCTCGTCGTCGTGTGCACGTCGCTCATGTCCGACTACGAGATCGGCGCGAACGACTTCCACCTGTTCCCCTATGAATTGTCGGGGGAAGGCTACGAGCTCATTTTCTCGTTCGACCCGAACGCGGTCAACGGGGTGCCGTCGCTGCTCATCGGGTTTTTCAACACGATGTGGCAGACGCTCGTCCCCACCGTCGTTTCGCTGCTCCTTTCGGCGCTCGTCGCCTTTGTGTATTCCAAATTCCGCTTCCCGGGCAGGAAGATCTTCTTCCTCGCGAACGTGTTCACGATGATGCTCCCGCTCGGCGCGTTCGGGTTCGTCGGATACCTGTTCTATGTGAACATCGGCTGGGTCGGCGGGGCGCGCGGGCTGTTGCCGCTGATCATCCCCGGGCTGTTCGGCAGCGCCGGCACCATCTTCTTTCTGCGCACCTATTACGATAGCGCGCTCTCCAACGAGGTCGTGGAAGCGGCGAAGATCGACGGCGCGGGCATGGTGCGGCTGTTCTTCTCCGTCGCGCTGCCGCTCGGCAAACCCGCCATCCTCGCGCAGTTCCTGTTCGCGTTCGTGGGCGGCTACAACAGCTATTCGGCGCAGCTGATGTATCTGTACAACGATAAGTCGCTGTGGAATTTGCAGCTCGCGCTCTCCGAACTTACGGGCATGCTCAGCGAAGGCAACGGCTACAACAACGCCAAGTGCGCCGCGGCGTTCATCTCCATGCTCCCGCTCATCATTCTGTACATCTGCATGCAGAAGTACTTTATCGAGGGCATCAACATCGGCGGCGGCAAAGAATAGGCGGCGCTGCGGTCTTTTCAATTCAAGGAGGAAAATTGCATGAAAGGAACAAAATTCATTGCGGCAGGGCTTGCCGCGCTCCTGTGCCTGCCGCTGCTTGCGGCGTGCGAGGAGCCGAAGAATACGATCTACCAGCCGGCGACGGAGCTTTCCTACTACGACGGCGCGCACTATGAAGAGCTGGAAGACCCCACCAAACCGTATTACAACGACGAGCTTTGGAGGCGGAACGGTTCCGAGCTCAGCGGCGCCGACCCGCTTTTGCTGGACAACACGGCGCGCGACGGCTATTACTACGCGTACGTGACGGGGCTGACCTATTCCCGCTCCAAAGATCTTGTGACCTGGGAAAGCGGCGGCAGCTTTGTAGAGCTGCCCGCAACGCTTGCGGAGTCCGAGGCTTTGTGGGCGCCCGAGGTCATCTATGATGAAGACACGCAGCTTTACTACGCGTTCTTCTCGCTCACGCCGCCGCCCGATACGGAATACGAAGGCGTGGCAGCCCCCGCGTACCTGCCCGTCGTCGCCGTTTCCGCAGCTGCCAGCGGGCCGTTCAAGCCCGTCGACCTGACGAACGCGGCGGAAGTGGAAAGGGCGCTCGGCGACGGGTACGAAGCATATGTGCGCACGCCTTCCGCCGAATACCCGCAAAATTACGCCGCGTACGCGCTGTTAGACAACGCCGCCTACCAAGAGGCGTTTGAAAAGGGCGGATATTCCGACGAAGAGCGCGTCATCACGGTTTCGACCAGCGGTGTGGACGGCGGGTATGTTGCGACCATCGACTTTTCTCCCTACATCGACCCCGACACGGGCGAAAAGTACCTGTATTGGTCGCAGACGCCAGGCGCCATCGCGGGCGTGAAGATGACCAACTGGCTCACGCCGGACTGGTCTACGTACAAAATGCTCACCGCCTGCGGCTACTACACGGTAGAGGACTACCAGACGGCGCAAAACGGCGGAAAGGTGGAAAAAGTTCTGTATGAAGAGATAGCGTCCTACTGCAACGAAGGCCCGTTCATGCTCAAACACAACGGCAAGTACTACCTCACGTTCTCCATCGGCAACTATACGGAATCTTCCTACGGCGTCATGCAGGCGGTGGGCGACAGCCCGCTCGGCCCCTTCCGCAAACTCACCGACGCGGAAAACGGCATGCTGCTGAGCAACGACCTGGGCGAAAACCACGCGGTGGGCGGCCCGGGGCATCACTCCTTCTTCACGGTGAACGTGAACGGCGAAAACAAACTCATGATCGCCTACCATGCGCACACCAATCTTTACACCTATGCAGACAGGGCAGTGCGCTTTGACGAGGTGAAGTGGGTCACGGTGGACGGCGCGGACGGCAAGCCGCTGGATGTTATGCACGTCAACGGGCCGACCGTCACCGCCCAGCCCTCCTTCGGCATCGGCAAGGAATACGGCGATGTTTCGGGCGCGCTGGAAAGCATTGAACTTCTCCGCGGCGAACTTGCCGAGGGCAGCGCGGCAGAGAACATGATCGACGGCGTGTTCTCCTGCTTCACCGCTTCCAGCCAGGCGTTTGAAGAAAAGTATGCCGCCGCGGCAAGCGTCGTGCAGACGTCCACCTTCGAGATCGCGCTGAAAAGCCCGCAGGAGCTGCGCGGCATCCTGTTCTACAACTCCAATTCCGACGAAACGGCGTTTGAAAGCATCAAAAACGTCGCCTTCGTCTGCGAAGAGAACGGGCGCGAAAAGGTGTATCTTATCCCCGAACTCAAATACAGTTACGATTGCAACCACATCTACAACGAAGTGACCGAGCGGTACTACATCATCTTCGGCGGCGGGTGCTATGCCGAGTTTGCAAGCCTGCAAAACGTGAAGGCGATCCGCTTTACGGTGGAAGTGCCGAAGGGGCAGAAGAGCGCCGCCGTGCAGGAAGTTGCGATCGTCGGCAAGTTCGCAGGAACACAGGCGTAAGGAGGGAAAATCATGAATAAGATCGTAAAGAGCATAAGCGTCGTTCTCGGCGCGGCGGCGCTGGCGGCATGCTTCGCGTTTGCGGGCTGCGGGCAGCAGGGCGATGCGGACGGCGATCCCTATTATACCTACCGCATCACGGATAAGACGGAAGAATACGCCGTGAACACGACGGGTTCGAGCGTTGTTGTCGACCCCGGCATCGTCATTGACGGCGTGTTCGACGAGAGCTTTTATACGGGCAGGAGCTGGCTGAAAGCAAACAAAATTTTAGAGCAGAGCGGGCAGACGGAGACGGGCACGCTGGAAATGACGACCTATTTTTCAGAGACGGGCATCGTCGTTGCGGCGCACATCGTCGACAGCCGCGCCGCCGTGTACAGCTCGTCCGTCGCCACGGGCAACCAGACCTGCTTCAACGGCTATTTCGCCTTCGGCGATACGACCACCTCGGGCGACGACGTGTATGAGATCGAAAACACCGCCGCCAACGTGTTCAAGATCTCCGAGTTCGTTTCGGGCAATTTGCAGGTCATGCACACGGCAGAGAACGTCACGCCCGTGCACGCGGTGAAGCGCGTGGGCGACATCACCAAGGGCGAATGCTACGAGTACTATGTGGAATACTTCATGCCCTACGCCCTGTTCGGCAGGAGCGAACGCCCCGATACGGTGTACTTCAACCCCACGATGATCTCCGCCACGCTTGACGAGTACGGCAGCGCCATTGCGGATCTGCGCACATGGTACAACTTCGGCGGTGAACAAAGTTCGCTCAACGGCTGGGGCAAACCCAATTGCGGGTACGTGTTCGACCGCAACGGGTTCATCTCCAACGAGCTTACGATCGAGGAAGCCGAGGGCGGCGCCGTCACCGAAGAGTGGGGGTATGACTGGACGATCACGGGCGACATGGTGAATTTAAACATCGTGCCCGACGAAGGCTGGCGCCTTGCGCACCTGTATGTGAACGGAGAGGACGTTGCGGAAGAAGTTGTAGAGAACGTCTATTCCTTCGTTTCGGCGGGCAACGTTACGGTAAAACCCGTATTTGAAAAGAATGCCTGAAAGGCAAAAAAACGTTAAATTGCCGCTTTTGCGGCTCAAAAAAACAACAGGAGGGGAATTATGAAGGCAAAAAAGAAACTTGCCGTACTGTTCACGGCGGCGCTCCTTGCGCTCACGCTCGGCATCTTTGCCGCGTGCGCCGAGGAGGAGCATTCGCTCACGTACGTTGAAGAAGTTGCGGCAACGTGTACCGAGGCGGGGCATGAGGCGTATTACCTCTGCTCGGACTGCGGCAAACTGTTTGAGGATGAAGAGGCAAAGACCGAACTTTCAGAAGCGGACGTCATCATCGCCGCTCTGGGGCATGACATGACCCACCACGAAGCCGTTGCGGCGACGTGCACGGTGGACGGCAACATCGAGTATTGGGCGTGCTCCCGCTGCGAAAAGAACTTTACAGACGAGGCGGGCACGAAAGAGGCTGCGTCTGTCACCATCCTTGCGCAGCATGACATCGAATCGCTTCCGCTGCAAGAGCCGACCGCCGAGGCGGAGGGGATGAAGGCGCACTTTGAGTGCAGCAAGTGCCATACCTGTTTCGCGGATGCGTACGGCAGGGAAGAGCTTACCGACGCCGAAGTGGAGGCGCTGAAGATCCCCAAACTTACCACGCAGAGCGTTACGGTCACCGTTGAAGTGTACGATACGGCGGGAACCAAGGTGGAGCAGCCGGACTTTACCGCCATCAGCGGCAAACTCAGCCTCCTCGGCGCGTATTCCGCCAATCAGTACGAAGGGCTTACCGTTGAAAACAATGGAACGCTGAAACTTACTACCGCCATCGTCGGCGACTACACGGTGGAACTTTACGGGTACAGCCGCAGCACGTTCACCGTTACGCAGGGCAAAAGCGAATATACGCTTGACCTGCGTGCGACCATCGCCTACGGTTCGAATGACAAAGTGACGGTGGATGACAAGAACGGCACGATCACGATCGCCGCGCAGAACATGAATGCAAATGCGTGGACGGGGAGCGCAGAGTTGGTTCTGCCCGAAGGGCTCGGCGCAGATCCGTTTGTGTTGGATATGACCTTGAAGATGGGCGATTTCATCGAAGGCTGGAATACGGAGGCGACCCAGCAGCGCTATGCCGTTCAGCTCACGGTACAGAACGCCGGGTTCTATTTCTGGTCGTGGACTGCTGAAGCATCAAAAACGCGCGTCCGTCAATTCGCGGCGAACAACCTTGCGAACGCCATGGCGGAAAATGCCGATGTAAACGGCGACGAGTCCGGCAACGGCTATATAACGGACGCGCTTCGGTCGGGCAGCGGGCTGAAGCTCCGCATTCTCCGTCTTGCCGATGCGTTTGTCCTGTTTGCCGAAAAGGCGGGCGCATGGAACGAAGTGGGCAGGATAAGCGCCTCGCCCGATGTGGCTGCCAAGATCGTATTCTACGGCGTGCAGGCGTCCTATACATGGTCGGGTATCGGCGTTACAAAGCTGGAATATGTTCCCGAAGTAGCGGCAACGCCCGAAGAGCCCGGCAATTATGCCTACTATACGGACGGCACGAATTATTGGTTTGAAGACGGCGAACAGACGACGGCAGAGGGCATCGTTTTGTATGCGCCCGTCGATGTCACGCTTACGCTAAGCGGCATCGCGCTGGACGGCGAAACGTCCGAAGCCGTTGCAGACGGCACCGCCATCACCTTCACGAACCGCGCGGCGACCTATACCTACACGGTCGGCAGCGGCGACGCGCTCACCAAAATGATCGCGGGCGACTATACCGTCACGGCGGAAGGCTACCGCACGCAAACGATCAACGTCTCCACAAGCGGCGGCGAGATCAAACTCACGCTGACGAAGGTCATCTCCATCAAAGGCGCCGTATCCGATTATACAAGCAATCAGTGGTCGGATTCCGTAACGCTGGATATTTCCGACGAGCTCAAAGCAAGTACGGCGGTCATTCTCGAATTCACCGTCAAAAACATCACGAACTCGCAATCGGTATGGGGTGAAAACGAATGGGCGTCGCAGCGCATCGCCGTTCAGATGGCAAAGGGGAACGAGGGCTTCCTGTTCTTCCTGCCCAAGGGCGAGGCGAACATCTTTGACATGCTGGATGAAAAAATATCCAACGAAATTACCCAAGGGAAGGATAAGCCGCGGTTCGGCAAAGACGGTCATACCTATGATTGGATCGATACGCTCATGCGCGGAGCAAGCGGCGTGAACATGCGCATCGTCCGCACGGGTGAAAACGTGACGCTGTTCGCGCAGAACGCCGAATCGCAGTGGGTCAAGATCGGAACAGTCGCGTGCGGCAGCGCCGAAACGGAGATCATCTTCTACGGCTGCGGCGTGGAATGGGAATTCTCGTCCGTCACGGCAAAAGAGATCACCCACGTTCCCGCAGAGGATGCGACGGCGACGGAGGATGGCAACATCGAATATTACAAGGACGGCACAAATTATTGGCTGCCCGACGGCACCGTGACGACGGAAGCAGACACCGTTGTCAAGTACGCGGCGCCCGTTACGCTCAAACTCACAGGCGTTGCGCTGGACGGCAAAACGCAGGAGGAGTTGGACGGCACCGTGCTCACCTTCACGAACAACAAGGGCTCTTTCACCTACATCGTGGGCGAAACGGAAAACTTCAAACTTTCGCCCGATACCTACACCGTGACGGCGGAAGGCTACCGCTCGCAGCAGGTCATCGTTCCCGAAGAAGGCGGCGAAATCAAACTCACGCTGACGAAGGTCATTACGATCGGTAAGGGCGCCGTGGTATTGAACGGCAACGCGTGGAACGGGCAGCAGACGATCGCCGTTCCCGATACCATTACGGGCGATTTCTTGTTTGAGGTTACGCTCAAAATGAGCGATTTTACCCCAGGTGCAGGAGATTTAGGTGCATGGCAGCGCTACGCCATCCGCCTGACGGAAGGCAGCACGGGCTTCTACTTCTGGTCTTGGGACAATGGCGGTTACAGAACGTTTATCCGTCAGTTCGGGGCAAACAACCTGAATAACGCAAGAGAGGAAAATGACCCGGTCAATGGTGATGAGTTAAACAACGGTTATATCCTGACGGCGCTTTTGAGCTCGGACGGCTTGCAGCTGCGTATCCTGCGCGCGGGCAACACTTTCTATCTGTACGCCCTGAACGGCGACGCTTGGGTCTTGCTCGGCTCCGTCACCTGCTCGGAAGGCGACAAGATCGACATGGAAGTCTACGCGGGCGTCGGCACGTATGAATGGTCGAACGTCAACTTTACCAACGTTTCCTTCGTGGAAGAAAAGGAGCCCGTCGTCGGCGGAGAGAACGGCAACGTCGCCCACTACACGGACGGCACAAATTATTGGCTGGCAGACGGAACGCCGACCACGGCGGACGCGGTCGTCATCACCGCTGTGAACGTCACGCTCACCGTGAACGGGCTTGCGCTGGACGGCACGACGGAAAAAGCCGTTGCAGCGGGCACGGTCATCACCTTCACGGGCACATACGGCAACTATTCCTATAAGATGGGCGAAGCCGCCCCCACGGAGATGTTTGCGGATACCTATACCGTCACGGCGGAAGGGTACGCGGTCACAACGCTTGTCGTATCCAAGGAAGGCGGCGCGCTCACCCTCACGCTCAAAGAGGCGATCACGATCGGCAAGGGCGCCGTGGTGCTTACGAACAACGCGTGGAACGGGCAGCAGGAACTCACCCTTCCCGAAGGGTTGACCACGGGCGACTTCGTGTTTGAGGCAACGCTGAAAATGCGCGACTTTACGCAGGGCTTTAACGACTGGGGCGCATGGCAGCGCTATGCCATCCGCCTGACGGAGGGCAACGCGGGCTTCTACTTCTGGTCTTGGAAAGAAAACGACGGAACAGCAAAATCGCATATCCGTGCTTTTAAAGCGGATAATCTTACCGATGTATCGAAAGAGGGCGCGAATATCCCCGATGATTCCAGCTATCCTTCGTACGAATCGCAGCTCGGTTATATCACCAACGCGCTTCTGAGCGAGGAAGGCTTGCGCATCTGCATCACCCGCACGGGCACGACGTTCACCCTTGAAGTGATGAACGGAGCGGATTGGGTCAGCCTCGGCTCCGTCACCTGCGGCGCGGACGACGTGGCGGATATCGAACTGTATGCCGGTGTCGGTACGTATGAATGGACGTCCGTCACCGTCACCCCGAATGTACAGGAATAAGATCACAGGAACGGAAGCGGGGGAGGGGGCTCCCTCCCCCGTGCTTTCCGGAAGGGGTTGTATGAAAAGACCGGCAAAATGGTTTGCCGCCGCGCTGGGCGCCGTGCTTTTGGCTTGTTCCCTGTTTTTGAGCGCCTGCGGCGGGCACACGCACGAACTGACGGCGCTCGCCGCAAAGGCAGCCACCTGCACAGAGGCGGGCAATTCCGCCTGCTGGCATTGCGAAGCGTGCGGCAAGTACTTTTCCGACGAGGAAGGAACGGCGGAGATCGCTTTGGAAGATACCGCCCTTGCGGCGCTCGGGCACGACCTGCAAAAAACGGCGGTCGGCGAAGGGTACGCCCTTGCGGGCGGCGGCGAGGAATACTACGCCTGCTCGCGCTGCGGCGCGGCGTTCGCCGACGAGGCGGGCACGGTGCCCGCAAAGCTGCTTGTAAAAATGTTCACCGATCAGGAATTTTTTGCAAAGGGCACACAGAACGGGCCGGACGTGTTCAAAAGCACGCACATCGGCGGGAACGTCGCCCCCGTTTCGTCACAGGAGTTCGTGCTGCGCTTCTTTATGGGGTTCACGTATGACGTAAGCACGCTTTCAAGCGGGCAGAGCGTGGAAGTGCACATGAACATCCACCGCACGCCCGCCGACCCTTCGTATTGGCAGTTCATCATGGAGTACCACCCCACCGCGGGGAAGGAGACGATCGTCGTCACCCCGAACAAGAACGCCTCGCAGGAAAAGCTGCTCACGGGCGATTGGGCGGGGCTGATGCAGGAGCAGAACGGGCTGTACTTTTTGTTGCAGCGCCGCGGCGACCGCCTTGCCTGCTACGCCGAGGACGCGGAAGGGCAGCCGCAGCTTCTCTTTTCCGTAACGGGGTTTTCGGAGGGCGCCGTCTATCAGATGCGCATCGCGCATTTTGAAGGGTTCTTTGCAGATGATACGCACGGCTGCACGATCCGCGATATGGAAATTGCGCTCGGCACGGTCGACCTGACCGCCGAACGCACGCAATATGCCGAAGCCGCTGCGTAAACGGGCAAAAGAGGTTGGGGGGAAACGGCAAAATGATGAGAGCAAAAAACGGCTTCCCCCTGATCAGAGCAAGAAGGACGGGTCAAGGCGTTTGACCCGCCCTTTTTCGCTTCCGGAACGGGCGGAAGTTTTTGGAGAAACCGTATGGACAAACTATTTTTAGGCGCAGCATATTATCCCGAACTTTGGGAAGAGAGCGAACTCGAACAGGACGTCGCCCGCATCAAAGCGGCGGGCTTGAACTGCGTGCGCATGGCAGAATTCGCGTGGGGCAGGATGGAGCCGAAGGAGGGAGAATTTCATTTCGGCTGGCTCAAAAAAATCGTGAAAAAGCTGTATGAAAACGGCATTTACACCGTTTTGTGCACGCCGTCTGCCACGCCGCCGCGCTGGCTGTTTACAAAATACCCCGAAACGCGCATGGTGATGCACGATCTCATCCGCGCGGACGTCTCTTCGCGCTGCCACACCTGCAAAACATCGCCCGTGATGCGTGAAAAGAACCGCATCCTCGTCACAAAGATGGCGGAAGCGTTTGCGGGCGACCCCGCCGTCGTCGGCTGGCAGATCGACAACGAAATTTACCCCTACAACGAAGGGTGCTTCTGCGAGCACTGCAAGGCGGCGTTCCGCCTTTGGCTGCAAGAAAAGTTCGGCAGCGTCGACGCGCTCAACAAGGCGTGGGGCATGGCGCGCTGGTCGCTTTCGTATGACAGCTTTGAAGACGTTATGCCGCCGTACCCGCGGCAGTGGCGGCACCCCTCGCTGCGCAAGGCGTGGCGGGAGTTCCAGTACGCGCAGGTGAAAAGCTACGTCGAAGAGCAGGCGGATGTCCTGCACGCGTTCGGCTGCAAAAACGTCGGCACCAACATGATGCAGCACAACAGCATGAGCTATTGTAAGATCAACGAAAAGCTGGACGTTGTGCAGTACAACCACTACGACCCCGCCTCCGCGCTCGCCGATACGGCGTTCGGGTACGATTTTGTGCGCTGCGTTAAGGATAAGCCCTTTTGGGTCATGGAAACGCAGGTCGGCTGGAACGGCAGCGAATACGCGGAAGGGGGCTTCCGCCCCGCGGGCGCGTGCTACGCCAACACCATGCTGCCCTTTGCGCGCGGTGCGCAGATGAATCTGTATTGGCTCTTGCGCACCCACCCGAACGGGCAGGAAATGGCGCACGGCGCGCTGTATTCCCCCGCGGGCAGAGAGTACAAGGTGACCGAAGAGGTGCGCCGCGCGGCGGCTGACCTTAAAAAATGCCGTGAATTTTTGCAGAACACTTGCGTCCGTTCGGAAATTGCGTTACACTATTCGAGTACCGCGCTCAACAGCTTTGAAAGCGCGCCGCTGGTCAAGGGATTCAACTACCGTGCGGAGCTGCTCGGGAGGTATTATTCCGCCTTCCGCCACTACAACGTGGACGTCATCGATACACAGCACGGGCTTTCGGGGTACAAAGTTCTCCTTTCGCCCTTCCTTGCGGTGGTGGACGAAAACGGCTTTTATGAGCGCGTTGCAAAGTGGGTGGAAGAGGGAGGCACGTGGATCGTAGGGCCCATGTCTGACATCATGGACGGGAACGTGCGCCGCTATACGCACGCCGTTTTCGGCTTTTTGGAAGAGTTTGCGGGCGTGTACGTGAAGTACCAGCGCCCCATCGGGAACGATGTGTTCCGCGCTGTGTGGGAAAACGGCGGCGAATGCAGCCTTTCCGTGTGGTATGACGCCTTTGAATGCAGGGAAGGAACAAAGAGCCTTGCGCATTATACGGCGGGCGAGTTTGCGCCGTTTGCTGCCGTTACCGAGCGGAAAGCGGGCAAGGGCAGGGTCATATTGGCGGGGAGCGTGCTTTCGCATGCAGACATCCTGCGGCTCGTCGGCCTTCCGCCGATCGCCGAGGCGAGCGAAAACGTCACGCTTACGCAAAGAGCGGGCAAAGAGAGCGGCGTCATCGCCGTGGAGACGGCGGGTACGGGCGGCAGCCTGCTTTTGGGCGGCGAATACCGCGATCTGCTCACGGGCAGAACGCTCTGCGGAAAGGTCGGACTTGCGCCCTACGAGGCGCTCGTGTTGAGACGGATGAATGACCCGAACGGTCGTCAAATATAAAGAAACCGTGCTGTCTGATGCGCGGACGGAGAAGTGACCCGATGGAACAATATTGTGAAAAGATTCCGATCAGCGATAACATCAGGCTGGACCTGTTTACCGCGGAGAGTTTCCGTGTCAGGTTTTCCTCGCTGAGCGGCGAACCGTTTCCCGAACAATTTGAGATCCCCTTTGCCGTGGGAAAAGTGACGCCGTGGGAGAGCGTTCCCTATGAGGCGGATCGTATGACAGACAGTACCATGGTCGCCGTAAAAACGGAAAAGATCGTCGTTTATGTCCGTAAGGATACGGGGTCATTCATGGTGGAAACACCGAACGGGAAACGTTTATACCCTGAGGCCGCACCGCAATACGGGATGTTCAAGAACCATTGCATCGTCTTTGACAGTGCAAATTTTTGGCGCGAGGAGACGGACTGTTCCCGCTATGCTCATTGGTTTTATGATCATTCGACGCGTGTGTACGATATCTTGTTGAAAGAGGATGCTCTGCTCGATACGTTTTTCATCTATGGGGAGACATACCGAAAGGGGTATGCTCTGTTTAATCAGTTGGTCGGCGCGGAGCCGATGTTGCCGAAAAAGGGATACGGCTATTATCAGACGCAGCATTTGGGTGCGGAGGGGAGCCAAACCTTATTTCTGCAAATGGCGCAGCTTCTGCGCGAGAGGGATATCCCCTGCGATACGCTCATTCTCGACTTTGAGTGGGGCGATGGCGCGGCGAACGGAAAGGAAGTGCCGTGGGGCAGTCGTCTCGAATGGTCGCCGGAATACAGCGCGCCGCTCACACCGGACGAAATGATCGCAAAGCTGAAGGAGATGTATTTTGATGTCATGACCATTCATCACAGCATTCCCGATTATGCGGGAAGAATGGATGAAGGCTGGGTCTGCCAACCCTATCCGCATGACGCCTGGTGGGAAAAGATGCAGGAGCAGCTCGCCATCGGCGTTGTGGGTACCTGGCAGGATACGCGGCAGAACGACGTTACCGATCAGAGGATATACGACGAATTTGAACGCCGCACCGATAAGCGGGTGACGATGCTTTCCAATTACGATCTGTACCGCGACAGCTGTTGGACGAAAGATTGCGTGATGACGCCGAAAAAGCAGAAGATCGGCGGCAGAAGGACACCCTTTTATTGGACGGGAGATTCCCGCGTCAAAACTTGGGAGGATCTTGCCTTTCAGATCAGAGGGATCGTGAACGAACACGGTGCACTCAAGGGCATTTCCTATCTCACCAACGACGGGTTCCGTCCGGGCGGACGGGAACTTTCCGCGCGGAGCGATGCTTTTCTCGCATTCAATTCCGTCGCTCGTTCTCACAATCATAAGCCGTGGCAGTCGGAGACGGGCGAAGAACTTGCCGAGCGTATGGCGATCGGGAAAGACCGCGAAGAGAAAGAAGAACAGCGGCGCTCTCCAATGCAAATCCTCGGCATTGACTGCCCGGATACAGTGCAGGAAAGCATCATTCGTAAATTTTTAAAGATCCGTTACAACTTGCTGCCCTATCTCTATTCGGCGGCAAGAGAATGCTATGATACGGGGCTTCCCATTACCCGACCCTTGATGGTTGCGTTTGAAGAAGACGGCAACTGTAACCGGAATCAATATCCCATGCAGTATATGTTCGGACCGGATATCCTTGTCTGTCCCGTGTGGCACGAGGGCGATCGGATGGAAGTTTATCTGCCCGCAGGTTGCGATTGGGTGGATTTCTTCACGGGGAAATTATATGCGGGCGGGCAAAAGATGAGCGTGGACGTTTCCGATCTTGCATCGATGCCCGTTTTTGTCCGAAACGGCGCCGTGATCCCTATGCGGCGCGAGAAAAATTGGATCGACGGCGAGGAAGAGGAAGTCGTATTAAAGATCTTCGGAAAGGGCGACGGCGAATGTATTCTGTATGAGGATGACGGCGTTTCGCTCGCGTATCGGACGGGAGAGTATTCGCTCACCAAAATCATTTCTCACGCCTCCGAGACGGGAGCCGAGATTGTTGTGGAGGCGGTGCAGGGCAAATTCTCCGGAATGTCCGGTGAGCGGAAGATCACGGCAGAGCATTGCGGAAAAACGGCGGAAGTCGTTCAGAAAAAAGATCAAAAAATCAGACTGGTCTTAAAGTAAAAAAAGGAATGGATACCATGCTGAACGGAACATTTATCGGTGTAAAGGAAGGGGCGAACGTCTTTTCCTTGGAACAAAAATTCGTGGTGCGTTCTGCAAAAAAAGCGACCTTGCGCGCTACGGCTTTGGGCGTATACTTTGCCGAGGTCAACGGCGTGCGGGTGGGAGACGGGTATCTCGCGCCCGGCTGGACGTCGTACAACAAGACTTTGCAGGTGCAGGAGTACGACATCACGTCCCTCGTCAAAGATGGCGAAAACATCCTTTCGCTCACGGCGGGAGAGGGGTGGTATTGCGGTCCGCTCACATGGGAGCGAAAGCGCGATACATACGGAAAACAGCCTGCCGTCTGCGCCGACCTCATTGCGGACGGAAAACGTATTCTCTCCACGGACGAAAGCTGGAGCGCACGCGAGAGTTTTATCCGCGCAAGCGGCATCTATGACGGCGAAACGCAGGACTTTACGGTGGACTTAAAGCCTCTCACGCCCGTCGCCGTTGCGTTCGATAAAAAGGCGCTCGTGCCGCAGATGTGCGAACCTGTGCGCACCGTGGAGCGAGTTCCCGTCAGAGAGGTCATCCGCACGCCGAAGGGCGAGCTCGTGTACGACTTCGGGCAGAACCTTGCGGGCGTGGCGGAAGTAAAAACGCCCGTCGGTTTCGACGGCACGCTCGTTTTGCGGCACGCCGAAATTCTGGTGAACGGCAATTTCTACACCGATAACCTGCGTTCGGCGAAGGCGACGGACGCCTTTACCTGCAAGGGCGCGCATACGCTGTCTGCCGAGTTCACCTTTCACGGCTTCCGCTATCTCTGTGTTGAGGGCGCGGAGCTGCCGAAGGAGTGTTTTACCGCCCTCGTCCGCCATACCGATATGCGGCGCACGGGTCATATTCAGACGGACAACGCGCGTTTTCAAAGACTGTGCGAAAACGTCGTCTGGGGGCAGAGAGGAAACTTCGTCGACATTCCCACAGACTGCCCGCAGCGGGACGAGCGCCTCGGCTGGACGGGAGACATCAACGCGTTCTGCCGCACGGCGGCGTACAATTACGACGTCCGCGCGTTCATGAAAAAGTGGCTGAAAACGCTGCGCTGCGAACAGGCGGAAACGGGTGCGCTTCCGCACGTCGCGCCGGACGTGCTCGGCTTTTTTCACACCGCCGCCATGTGGAGCGACGTTATCGTCATGGCGCCGTGGGCGCTGTACGAAATGTACGGGGATGTTTCCTTTTTGGAGGAGAACTTCCCCGCCATGGAAAAGTTTATCGCCGCGCGCGAAGCGACGATGGAGAACGGGCTGATCGTGCGCGGGCAGGAGTACGGCGACTGGCTCGCCATGGACGGCGAAACGATCGCAGGCGGCGGCGCCGCGGGCAGGACGGACGTCTATTTCCTCGCCAATGTTCTGCACCTTCATTCGTTGAAGCTCGTCGCCGACGCGGCGCGCCTGCTCGGGAAGGGCGGGGAAGAGGAGCGCTGCCGCAAAAAGCGCGAGCGGCTGCTTGCGCGCGTGCGGGAGGAGTATTTTACGGCGACCGGCAGGCTCGCCTTTGATACGGTCACGGCGATGACGCTCGCGCTGCATTTCGGCGCCGTGCCCGAGCGGCACCGCGGCGGGCTCGCCGCGCGGCTGGATGAGACCGTCCGGCG
>CASDPE010000023.1 GCA_949282395.1 uncultured Bacillota bacterium | reverse complement strand
GGTCTATGTGCGCAACAAGATCAAAGCGTGCGAAGAGGCGGGCATCCGTTCCTTTTCGTACCATCTTCCTGCGGAAACAAAGCAGGAACAGCTTGCCGCGCTCGTGGATGAGCTGGTCGGGGATGAGAAGGTGCACGGCATTCTTGTGCAGCTGCCGCTGCCGAAACATCTGGATGCGGAGAGCGTTTTAAAGCGCATCCCGCCCGAAAAGGACGTAGACGGCTTTTGCGCGGAAAACGTAGGCAACCTTGCCATGAACCGCACGTCGCTCGTCGCCTGCACGCCCTTCGGGGTGATGAAGATGCTGGAAGAGTACGGGATCGATCCGCGCGGAAAGAACGCGGTGGTGCTCGGGCGGTCGAACATCGTCGGAAAGCCGATGGCGATGCTGCTCCTGAACGCGGACGCCACCGTCACCGTCTGCCACAGCAAAACGAAGGATCTTGCCAAGGTGTGCGCGCAGGCGGACATCCTGGTCGTTGCGATCGGGCGCGCAAAGTTCGTCACTGCCGATATGGTCAAGGAGGGCGCCGTCGTCATCGACGTGGGCATGGATCGCGACGAGAACGGGAAGCTCTGCGGCGATGTGGATTTTGAGGCGGTCAAGGACAAGGCGGCTTACATTACGCCCGTTCCCGGCGGGGTCGGGCCCATGACGATCACGATGCTGCTGTACAACACCGTGCTTGCGGCACAGAGGAGCTGAGTTTGGAGACGTACGAGGAACTCTTTGAAAAATACAGGGCGTCGTTTGACGCGGCGCTTGCGGACTATCTGAGCAAGGTGACGTTCAAGCCGGATATTCTGAACGAAAGTTTCCGCTATTCGCTGCAGATCGGCGGCAAGCGGCTGCGCCCTGTGCTGATGTTTGCCTGCGCGCGTATGCTCGGCGGCAAAGAGCAGGATGTTGCGCCCTTTGCGGTCGCGCTTGAAATGATCCATACATATTCGCTGATCCACGACGATCTTCCCGGAATGGACAACGACGATTTTCGCCGCGGGCAGCCCTCCAACCATAAAAAGTTCGGGGAAGGACAGGCGATCCTTGCGGGCGACGCGCTTTTGAACGAGGCGTATGCGCTCTGCTTTCAGGAGAGCCGCCGCGGGCGCACGTACCTGAACGCGGCGGAACAGATCTGCCTGAACGCGGGCGCGCGCGGGATGATCGCGGGGCAGGCGGCGGATCTGTATTATCAGGGCAACGCCGAAGCGGGCAAGGCGGAAGCGGACTTTATCGTCCGCAACAAAACGGGCAGGATGATCGTATCCGCCGTTACGGTGCCCGCCTTTGTTTACGGGATGGACGAGAACATCGTGTCGCTCTTTGCCGAGTACGGCAAAAACCTCGGGTATTTGTTCCAGATCACGGACGACATGCTCGATGTTTCGGGCGATTTTGAAAAGCTCGGTAAATCCGTCGGCAAGGACGCGCGCGAAGATAAGCTCAGCTACGTGCGCCTTTACGGGATGGAAGAGTGCCGTTCGCTTGCTCATCATTATTGCGGGCTGTGCGAAAAGGTGCTGGACGCGCTTCCGTTTGAAACGGAGTTTTTGAAGGAAACGGCACGGTTTGTTCTGAACAGGGAGTATTGAGAAAATGCGCTTGGACAAGTATTTATCCGAGCGCTCTTTTTCTTCCCGCACGAAAGCGGCGCGCGCCATTGCGGAGGGCCGTGTGACGGTGAACGGCAAAAGGGCGCAGGCGTCGGATGAGGTCAGGGAAGGGGACGATGTGCGCGTTTTGGAGGTTTTCAGCTACGTTTCGGAGGGCGGAAAAAAGCTGGAACGCGCGCTTGAAGCGTTCGGCGAGAATGTTAAAGGGCTTGTCTGCGCCGATTTCGGGGCGAGCACGGGCGGGTTTACCGACTGCCTGCTGCGGGCAGGGGCGGCGCATGTGTATGCGCTCGACGTCGGCGAAAGCCAGCTCGACGCGCGCATTGCAGGCGATCCGCGCGTGACGGTGCTGGATAACACGAATGTGCGCTATCTGCAAAAGGGCGACCTGCCCGAGGCTCCGTCGCTCATTACGATCGATGTCAGTTTTATATCTCTGACGCTCGTACTTCCCGCGGCGGCTGCTATCCTGGAAGAGGGCGGAAGGGTGCTTGCGCTCGTCAAGCCGCAGTTTGAGTGCGGTGGAAAAAAGTTGGATAAGCACGGCGTACTGAAGGATGCCGCGCTCCGCGCGCAGATCGTACAGTCGGTCGTGCGGTTTGCGGAAGGGCTCGGGCTGCGCGCGTACGGCGTTGTGAACGCGCCGCTGCGTTCGCGCAAAAACGTGGAGTACATGGTCGGCTTTGCTAAGGGCGGCTGCGGCGGGCTGAGCGGGGAAGAAGCGCGCAGGCTTGCAGAACGGCTCGTTTAAAAAGGGATGAAAAGATGGGTGAAAGACCGTACACGGAAAAACAGAAGAAATTCATGAAGGTCAAAACAAAAGATTTCAGCAAAGAGGAGCTGGACTTTCTTCGGGTCATGTTGCTGCCGCGTTCAAAGTACCTGCCGGAGACCGAGGAAGGGTGTTTTGCATATGCGCGCGAGATCGTAAAGGATGAACTGTTTGAAAAACTGAAAGCGCTCATCGCCGAGATAAAAGGGCGGTTCGGCATTGATGAGTGCGTATGGAAGGAAGGCGACCATTATGCGCGCCTGTACTATAAAATGAAAAAGGCGGGCAGAACGTTTTGTATGTTCACGCTCGACTATGACAGGTTCTTTCTTGCGGTCTATTTTAACGGAAAGGAACGGGAGGCGTTTGAGGCGGAGCGTGAAAATTTTCCGCGCGAAATCATCCAATGGCCGTACGACGTATGCATGGTCAAGGCAAATGGAAGCAAGTGCGTCTATTTCGATATTGAGGAAGAGAAGGTCTGCGAGGCGGTCGTGAACATTGTGTTGCCGTTCAAAGCACGGTTTTATGAAAAGGGTGCGGGTAAAAAATAGAGCCGACCCGCAAAGACGATAAAAGCCGCGGGCATGCCCGCGGCTTTTGCTGTGCCGTTTTATTCTTTGCTGAAAAGGTAGTAGTAGATGATCGCAAACAGCGGAATGTTGAACAGATAGATGCAGGGCAGGATCGCATAGACGAAGATGTTCCGCACCGTGATCGTGCCGCTGAACCCCGTAACCAAAAAGGCGATCAGGCAGATTATCAGAACAACATTGACGTAGATAATGAGCGTAGCCGATACATACGATCTTGTTTTTACTTTTTTGCTGTTTTTTCCGTATCCGCGCATGAACAGGATCAGGAAAACGGCGAGCATGACGACGGCAAAAACAAAGGGGAGAGCAACATATGCCGCGTTCGTGTGCAGCACGTTGATGAGGCAGGCGTTGACGATGGATTCGACGATCGCAACGGCAAACACCCACAGTGCCGTAATAAACAGAAGCCTGCCTTTGTCGAACACGGATCCCGCGGCGGGATGCGTCGTAACGGGGCTGCGCCTTCCGGTCGCCGTTGTTACGCGCAGGCCTTCGTTCTCCGCGCGCTCTTCCACATCGTAAAATTCGATGTTTCCGCTTGCCGTGCGGCGAACGGGCGGCTCCTCCTGCGGTGCAGGGGGCTGCGGCGCGGGGGCGGGAGGCTGCGGCTCCTGTTCCTGCGGCTGCATGGTCTCTTCCGGGTATTGCTCTTCATGGCGCGTGTTCTCGTACAAACGCGCGATCAGTTCTTTGTAGTTGCGCTCTTCCGGAGGTCTGTTTGCGTACAGAAGTTCGGAAGAAACCGCTCTGTTGCGCTCGTATTGCTCGTCATAGGGGGCGTCCGTCTGTCCTCGTGTATAGGCAGGCTCTTCGGCTGCGGGCGGTTCCTGCTCCGCGTCTCGGCGCAGCTGCTCTTCTTCGTTGCGGCGGCTGATCTGCGAATAGTAATCGCTCTCACCGTTTTCCCCGATCAGCGCGCGATAATTTTCATGGATACGCTGCTGTTCTTCGGGGGTGAGCACGTGCGGCGGTTCTTCCGCGTACACGTTTTCTTCCGTAACGCTTGCATCCTCTTCAAACGCGCTCTGCTGCGGCGGTTCTTCGGCGGTTTCATCTGCTTCGGGCTGCTCTTCGGGGGCAGCGCTTTCTGCGGCAGGGGAGGGGATGTCCTCATCCTTGTCCGCCTGTACCGCGTCGTCCTCTTCTCCGTAGGCAAACTCGTCCTCACTTTCGCCTCTTCCTGCGGGAACGCGCGTGGTAGACTTTTTCAGCAGGCTGAAATCCACGGAAGAAGCGGGCGGGGGATTGTTGAAGTCATAATCCTTTTCCGAAATGAGGCTGTCAATGATCGTGCGGGAGTACTCCCACTCTGCAAGGTTCTGCTCCACGACTTTTCTGCCTTTTTCGGTGATCTGGAAGTATTTCCGTCTGCCGCCGTTGCTCATGCCGCCCCAATAGGACGTGACAAAGTCCTGCGATTCAAGCCGTTTGAGCGCGCTGTACAGCGTCGGTTGTTTCAGTGTGTATTGCCCTTTGCTCTTGTCTTCGATCTCGTTTATGATCTCATAGCCGTATTTATCCCCGTCGTACAGCGTGCGCAGGATGATCGTATTGATGTGCCCGCGTATGAGTTCGCTGTTGATAGAGGAGTCGTTTTCGGCTGCTTTTTTTTCGTTTTCTTTCGTAGATCCGTCGTCCATTTTTTCGTTCCTCCTTTAACACTATTATACAATATTTGACAAGATATGTCAATGGATTTCCCGAATATTTTTTATTTTTATTATATTTGCGAAGTATTATGCGTCACATAATTCAAAGTTAAAAATTGTTCCGCGCCGCGGGGCAAACGGTGGACAAATCGGGCGGTTTGCGGTAAAATAGTGGGGTAAATTTCTTTGAGGCGATGGTGTATGAAAGCAGGCAGCGAATGCAATGTGCAGTATTCCGTTCGCAATTTTGAAACGGACTTCAAGCAGCGGTTGAAGCCTTCGGCGATGCTCGGGTATTTTCAGGAAGCGGCAGCCGCGCATTCCGTTGAAATGGGGATGGGGTTTGACGCGCTGCGGGCGGCAAACCGCTATTGGGTGCTCTCCAAGATCTGCGTTCGCGTTCTGCGCCTCCCCGTGTACGGAGAAACGGTCGCCGTGCGCACGCGCCCGCATGAGCCTAGCCGCGCTATTTATGAACGCAGTTTTTTCCTGACGGACGCAAACGGCGGCGAGGCGGCAGCAGCGCTTTCCCGTTGGTGCGTTCTTGACGCCGAGGGGCGGATCGTGCCTGCGGCACAGGTGCCGCACAACGCGATCGATCTGATCGAGGACAGGGCGTTTTCGGGGTGTGATTGGCGTATCGGCGAAGCGGACGTACGGCAGGCGGAGCCCGCGTTCACCGTAACGGCGGCAAGCAGCGATTATGACCAGAACATGCACGTCAACAACATAAAATATGCCGATTTCGTATTCGACTGTTTTTCGGTCGAAGAGCTGCTTGCGCGGAAACTGCGCGCTTTCAGCCTGCACTATGTCCGCCAGGCGTTTGCCGGCGACAAACTTGTATTTTACCGCGCGCAGGAGAGCGAGGATTCGTATCTGATCACCGGCAGGCGCGGGGAGGAAACGGTCGTTGCCGCGAGGGTGGAATTTGATCGCGTTCCCGTATAAACTGATCCGTTCGCGCCGCCGCACGCTTTCCGTGACCGTTGCCGACGGCGAAGTCACCGTGCGCGCTCCCTTGCGCATGAGTGAGGGCACAGTGCGCCGTTTTTTGGAGAGCAAGCGCGCGTGGATCGAGCGGCATATCGCCCGCCGCGACCCGAGCTTTGACGCGGTGCGCGGCAGTTTTGCGATCCTGTGTGGCGGCGAGCAGTACCCCGTGCGGTTCGGTGCGGCGCAGAACGGAGAAAAGGACGGGGCGTTTTATTTTAAAGACGCGGCGTCCGTACGCGCCTATTTTATCCGCACGCGCGGCGCGCAGCTGCTTGAAGAGGCGGAACTGCTCGCCGCGCAGTTTGGCAGAATGCCTGCGCACATCTTGCTGCGCGACTTCAAAGCGCGCTGGGGCAGCTGTGACGCAAACGGAACGGTAAAGCTAAATTGGCGCTTGCTGATGCTGCCGCCGCAGCTGCGGCGCTATGTCATCCTGCATGAACTGTGCCACATGAAGTTTCTTGACCATTCTGCCGCGTTTTGGGCGGAGTTGGAGCGTTGCCTTCCGGGCTGCCGCGCACTGCGGAAAGAACTTAGGCGGTACGCATTTTTGCCTTCCCTGTACCGCAGAGGAAGCTGAGGCGCGCGCATTTTAAGTGCCGCCTCTTTTTTTATACTTGCATAAAATATATTTATTCATGAATAAGCCGTATTTTATGAATAAATATTCATTATATACAAAATCTAATGAATTTTTTTATAGAATTTTCAAAAAATATACTATAATTTGCTTGACGAAAGCGCCTTGAATTTGTATAATCTAAGGAAAAATCGCTGAGGTTGACGGCTATGCAGAAAAAAGAGATCAAAAAGGTCGTGCTCGCATATTCCGGCGGGCTGGATACGTCCATCATAATCCCCTGGCTCAAAGAGAATTACAACAACTGCGAAGTGATCGCGGTGTCTGCCGACGTAGGGCAGGAGAGCGAGCTGGAAGGGCTGGAAGAAAAGGCGCTCAGAACGGGCGCGTCCAAACTTTACATTGAAGACCTGCGCAAGGAATTCATCGAAGATTACATCTATCCGACGATGAAGGCGGGCGCCGTCTATGAAAACAAATATCTGCTCGGCACGTCGTTCGCGCGCCCCGTCATCGCCAAGCGCATCGTAGAGATCGCGAAGAAGGAAGGCGCCGACGCCATCTGCCACGGCTGCACGGGGAAGGGCAACGATCAGGTGCGTTTTGAGCTGACCATCAAGGCGTTCGCCCCCGAAATGACCATCATCGCGCCGTGGCGCATCTGGAACATCAAGAGCCGCGACGAAGAGATCGACTATGCCGAGGCGCACAACATCCCTTTGAAGATCACGCGCGAGACCAACTATTCCAAGGACAAAAACCTGTGGCATCTTTCGCACGAAGGGCTCGACCTTGAAGACCCTGCGAACGAGCCGAAGTACGACGAGATCCTGGAACTCGGCGTTTCCCCCGAAAAGGCGCCCGATGCGCCGACCTATCTTACGCTCACCTTTGAAAAGGGTATCCCTGTCGCGCTGGACGGGAAAAAGCTCGGCAGCGTGGAGCTCATGGAAAAGCTCAACAAAATAGGCGGGGCGAACGGCGTGGGGATCATCGACATGGTCGAAAACCGCCTCGTCGGCATGAAGAGCCGCGGCGTGTACGAAACGCCGGGCGGTACCATTTTGTACACCGCGCACGAACTTCTGGAAATGCTCTGCCTCGATAAGGATACGCAGCACTTCAAGCAGCACGTTGCGATCAAATTCGCAGACCTTGTGTACAACGGGCAGTGGTTCACGCCGCTGCGCGAGGCGCTCTCCGCTTTCGTCGATAAAACGCAGGAAAACGTCAGCGGCGACGTAAAACTCAAGATCTACAAGGGGAACATCATCAACGCGGGGATCAAAAGCGAACATTCGCTGTACAGTGAAGAGATCGCGACCTTCGGCGAAGAGGATGTGTACGACCAGCACGATGCGGAAGGGTTCATCAATCTCTTCGGGCTGCCGATCAAAGTAAAGGCGATGCTCGACGCGAAGAAACTCAAATAAGCGATACGGTGCGCCGCAGCATTATGCTGCGGCGCACGAACGGAAAAATATGACGAACATTTTTATTGACGGCAAAGAGGGGACGACGGGACTGCAGATCTTCGGGCGCTTGGGCGCGCGGAGCGATGTGAACGTCGTCTCTCTTCCCGATGAGCTGCGCAAGGACGCGGCTGCCCGCAAACAGTGCATCAACGAGGCAGACATCGTATTTCTGTGCCTGCCCGACGCGGCGGCGCGCGAGTCCGTTGCGCTGTGCGAAAATACAAAGACGAAGATCATCGACGCGTCTACGGCGCACCGCACCGATCCGTCGTGGGCATACGGCTTCCCGGAACTTTCGGCTGCGCACCGTGAAAAGATCGCGCGCTCTTCCCGCGTGGCGGTGCCCGGCTGCCATGCGAGCGGCTTCATTTCCTTGGTGTACCCGCTGATCGCGGGCGGGATCGCTCCCGCCGATTATCCGTTTGTCTGCTATTCCGTGACGGGGTACAGCGGCGGCGGAAAAAAGATGATCGCCGAATACGAAGCGGCGGAAAGGAGCGTTTTGCTCGGCAGCCCCCGCCAATACGGTTTAGGGCAGGCGCACAAGCATCTGCCGGAAATGCAGGCAGTGTGCGGGCTTTCGCAGCCGCCCGTATTTTCGCCCATCGTGGCGGACTATTACAGCGGAATGTGCGTCACGGTGCCGCTGTTTTCCAAGTTTTTGAATAAAAAATATACGGTCGGCTACCTGAAAGAGTATTTTGCAGAGTACTATGCGGGGCAGAAACTCGTCAAAATTGCCGAAGAGGAGAGCGGTTACCTTGCGGCGAACGCGCTTGCGGGGAAAGACGATATGCGCATCATCGTTGCGGGGAACGACGAACGCATCCTTTTGTGTTCGGTGTTCGATAATCTCGGTAAAGGCGCGTCCGGCGCGGCGGTGCAGTGCATGAACATTCTGCTCGGTTTGGAGGAAACAGCGTCTTTGGCGCTGTGAAGGAGAAAGTTCCGGTATGAAAAAGATCGACGGCGGCGTATGTGCGCCGCAGGGGTTTAAAGCGAACGGCGTCCATTGCGGGATCCGCAAGAACAGGACGAAGCGTGACCTTGCGCTGATCGTGAGCGACGTGCGCTGCGCGGCGGCGTGCGTATATACGCAGAATCTTGTGAAGGGCGCTCCCATCCTCGTCACCAAAAAACACGTGGCGGACGGATACGCGCAGGCGATCGTCTGCAACAGCGGGAACGCCAACACCTGCAATGCGGACGGGGAAGAGATCGCGGAAGGGATGTGCGGGCTCGTCGCCGCGCACACCGGTATTGCGGCGCAGGATGTCGTTGTGGCGTCGACGGGCGTCATCGGCAGACCGCTCTCGCTGGAGCCGATGGCGGAGCACATGGGCGAACTCGCCGCAGGACTGGGCAAACACAGCACGGAAGCGGCGCAGGCGATCATGACGACGGATACCGTTGAAAAGCAGATCGCATACACCTTCACGCTCGGCGGAAAAACGTGCACCATCGGCGCTATCGGCAAAGGGGTCGGCATGATCAACCCGAACATGGCGACCATGCTCGTCTTTGTGACGACGGACGTGGCGATTTCGCCCGCCATGCTCCAAAAGGCGCTCTCCGCCGATGTGAAAGATACCTTCAACATGGTCAGCGTGGACGGGGATACGTCCACCAACGATATGGTCTGCGTGTTGGCGAACGGGCTTGCGGGCAACGAACCCGTTGTACAGGCGGGCAAAGATTACAGCACCTTCCGCAGGGCGCTGTATGCCGTGATGGAACATCTCTGCCGCTGCATTGCCAAGGACGGCGAAGGTGCCACAAAACTGCTTGAATGCAAGGTCAGCGGCGCCAAGAGCAAAAATATCGCCAAGACCGTTGCAAAGTCTGTGATCAAGTCTTCGCTGTTCAAGGCGGCGATGTTCGGCGCGGACGCAAACTGGGGCAGGGTGCTCTGTGCGATCGGCTATGCGGGGGCGGATGTAGACGTGAAAAAGGTAGATGTGTCCTTCCGCAGCCGTGCGGGGGCATTGGAAGTCTGCAAGGGCGGCAGCGGCGTGCCTTTTTCCGAGGAGGAGGCCAAGCGCATCCTCTCCGAAGACGAGATCGTGATCCTCATTTCACTCAACAGCGGCAGCGGAAAAGCGACTGCGTGGGGCTGCGATCTCACCTATGAGTACGTGCGCATCAACGGGGATTACCGCACCTGAGCGAGGGAAGGGAAATGGAAAATCTGAACGACAAACAGGTACGCGCGCAGATCCTTGCGGAGGCGCTGCCCTATATCAAAGAATATAAAAATCAGATCGTCGTCATCAAATACGGCGGTAACGCCATGATCAACGAAGGGCTCAAACTCTCCGTCATGCGCGACATCGTACTGCTGAACCTCATCGGCATCAAAGTCGTACTCGTGCACGGCGGCGGGCCCGAGATCTCTGAAATGCTCCGCCGCGTCGGAAAGCAGTCCGTATTCGTGGACGGGCTGCGCTATACCGATGAAGAGACGGCAGAGATCGTCCGCATGGTCCTGGCGGGCAAGATCAACAAATCGCTCGTCAACCTCATCGAAGGGAACGGCGGCAAAGCGGTCGGGCTGTGCGGTATCGACGGGCATATGATGAAGTGCACCGTTGCGGACGAGCGCCTCGGCTATGTCGGCAAGATCACCGACCTTGACGCAAAACTCATCACCGACGTGCTTGACGGCGGGTATATTCCCGTTGTTTCTACGGTCGGGTACGATGACGAAGGGCATATTTACAACGTGAACGCCGATACGGCTTCTGCCGTTATCGCGGGGGCGCTGGGGGCGCGCAGTCTCATCCTTATGACGGATACCGAGGGCGTGCTGCGGGATAAAGACGATCCCACCAGCCTCATTCCGAAGATCTACGTCAGCGACATTGCTTCGTACATCAAACAGGGCATTATCTCCGGCGGCATGATCCCCAAGATCGAGTGCTGCAAAGAGGGGATCCGCCGCGGCGTGGGGAAGGTATTTATCATTGACGGCAGGGTCGAACATTCCATTTTGGTCGAGATCTTGTCGGACAGCGGCATCGGCACGATGTTTGTGAACGGAGACTGAGGATATCGGTCTCCTTTTCTGCGCCGCGGCAAAGCTGCTTGCGTGTGCAAAAACCCGCCGCCAAACCATTGCGTTTGCCGTCGATTTATGGTAGAATAGATAAAATAGGTGTGCGCCATGTATTTTGAGGAAATCGAAGAAAAGGACAGCAAGTTCATCGCCCGCACATACAGCCGCTTCCGCACCGATCTTTGCGGCGGCGAAGGGGCGCTTCTGCGCTCGGAGGACGGGCGCAGTTATATTGATTTCGGGTCGGGCATCGCCGTCAACAGCTTCGGCGTGAACGACGCGGAGTGGAAGGACGCGGTCATTGCGCAGGTCAACAGGATCCAGCATGCAAGCAACCTGTATTACACGCGCCCCGCCGCCGAACTTGCCGAAATGCTCTGCCAAAAAACGGGGGCGGAAAAGGTCTTCTTTTCCAACTCGGGCGCGGAAGCGAACGAGTGCGCCATCAAAGCCGCGCGCAAATATTCCTATGATAAATACGGGGAAAACAGGTTCGGCATCGTCACGCTGAAAAATTCTTTTCACGGCAGGACGATGGCGGCGCTCTCCGCAACGGGGCAGAGCGTTATGCATCCCGCCTGTTTTGCGCCCTATCTGCAAGGGTTCACCCATGCCGATCCCACGGCGGAAGGCGTCCGCAGGGCGGTGGATGCGGGAACGTGCGCCGTTATGCTCGAACTGATCCAGGGCGAGAGCGGCGTCAACGTTCTTGACAGAGGCGAAGTGCGCGCCATTGAGGCGCTGTGCAAGGCGAAGGATATTCTGCTCATCGTGGACGAGGTGCAGACGGGCAACGGAAGAACGGGCAAACTGTACGCTTACGAGCATTACGGGATCGAGCCGGATATTGTGACGACCGCCAAAGGGCTTGCGGGCGGGCTGCCGCTCGGCGCCACGATGTTTTTCGCCAAGTGCGGATCGGTTTTCTGTGCGGGGGATCACGGCTCCACCTTCGGTGGGAATCCGATCGCCTGCGCGGGGGCGTGCAGCATCCTGCGCCGCCTTGATAAAGAATTGTTTCTGGAAGTGCAGGGCAAGGGCGAATACCTGCGCACGCACCTTTCCCGCATACGGAACGTGCTCTCCGTCACGGGGATGGGGCTGATGCTCGGCATTGAAACGACCAAGCCCGCGCGCGAGCTTGCGCAAAAATGCCTCGACAAGGGGCTGATCGTGCTGACGGCGAAGAACAAGCTGCGGCTGCTTCCGCCGCTCACGGTCAAAAAGAGCGAAATCGATACTGCGTTGCAAATTCTCAATGAGGTGATCTCCGAATGAAGCATCTTTTAAAACTTGCGGATCTCTCCGCCGAAGAAATTTTCAGCATCCTCAATCTTGCCGATCAGCTCAAATACGAGCGGAAAAACGGCGTGGATCATCCGCATCTGAAAGGCAAACATCTCGGGATGATCTTCCAGAAGTCGTCCACGCGCACCCGCGTCAGTTTTGAAGTCGGCATGCACGAGCTGGGCGGGCAGGCGCTCTTCCTCTCCGACCGCGACCTGCAGATCGGAAGGGGCGAACCCATCCGCGACACCGTGCGCGTGCTGTCACGCTACCTTGACGGCATCATGATCCGCACCTTCAGCCAGCAGGACGTGGAAGATCTGGCAAAGTACGGCTCCATTCCGATCATCA
This sequence comes from uncultured Bacillota bacterium, assembly GCA_949282395.1. Lineage (GTDB taxonomy): Bacteria > Bacillota > Clostridia > Christensenellales > Borkfalkiaceae > Borkfalkia. The sequence goes on along the minus strand of CASDPE010000023.1, from coordinate 7,253 downwards.
ACGGGCTGACCGACTACTGCCATCCCTGTCAGGTGCTTGCCGACCTTATGACCATCCGCGAATACAAGGGCAGCCTGAAGGGGCTGAAACTGTGCTTTATCGGCGACGGGAACAACATGGCGAATTCGCTCATCGTCGGCGGCATAAAAACGGGCATGAAGGTCAGCGTCGCCTGCCCGGACGGCTACCGCCCGGACGAAGGCGTTGTTGCATGGGCGAAAGAAAACGGCGACCTGCAGATCACTTCGGACGTGCTTGCCGCGGCGGAAGGCGCCGACGTGCTCTATACGGACGTTTGGGCGTCGATGGGGCAGGAAGGCGAAAAGGCGGTGCGCGAAGCTGCGTTCAAAGGGTTCTGCATCGATAAAAAAGTGCTCGGCGCGGCGGACAAAGAGGCGATGGTCTTGCATTGCCTGCCCGCACACCGCGGCGAAGAGATCACGGAAGAGGCGTTTGAATCGCACGCCGAAGAGATCTTTGACGAGGCGGAAAACAGGCTGCACGCGCAGAAAGCGGTGCTCGTGAAATTGCTCAAATGAAAAATAAAACCGGGAAGGGTCAGCATATGAAGGGTAAAAAAGTTTATCTCGTCCTGCAAAACGGGCAGGTGTTCGAGGGCAGGCGCTTCGGCGCGGACGGCGATGTGCTTGGCGAGCTCGTATTCACGACGGGCATGACGGGGTACATCGAGACGCTCACCGATCCGAGCTATTACGGGCAGATCGTCATTCAGACGTTCCCGCTCATCGGGAATTACGGGATGATCTATTCCGACCGCGAAAGCAAAGAGCCGTATCTTACCGCGTACGTTGTGCGCGAGTACTGCGAGCACCCGTCCAATTTCCGCTGCGAAGAGAAGATCGACGATTTTCTGCGCCGCAAAAACGTTGTCGGGATCTACGGGGTAGACACGCGTGAACTGACCAAAACGGTGCGTGAAGCGGGCGTGATGAATGCCGCCGTTTCTTCGACGCCCGACGTCGACTTTGAAGCCCTTTCCCGCTACACGGTGCGCAACGCCGTTGCGAGCGTCACCTGCAAGCAGCCCGCCGAGTACGGCGCGGGCAACAAGAGGAAAGTGGTGCTCTGGGATTTCGGCGCAAAGGAGAACATTGTTCGTGAGCTCGTCAAGCGCGACAATCATGTTATCCGCGTGCCCGCGTGGTACACCGCCGAACAGATCCTGGCGCTGCAGCCGGACGGCGTCATGCTCACCAACGGGCCGGGTGACCCTGCGGAAAACGCAGATATCATTGAAAACATCCGCAAACTTGCGGGCAAACTTCCCATCTTCGGCATCTGCCTCGGGCACCAGCTCTTCGCACTGGCGATGGGCGGCAAAACGAGGAAGATGAAGTACGGGCACCGCGGCGCGAACCAGCCCGTCAAGGAGCTGAAAACGGGAACGGTATACATTTCTAGCCAGAACCACGGCTATGAAGTGCTTGCCGATTCCATCCGCGGGGTGGGGGAGCTGAGCTTTATCAACGCCAACGACAATACCTGTGAAGGCGTGGAATATCCCGCGCTCAACGCCTTTACCGTGCAGTTCCACCCGGAGGCGTGCGCGGGCCCGCTGGATGCGCGCGATCTGTTCGATAAATTTATGGCCATGCTGGTCGGAGGAAACACGAATGGCTAAATGAAGCGATATCAAAAAGGTGCTCGTGATCGGGTCGGGCCCCATTGTCATCGGGCAGGCTGCCGAATTTGACTATGCGGGCGCGCAGGCGTGCCGCGTGCTCAAAGACGCGGGCGTGAACGTCGTGCTCTGCAATTCCAACCCCGCCACGATCATGACGGACAGGGCGCTGGCGGACGAGATCTACCTTGAACCGCTCACGCTCGACTCCCTCAAACGCATCATCATCAAAGAGCGGCCGGACAGTTTGCTTGCCTCGCTCGGCGGGCAGACGGGGCTTACGATGGGCTGCAAGCTCGCCAAAGAAGGCTTCCTCGATAAATGGGGCGTAAAACTCATCGGTACGAAGGTGGACGCCATCGACCGCGCCGAGGACAGGGAGCTGTTCAAAGAGACGATGCAGAAGATCGGGCAGCCCGTCGTGCCGTCAGATATTGCTTATACGGTGGAGGAATGCGTCGAAGTTGCCAATAAGATCGGCTATCCCGTCATCATCCGCCCCGCTTTTACGCTCGGCGGCGCCGGCGGCGGCGTGGCGTACAACGAAGAAGAGCTTCGCTCCGTCTCGCACAACGGGCTGATGCTTTCGCCCATCACGCAGGTGCTGGTCGAAAAGTACATCTACGGCTGGAAAGAGATCGAGTTCGAAGTGCTGCGCGACGGCGCGGGCAACGTGATCACCGTCTGCTCGATGGAGAACTTTGACCCCGTCGGCATCCACACGGGCGACTCCATCGTCGTGGCGCCCTGCCTGACGCTTTCCGACAAAGAATACCAGATGCTGCGCAGCGCGTCGCTCAAGATCATCACCGAGCTGGGCATCGAAGGCGGCTGCAACTGCCAGTTTGCGCTCGATCCCGATTCCTTTACCTATTCGGTCATCGAAGTCAATCCGCGCGTCTCGCGCTCTTCGGCGCTCGCCTCCAAGGCGACGGGGTACCCGATCGCCAAAGTCGCAACGAAGATCGCGCTCGGCTATACGTTGGACGAGATCCGAAACGACGTCACGGGCAAGACGTTCGCCTGCTTCGAACCTGCCATCGACTATGTGGTCGTAAAACTGCCCAAATGGCCGTTCGATAAATTCCTGTACGCCAAGCGCGAATTGGGCACGCGCATGAAGGCGACGGGCGAAGTCATGTCCATCGGCACCAGCTTTGAAATGGCGATCATGAAGGCGGTGCGCGGCGCAGAGATCTCGCTTTCTTCCCTGAACCTTGATAAATACGAAGGCAAGGATCTGCGCGAAGAGCTGAAAAAGCTCTCGGACGAGCGCTTGTTCACGGTGTTTGCGGCGCTCAAAGCCGGAATTTCCGTAGACGAGATCTTTTCCATCACGAAGATCGACCGCTGGTTCCTGCACAAGCTGAACACCCTCATCGAGTTTGAAAGGCGCCTGCATTCGGAAAAGCTTACCCGTGCGCTGTACGACGAGGGCAAGCGGCTCGGCTATCCCGACGCAGAGCTGGAGCGGCAGTCCGGGCAGAAGATCCCGTACCACAGGAAGGCGGTCTACAAAATGGTCGATACCTGCGCCGCCGAATTTGCCGCGCAGACGCCGTACTTCTATTCGACGTATGACGAGGCTTCGCACGACGAGGCGTCGCCGTTCATTGCCAAGAGCACGAAAAAGCGCATCATCGTCATCGGGTCGGGGCCGATCCGCATCGGGCAGGGCATTGAATTTGACTATTCGTCCGTGCATTGCGTTTGGACGCTCAAACAGCTCGGATACGAAGTGATCATCATCAATAACAACCCCGAAACGGTCTCTACGGACTTTGACACGGCAGACAGGTTGTATTTTGAGCCGCTGACCCCGGAAGACGTGCAGAACGTGATCGACAAGGAAAAGCCTTACGGCGTCGTCATCACCTTCGGCGGGCAGACGGCGATCAAACTGTGCAATTATCTGGATAAAAAGGGCATCCGCATCCTGGGCACCTCGGCAGACAGCGTGGATATGGCGGAAGACCGTGAACGCTTTGACGAACTGCTTGAAAAGTTCGGCATCAGCCGCCCGAAGGGGCTCACGGTCATGACCAAGGAAGAGGCGCTTGCCGCGGCAGACAAGCTGGGGTATCCCGTATTGCTGCGCCCGTCCTACGTGATCGGCGGGCAGAACATGACCATCGCCTTTACCGAAAACGATATTTCCCGCTACATGGATGTCATTCTGGCGCAGCACATCGAAAACCCCGTGCTCTGCGACAAGTATCTGATGGGGCAGGAGCTGGAAGTGGACGTCATCAGCGACGGTACGGACGTGCTCATCCCCGGCATCATGCAGCACATCGAGCGGGCGGGCGTACACAGCGGCGACTCCATTGCCGTCTATCCGCCGTATAACCTGAGCGACATCATGCTCGACAAGATCATCGAATGCTCCACACAGCTCGCGCTTTCGCTGAAAACAAAGGGGCTGATCAACATCCAGTTCCTCGTGTACCACAACGAGCTGTACGTGATCGAGGTCAACCCGCGCGCGTCGCGCACGATCCCGTACATCTCCAAAGTTACGGGCGTGCCGATGGTGGAGCTTGCGACGAAGATCATCGTCGGGCAGAAACTGAAAAAGCTCGGTTACGGCACGGGGCTGTACCGTTCGTCGCCGTATGTCGCCGTAAAAGTTCCCGTGTTCTCGTTCGAAAAACTCAACGACGTCAATTCGCAGCTTGGGCCGGAAATGAAGTCGACGGGCGAAGTGCTCGGCATCGGCAAAACGATCGAAGAAGCGCTCTTCAAAGGTTTGGTTTCGGCGGGCTTCAAGCTCTGCCATCCGACCAAGCAGCGCGAAGTCGGCGTGTACTTTACTATCAACGACCAGGATAAATTCGAACTTCCGGGGCTTGCAAAAAAATTCAGCGATCTCGGGCTGAAACTTTACGCCACGGCAGGCACGGCGGATACCATCCGCACGCTCGGGATCGACGTCGTGACGGTCGACCGCCTTTCGCAGAGCGACGAGATCCTGCACCTGATGGACGAGGGCAAGATCGATTACGTCGTCTATACGGGCAAAACGGATATGGATTCCATCAACGACTATATCCGCATGCATCACCATGCGATCCTGCTCGGCATAACGACGCTCACTTCGCTGGATACGGCGAACGCTTTGGCGGATATTATTGCCAGCCGCTTCAACGAAAATAATACCGAACTTGTCGACATCAATGCGCTGCGTACGGAAAAGATCAAGCTCAAATTCGTAAAGATGCAGAGCTGCGGCAACGATTATATCTGCTTCAACAACATGGACGGCAAGCTGACCTGCCCCGAATCGCTTGCGATCAATTTTGCGGACAGGCATTACGGCATCGGCGGCGACGGGATCGCGCTCATCGAGCGTTCGGAAGTCGCGGATGCGAAGATGCGTATCTTCAACCGCGACGGCAGCGAGGGGCGCATGGCGGGCAACGTCATCCGTTGTGTGGCAAAATATCTGTTTGACAACGGGTATGTCAAGAACAGGCATATGACCATCGAAACGCTCAGCGGCGTGAAGGAGCTTACGCTCTACACGTTCAGCGGGCAGGTCGGGTCGGTCAGCGTCAACATGGGCAAAGTTGTTCTGGACGGCAAGCTTATCCCTTCCACGCTGGAAGGCGACCCCGTAGTCGCGCGTGAAATTTCCGTCGGCGGGCAGACGTACAAAGCGTCGCTCGTCAACGTCGGCAACCCGCACTGCGTCGTGTTCTGCGACAAAGTCGACGCCGTGGATGTGGCAAACGTCGGGCCGCTGTTCGAGTATTCCCCGTACTTCCCGCAGCGCGTCAACGCGGAGTTTGTGCGCGTGGTCAATGCGAAAACGCTGAAAATGCGCGTCTGGGAGCGCGGCAACGGCGAAACGCTTGCCTGCGGCACGGGTGCGGCGGCGAGCGTGGTCGCGGCGGTGCTCAACGGGTTCTGCAAACAGGATGAAGACATCACCGTCAAAGTGCGCGGCGGCGACCTCATCGCCCGCTATTCTTCGGACGGCACCGTCACCCTCACCGGAAGCGCGCGGCAGGTCTTTGAAGGCACGGTCGAGTTTTAAACGGAGGAGCTATGCAGGAACTTTTCTGCGAAGAGAGCGCGGTCATGCGGGATACCCGCAAGGCGAAGCGTTGGTACAATATATTCCGCGTCATTTCGATCATCGGGTTTACGCTCGGCATTTTGGTGCTGCTTTTCACGATCCTGCTGCTGTTCATGCCCGTCGACGCGGAGGCGGTCGAAGAGGGCGCGGACTTTACGGGCGTGCTCATTCAGATGGCGATCTTTTTGGTCGTTTCCATTTTGCTCATTCTTACGGGCGTTTTGTTCAAGGTCAAAAAGCACAATTTCCTGCTCAGTTACGATTATACGTACGTCATAGGGGAACTGCGCCTTGCGAAAGTCATTCATGACAGGAAGCGCAAGATCTTATACCGCCTGACGGATGAACAGATCGTGCAGATCGGGCGCGTCGGCTCGGATTCCTACGAAAAGCTGAAACGTGCGCCCGACTGCAAGGAAGAGATCCTGACGCCCAACGAAGAAGCGGAGGACGACAAGGAGTTCTTCTACATCCAGGCGGCGACAAAAGTTGGAAAGCGTCTGCTCATTCTGGAATGCCGTATGAATTTTATTGCGACCGTATACCGCAACAATCAGAACAGGCGCATCCTGGAACCAGATTTCAACAAGAAGGCGTATTCCAAATAATTGCGCGGCGGCGTTGCCGCGTTCGGGAAAGATATGATCTATTTGGACAATGCCGCAACGACCATGCCGGACGAGGCGTGCGTCCGCGCGGCAGAACGATATTTGCAGGACAGTTTTTTCAACCCCTCGGCGCTCTACCGCGAGGGGTTTGCGGTGCATAAGGCACTTTCCGAGGCGCGCAAAGGAATCCTTTCCGCCGTTGCGCCGCAGGGGTATGAACTGATCTTCACGGGTTCGGGTACCGAAGCGGACAACCAAGTCCTGTTTTCGGCGGGGCGGCGCGGAAACGTCGTTGTGACGGAAGGGGAGCATGCCGCCGTTTACGAATCTGCAAAAGAGCTGCGGCGGCGCGGTACGGAAGTGCGGTTTGCAAAACTGCGCCGAGGCGGAAGCGTGGACGCGGACGATCTGCTCTCCAAGGTGGATGCGGGCACGTCGCTCGTTTCCGTGATCCATGTAAACAACGAAACGGGCGCCGTGAACGATGTGGCGCGCCTTGCCGCGGCGGTAAAGGAAAGGAACAAGCGGGCGCTTTTTCACAGCGACGGCGTGCAGGCATTCGGAAAACTTGCCTTTACGCTTCCGCAAACAGTCGATTTTTACACGGTCAGCGCTCATAAGATAGGCGGCGTTCGCGGCGCTGCGGGGCTCGTCTATAAAAAGGGCACGCCTCTTGCGCCTTTGTTGTACGGTGGCGGGCAGGAGAACGGGCTGCGAAGCGGCACCGAAAACGTGTTTGCCGTTATGCAGTTCGCCGAAGCCGTAAAAAAGCGCATGGGCTCGCGGGAGCGGCTGTATGCCGCGGCGCAGGCGTCCAATGCGGCGATGCGCCGCCTGCTGGACGCTGACCTGTTTGCGGCGCTGTCCTCCGCGGAATGTTCACCCTTCATTTTGAGCGTTGCGGCGGCGGGGCTGCGCGGGG
>CASDPE010000022.1 GCA_949282395.1 uncultured Bacillota bacterium | reverse complement strand
CATTGTCATACAGCACGATGCTCTTGCCGCTACGGTCGGCGTTCGTTTTCAATGTTTCCGCGTATTCCTGCATCGCCGCGTCCATGTACGTATAGACTTTGCATCCGCCGCGCAGTGCGTAGGGGGCATAGACCGGCAGCTCTTCCAACTCACGGCAGACGGCGCCGAGGTAGCTCTGTGCCGCTCTGACGTTGTCCTGTTTTACCGGCAGCGGGGTGCGGAGGGCGGATTCGAAAGTGCTTTCGCCGATCGCTCCCGCCGCCCGCATGCGCGCGAGCACATCGTTGCGGGCGCGCAGGCATTTTTCGGGGTCGGCGAACGGGGAGTACCTGTTCGGGGAGCGGATGATCGCCGCGAGCATGGCGCTCTCTGCGGCGCTCAGTTCTTCCGTGCCTTTTCCGAAGTAATAGTCTGCGGCGCCCGCGATGCCGTAGCATGCGTGCCCGAAATAGATGGTGTTGAGGTACAGTTCGAGGATATCGTATTTGCTGTACTTACGTTCCAGCGCGCGCGTCAGCTTGATCTCCTGCAATTTGCGCCGAAGGGTGCGTTCAGGCGAGAGCTGCGTGTTTTTTATGAGCTGCTGGCTGATGGTCGAAGCCCCCTGGCGGAACGCGCCCGCTTTCAGGTCTTGGTACAGCGCCCGCGCTATGCCGCGCAGATCCAGCCCGTGGTGCGAATAAAAGCGCTTATCCTCGGCGGCAATAAACGCGGCGGGCACGTGCGCGGGCAGCTCGGAAAGGCGCACGCTCTTTTTTGCGCTGCCCTGCGCGATCTGCGCGACCGGCTCGTCGTCTTTGTCATAGATCTGCATGCTGCTGCTTGCCGGTTCAAATTTTGCCGCGTCCAGCCGCACGCCCGCCGTGACGGAAAAATAGTAGGCGGCAGCCGCGGCGATCGCCGCAAGCAGCAGGATCAGCAGAACGAGCAGTGTGCGTTTTACGATCTTCATAGGGGAACCTCTTGCCGTAAAGGAACAATGCGCGAACCGCTTGCGGCGGTTTTGCCGTTTCGGTTTCGCCTGCTCCCTTTACAGGATACAGTATTTGAAACCGCATAAAAATTATTTGACGCTGCGGGAATGGCAAAGGCTTGCCTAAACGGCGCAAAAATTGTATAATAAATCATGAGATATTAAAAGCGGGATGCGTATGAGTAAAAGATACCACATCGTAACGTACGGATGCCAGATGAATGTGCATGAATCCGAAAAACTTGCCGGGATCCTGCGCGCGCACGGCTACACGGAAGAGAGCGCCTCGCCCGAAGAGGCGGATATCGTCGTTTTCAACACCTGCTGCATCCGCGAAAACGCGGAAAACCACGCGATGGGCAACATCGGCGCGCTCAAAAAGGTCAAGCGCGCTCGCCCCGCGATGCTGATCGCCGTCGGCGGCTGCATGACCCAGCAGGAGGGCGCGGCGCAGCGGTTGCGCAAAAAATTTCCGTTTATCGACATTGTATTCGGCACGCACAATCTCGAAGAATTCGGCGACCTGCTCGCGCGCAAAGCCGCGCAGAAAAAGGCGCTCGTTGCCGTTCCCGAGCGGGAGAGCGCCGTCAGGGAAGAGGATATTTCTTACCGCACGAGTTACCCGAACGCATGGGTCAACATCATGTACGGCTGCAACAATTTTTGCTCGTACTGCATCGTGCCCTATGTTCGCGGCAGGGAACGCAGCCGCAGCCCCGAAGCCATTGTGCGGGAAGTCCGCGGGCTGCTTGCCGAAGGGTACCGCGAGATCACGCTTTTGGGGCAGAACGTCAATTCGTACGCACCCGAATGCGGCATGCGTTTTCCGCAGCTGCTTCGGAAGATCTGCGAAGGGCAGGGGAAGTTCCGCCTGCGCTTTATGACGAGCAACCCGAAAGATTTCGGTGAAGAGCTTATTGACACGGTCGCGGAACTTCCGCAGGTGTGCAAACTCATCCATCTGCCCGTACAGGCGGGCTCCGACCGCATCCTGAAACTGATGAACCGCAAATATACGGCGGAAGAATACCTGAAAAAGCTGGAATCGCTGCGCAAAAAAGTTCCTGGGTGCGAGGTCACGTCCGACATTATGGTCGGCTTCCCGACGGAAACGGAGGAAGAGTTTGAACAGACGCTTTCGCTGGTAAAGCGAGCCGATCTTGCGGCGGCGTTCACCTTTGTCTATTCGCCGCGTTCCGGTACGAAGGCGGCTGCCATGAGCGGGCAGATCCCGGAAGAGGTGAAAAAAGAACGCATCATGCGCCTTGTGGAGCTCGTCAATGCGCAGACGCGTGAAAAGTCGGCAAAGTATCTCGGCAAAACGGTCGAGATCCTTTGCGAGGATCATGATGAAAAGCGCGGGCTGTACCTCGGGCGCGACGAATACGGCAGGATGGGGTATTTCCCGAGCGGGGATAACTGCATCGGGCAGTTCGTGCAGATGAAAGTGACGGACGCGTCGGGCATTTCGCTGTACGGCGAACGCGCGGACGCGGCAGGGGAGGAACACAAATGAGCGGGCTTTCGCCCATGATGCGGCATTATCTGGAAACCAAGGAAAAATACAAAGACTGCATCCTGTTCTACCGTCTCGGCGACTTTTACGAGATGTTTTTTGAGGACGCGAAGGAAGTTTCGCAGCTGCTCGACCTTACGCTGACGGGCAGGGATTGCGGGCTTTCCGAACGCGCGCCCATGTGCGGCGTGCCGTTCCATGCGGCGGATACCTACATCGCAAAACTTGTGGCGCTCGGTAAAAAAGTTGCGATCTGCGAACAGCTCACAGAGCCTACGCCCGGCAAAGGCATCGTGGAGCGCGACGTTATCCGCGTCGTTTCCGCGGGTACCCTCATCGAAGAAGAGCTGCTGGACGAAAAGAAGAACAATTATATCGCCTGCGCCTTTATGGACGGCGCCGCTCTGGCGCTTGCGTGGACGGACATTACGACGGGCGAATTCAACACGCGCCTGTTTTCGGGCGAAAATGCCGTTGCGGAGAGCCTGGAATGCCTGCTCAAACTTTCCGCCTCCGAAGTGATCTGCAACGACGCCTATTTGTTTGCAACAAAAGGCGCGCCCGCGCTGCGGGCGCTGCCCGCCTTTTCCTGCTATGTTCCGTGGGCGTTTGCGCAGCGGCATGCGGAAAAGACGCTTTTGGAACAGTTGGGCTGCAAAACGCTCGCGCCGTTCGGGCTCGGTGATAAGCCCGCCGCTGTATCCGCCTGCGGAGCGCTGTTAGAGTATCTGCGCGAAACGCAGAAACATGCGCTGCGCAACATTGACGGCGTCCGCCTCGTCGACGGCGGTGAGGCGCTGATGCTGGACGCCGCAGCCATACGCAATCTTGAACTTGTGCGCACCAATGCGGACGGCAAGCGGACGGGCTCGCTTTTATGGCTGCTGGATAAAACGCAGACGGCGATGGGGGCGCGGCTTCTGAACAGGATGATCCTTGAACCGCTGCGTTCGCAGGCGGACATCGAGCGCCGCCTCGGCGGCGTAGAAGAGCTGTTCAATGCCACCGTCGTGCGGATGGGCGTCGCCGATACGCTGAAAGGCGTGCGCGACATCGAGCGCATTGCAGGAAAGATCTCCAACGGGAACCTGACCCCGCGTGACTGCGAGAACCTCGGCTCTTCTTTGGCGCTGGTGCCGAACCTGCGCTTTCAGCTGTCGGGTTTTTCTTCGCCGCTTCTGCTTTCGCTTGCCGACGCGCTTGGCGACTTTTCCGATCTTTGCGACCTTCTGAAACGCGCGTTCATTGAAAATCCGCCCGTCGGGATCAAAGAGGGCGGCTTTATCCGCAAAGGGTACAACCGCAAATTGGACGAACTGCGCGACGCGCGCGATAACGGCGCGGGTACGATCGCGGCGATCGAAGCGCGCGAACGCGAACGCACGGGCATCAAAAACCTGCGCATCAAATACAACCGCGTGTTCGGGTATTCCATTGAAGTCACGCACTCGTTTGCCGATAAAGTGCCGTACGATTACCAGCGCCGCCAGACGCTGGCGAATGCAGAGCGCTACGTCACCGACGAGCTGAAAGAGGCGGAGGCGCGTATCCTGAGCAGTACGGAAAAGAGCCTTACGCTCGAATTGCAGCTGTTTGAAGAGATCCGCGCAAAACTTGCGGACAACATCGGCAGGCTGAAAAAACTTTCCTCTGCGATCGCCATGCTTGACTGCGTCACGGCGTTTGCCGCCGTGGCGAAGGAGCGCGGGTACTGCCGCCCCCGCATCTTACCGGAGGGCGCCGAACTGAAGATCACGGACGGGCGCCACCCCGTGGTGGAAGCGCTCACAAAAGAGCGGTTCGTGCCCAACGATACGCAGCTTGGCGGCGACACGCAGACGATGGTCATCACGGGCCCGAACATGGCGGGCAAGAGCACGTATATGCGGCAGACGGCGCTCATCGTGCTGATGGCGCACATCGGCTGTTTTGTGCCCGCCCGCGCCGCCGAGATCCCCATTGTCGACCGCATTTTTACGCGCGTCGGCGCGAGCGACAACCTCATTCTCGACCAAAGCACGTTTATGGTCGAAATGACCGAAGTGGCGTCCATCATGCTGCACGCCACCCGCAACTCGCTGCTCATCCTCGACGAGGTGGGAAGGGGAACGAGCACGTTTGACGGGCTTTCGATCGCGTGGGCTGTGTTGGAATACATTACGGAAACGATCGGCGCAAAGACGCTGTTCGCTACGCATTATCACGAACTGACGGAGCTTGAGGGCAAGATCGGCGGCGTAAAAAATTACCGCGTCACCGTGCGCGAAACGCAGGACGGCATCGTGTTTTTGCGCAAGATCGTACGCGGCGGCGCAAGCAGGAGTTTCGGCATCGAAGTTGCCCGCCTTGCAGGGATCCCCGCCGCGGTCACGGGGCGGGCGAAAGAGATCCTGCACAGGCTGGAAAAGCGCGACATCGCGCGCGCACCGCATGCCGTGCGGGAGCGCACGGAAGCGGCGTCTCCCTGCGAGGCGGAGCGCGTACTTCTGGATACGGACGCAGACAATCTTACGCCCATGCAGGCGCTTTCGGTGCTTTCTGAACTTGCGCAGCGCGTAAAGGAAAAATACAATGGCAAAGATCAACATTCTTGACAGCAGCGTATACAACCGCATTGCAGCGGGCGAGGTGGTCGAACGCCCCGCGTCCGTCGTAAAAGAATTTGTGGAAAACGCCATCGACGCGGGGGCAAAGCAGATCGCCGTCTATATCGAAAGGGGCGGCAAAGACCTTGTGCGCGTCGTTGACGATGGCGAAGGGATCGAAAGCGGAGAACTTGTTTCCGCGTTTTTGCCGCATGCGACCAGCAAGATCGCAAGGGCGGAGGATCTGGAAAGCATCCTGACCCTCGGTTTTCGCGGCGAGGCGCTGGCGAGCATCGCGTCGGTATCGAATGTGCGGCTGCGCAGCCGCTATAAAGATGCGGATACCGCTTTTGAACTTTGCTGCGCGGGCGGGAAGGCGGGGGAAGTTGTTCCCTGCGCGTTGGACTGCGGAACGGATATCCGCGCGGAAAATCTCTTTTTCAATACGCCCGTCCGTGAAAAATTTTTAAAGACGGATAAGGGCGAAGAGGCGGAGGTGAGCGCCGTCGTTTCGCGGTTCATCCTCGGCGAACCGACGATCGCGTTCCGCTATTTCATAGACGGAAAACTTGCGCTGCAATCCTTCGGCGGCGGCGCGGAAGAAGCGCTTGCCGCGGTCTACGGCGGGGCTGCCGTGCAGGAGTGTTATCGGCTGGACGCTGAAAAGCACGGCGTGCACATCCGCGGTTTTTTGGGGAAGCCGACTTTTACCAAGGCTAACAGAACGTACCAGAGCGTCTTCGTGAACGGGCGGTATGTAGTGAACAACACGATCTCATCGGCGATCGCAAACGCCTATGCCGCATACCTGATGAAGCGGCAATACCCGTTCTACGTCCTGTTCGTCGATGTTCCCGCGGAAGTGGTGGATGTGAATGTGCATCCGAACAAATCGGACGTGCGGTTTTCGGATAACCGCGTCATCTACGGCTGCATCTATTCGGTCATTTCTTCCGTGCTGGACGGGAATGCGGGGGCGCTTGCGTTTCTTGCAAAGGATAACGGCGAACCTGCCGCGCCTTCTGCACCCGAACAGGCGGCGCCGCTGCCGCAGGCAGACAGGGCGCCGCAAATTGCGGCAGGCCATGTTTCCGCTACGGAAACGTATGACGGGCTGAGCGGCGAGCAGCTGTTTGAACGGCAGAAGGGAGGGCACTACGTGCCGCGTGCCGAGCTGTGGCAGGGCGGGGCGCAGGTCGCCTTTTTTGACAGCGCCGCAACGGCGCCGCAGCCCGAAGCCGACGTTCCGTTCCCGCAGCCTGTTCCGCAGGCACAAGAAGAGGGGAAGGCGGAGAGCGCGGAAGACGTTTTTGCGGAAAACAAGCGCTTTCTCGCCGAAGAAGAGCGGAAGGCAAAGCAGCAGAAACTGCTCTTGAAAAATGCGGTATACAAAGGGAACTTGTTCAACACGTATCTTATTTACGAAGTCGGCGACGAGGTGTATCTCATCGACCAGCATGCCGCGCACGAGCGGCTGCTGTTTGACGGGCTGCGGGAAGAAATAGCTGCCCGTTCCGTTGCCGTACAGCCCATGCTTGTGCCGTATGTGCTCAACGTCAGCGGAGAAGAGGCGGCGTTCATCGGGGAGAACCTTGCAACGATCGCGGCGATCGGGTTTGAGATCGAAGAGTTCGGCGTAAACAGTTTTAAAGTTTCGGCGGTGCCCGCGGATCTGCAGGGGATCGATCTGCCCGCGTTCTTTGCCGAGCTTTTGAAGGAAGTCGGCTCGCTGCGCGCCGTGCGCCTGCCCGACGTCTTGCGCGACAGGATCGCCATGACGGCGTGCAAACATGCCGTAAAGGGCGGCGAGCAGCTCAGCGAAAGCGAACGGAAACTGCTGTTTGATCGCATGGGCGGGGATATGGGGCTGCGCTGCCCGCACGGCAGACCCGTTGCCGTAAAGCTGACCCGCTATGAGATCGAAAAAATGTTCAAAAGGATCGTCTGATATGCGTATCCCCGTTGTTTGCGGCCCGACCGCATCAGGGAAAACATCTTTTGCTGTCGCGCTCGCAAAACGCGTCGGCGGGGAAGTTGTTTCCGCCGATTGCATGCTTGTGTACAAAGGATGCGATATCGGCAGTGCAAAACCTGACGCTGCGGAACGGGGCGGCGTGCCGCACCATATGATCGATGTGGCGGAGCCGACGCAAAATTTTTCCGTTGCGGACTACGAACGGCTGGCGCTGCCGCTGTGTGAAACGATCTTTGCCGAGGGAAAGGTGCCCGTCATCTGCGGAGGCACGGGATTTTACATCCGTTCGCTTTTGTTTCCGCGTACAAACGGCGGCATAGCTGCCGATAAGGCGCTGCGCGAAAAGTATGCCGCGCTTGCCGCGGAAGAGGGCAACGCGGCGCTGTACGCAAGGCTTGCGTGCGTCGATCCCGAAAGCGCGCAAAAACTGCACCCGAACGACGTAAAGCGCGTTATCCGTGCGTTGGAAATTTATGAAAAGACGGGCAAAAAAAAGTCTTCCCAGCAAGATAGGGAAACGCCGCGCTTTCCGTATCTTGCCGTGGCGTTTGACTACCCGCGGGAAGAATTGTATGCCCGCATCAATGCGCGCGTCGATGTAATGCTGGCGCAGGGACTTGTAGACGAGGTGCGCGGTTTGCTTGACGGCGGCGTATCCGAAACTTGCCAATGCATGCAGGGGATCGGCTACAAAGAAGTCGTCCAATATTTAAAAAACAGAATTTCGCATAGTACTATGTGTGACATGATCAAGCAAAACACGCGCAATTATGCCAAGCGGCAGATCACCTTTTTTAAAAAGCTGCCGGGCATTGTGTGGCTGGATCCGAAAAACAAGGATGTCCTTGAAAACGTTGTGAGGCTTGTATGGGAAGAGCAGAAGAACTGATACAAAAATGTGAAAGCGAGCTTGCACCCGTTTTCGCCAAAATGGATGATATTGCATACAAAAACGAAGCCAAAGTGCTTTGCGCCTTTAAAAACAACAGGATCGCTTTGCGGCACTTTGCGCCGACCACGGGTTACGGATACGGCGACGAAGGTCGGGATACGCTCGGGGCGGTGTTCGCGGATATTTTCGGCGCGGAGGCGGCGCTTGTTTCGCCGAACCTTGTTTCGGGAACACATGCGCTTACCGTCGGGCTGTTCGGGCTGCTGTTCGCGGGCGATACGTTGTTTTCCGTTTCGGGCGATCCGTATGATACGCTGTGCGACGTGATCGGCGGCAGCGGGATCGGTTCGCTTGCCGATTACGGCGTCCGTTTTAAAAAATGCGATTTGAAGGAGGACGGCGGCTTCGACTATCGTGCGATCCGCGAAGGGCTTTGTGACCCTTCTGTCAAAGTTGTGTTTTTGCAGCGCTCGCGCGGCTATGCCTGGCGCGACGCGATCAGCGAAAAACAGATCGCAGAAGTATGCGCCTTCGTGCGGGAATGCGGCTTTGAAGGCTGCATTTTCGTGGATAACTGCTACGGCGAATTCGTTGAGGAAACGGAACCTACGCAGAACGGCGCGGATGTCTGCGTCGGCTCGCTCAACAAAAACCCCGGCGGAGGCATCGCGCCCACGGGCGGCTACATCGTCGGCAAGCGCTGTTATATCGATACGATCGCGGGGCGTATGACGGCTCCTTCCATCGGGGCGGAAGTCGGCTCGTATGCGTACGGATACCGCCTCTTTTATCAGGGCGTGTTTATGGCGCCGCATGTTGTGGCGCAGGCAGTGAAGGGCAGCCTGCTCATCGGCAAGGTTTTACAGGCGTGCGGTTTTACGACGTCGCCTTCTGCCGATAAACTGCCGTATGACATTACGCGCGCCGTCCGTTTTAACACAAAAGAGGAGCTGTGCGCCTTCATTCAGGCTGTGCAGGAGGCTTCCCCCGTGGACAGTTTTGTCACATTGGAACCGTGGGATATGCCGGGGTATACCGATCAGGTCATTATGGCGGCGGGGTGTTTTGTGCAGGGCGCCTCCATCGAACTTTCCGCCGACGCCCCCATCCGTCCGCCATATACGGCATATTTTCAGGGCGGGCTGACCTATGAGCACTGCAAATACGCGCTTTTTGCGATCTTGAAGAAGCTGAACGCCGATGGATAACGTGTTGCACGAAGTAGCCGCCGCAAAAGAGCGGGCTTGCCTCCGTTTGCTGCGGAAATTGTACAGAGCCTCTTTCCCGCGGAACGAGCGCATGCCTTTTCGCAAACTTGTCAAAGGCGCAGGGGCGGAGATGACCGAATTCACCGCCTATTTTTTGGACGGCGTTCTGATCGGCTTCACGTATACCGTGCGCGATGGGTCGCTTGCCTATCTCTTTTATTTTGCCGTTGAGCGGCGTTTCCGTTCGCGCGGGCTCGGTTCGCAGATCCTGAAGCAGCTGAAAGCGCGGTATAACGTTCCGCTTTTGTTGGATATCGAGGCGACGGGCAGCGGCGGCTCCGATAAAGCCCTGCGTCTGCGCCGTAAGGCGTTTTATTTGCGCAACGGGTTTTCGGAGGCGGGATTCGGCGCTTCCTACCGCGGCGTGGAATACGAAACGCTCTGCTGCGGCGGGCGCGCGGAAAAAGAGGGACTCAAACGGCTCTTTACACGGTTCAGGCAAGAAGCGCTCGGCGAGCGCGTAAAACACTGAAAGCAGGCAGCCGCCGCAGAGTTTCTGCGGCGGCTGCCTGCTTTGAAAATTTTATTTGGAAATCGGATCGCGTTCGACGTGCGTTCCGCAATAGGGGCATTCGCCGGATGTGCCGCGGAATGTTACGCGCGCTCCGCACGAAGGGCATTCCTTTGTATATTCGCGCTCGGCAAGCGCCATGTTTTCGTTGAGCGCCACGCCGCTGTCCGTGCGGATATATCCGACGAGGTAGCGTTTGCGGAAGAGCGTGTCGATCTTGTCACGGATGTCTTTTTCCGAAGTGCCGAGCTGCACGGCAAGTTCACGCACCGTGTAAAGGTGTTCTTCCTCGATCGCCGTCACGACGCGCGCGAGTGAACGCTTGTTCCCGTATCCGACCCAGCCGAACGTACAGCCGTAAAAGGCAGTGACGATGCACGCGATGCCGATCGCCCACATGGCGGGCTGACCGATCGCCAGCCCGAACCCGAGCAGCAGGCCGCCGATGGGGAACAGAAATGTCAAAAAAAGCGCCAAAAACAGTGCGCTCCGTATTTTTGCATAGATCGGTTGTTTCAAAGCGGATACCTCGGCCCAAAAATTGTATACAAACAGTATATTGCAATTTCCTGCGCTTGTCAATCCCTCGGCGAAAAATCGGCGCGCGTTTCCGCATTTTCCGCCGGCGGTGCCGATTTTTGTGCGGGGCTTGACATACACGGCTTTTTCTGATATAGTGTATGTGCGCGGAAAGGGAACGTTTCCGCAATCTGAGAAAAAGGCAGGGTTCGTTTATGGCTCTTTTAAAAGTGATCGAATGGGCCGATCAGGATGAAAGCACCATCGTACATAAGATCAACATTGCGGAAAATTCCATCAACCGCGGGTCAGTGCTGAATGTGCGCGAAAGCCAGGTCGCGATTTTTTGCGACAAAGGGCGCATGGCAGACGTGTTTTTACCCGGCTATTACAAACTCGATACAGACAGCATCCCCGTTTTAACGCGGCTGCTTTCCTGGAAATACGGGTTTGAAAAGCCGTTCAAATCGGATATTTACTTTGTAAGCACCCGTCAGTTCATCAATCAGAAGTGGGGCACCTCTTCCCCGATCATGGTTCGCGACAAAGATTACGGCGCCGTGCGCGTGCGCGGATACGGCACTTATGCTTTTCGCGTAAAGGACGCCTTCGTGTTCATGAAGGAGCTTTCCGGTACGCTCTCTTCCTTTTCCACGCGCAACATAAGCGAGCAGATCCGCAGCATGTTGGTGATGGGGATCGCCGATGCGATCGGCGAAAGCGGCGTGCCCGTGCTCGACATGGCGGCAAACCTTATGGAGTTGAGCGCCGCCGTGCGCGCAAGCCTTTCCCCGCGGTTTTCCGAATGGGGCATGGAGCTTTGCGCCTTCAATTTTGAAAGTTTTTCGCTTCCGCCCGAACTTGAAAAGGCACTTGACGAAAGCACGCGGCTGGGCATGCTCGGCAAAAACATCGACGTGTATACGCGCATCGCGCAGGCAGACGCACTCAGAGAGGCGGCGAAAAACACGGGCGCCGCGGGCGGAACGATGGGAGCGGGCATCGGCATGGGCGTCGGGATGAGCATGGGGCAGATGTTCGCGAACATGAATAACGCACAGCAGCCCGCGCCGCAGCAGGCTGCGCGCGGCGGAAAGTTTTGCACGCATTGCGGCGCGCAGATCGGAGCGAATGCGAAATTCTGCCCCGAATGCGGCAACGCCGTGCGTGCTGCCGATGTTTGCCCGCAGTGCGGGGCGCAGCTTTCGCCGAACGCAAAATTCTGCCCCGAATGCGGCAGCAAGATCAAATAGCGCTTTTCCGCTTTAAAAAGGAGGGATGATCCGATGTCAAAAAAACTGATCCCGCGCCTCATCGTTGCGCTTGCGTTTCTGGCGGCGGCAGTCTTTTACCTTTTGTCTGAACTTGTGCCCGAACAGTTCGGCGCATTCAACCTTGCGTGGGCGGGCGTTCTGTTTGCGGGGATGAGCGGCATTGCACTGCTGATCTCGGCATTCGGCGTAAAAAATTCGGTGACGCTCAAAAAATTGCAGATCGCGCTCAGCTGCGCGCTCGTGCTCGTGGCGGCGGTCTGCCTGATTTCGGCGCTGGCGCTCCCCGGCAACCTTATCCTTCCCATCATTCTGGTCGTCATTGCCTTTTTCCTCGTCGTCGGTACGCTCGTTGTCGGCGGAAGAAAGTGGGATGAAGGCGACAACCATAAAGCGGGTTATAAAAATTACTATCAGCGCAAGGTGGAGGAAGAGGAGGGCAAACGCATCGAAAAGCAGAACACGGAGCCGCACGATGACGCGGATCTTTTCGATAAATAGGCGAACGCGTTTCGTCTGCGGCGCTTAACAACGGATCGGTCACAAAATGATACGGCGCGGAAGCGATGCTTCCGCGCCGTGCTTTTATTCAGCTTTTCCGTGACGGTTTGGCTCAGTACATGCCGCCGCCCATGCCGCCGCCTGCGGGGGCAGCCGGTTCGGGAGCGGGGATATCCGTCACGATGCTCTCCGTCGTGAGCAGCGTTGCCGCAACAGACGCCGCGTTTTGCAGCGCGCTGCGCGATACCTTCGTCGGGTCGATGATACCGCTTTCGACCATGTCCGTATAGCGGTTTTTCAAAGCGTCGAAGCCGTAATTCGGCTTCTTGCTGGACGTGATCTTGTCTACGATGACCGAGCCGTCCAAACCTGCGTTCTTTGCGATCTGGCGGATCGGCTCTTCGATGGCTTTCAGCACGATCTGCGCGCCCGTCTTTTCATCGCCTTCAAGGGAAGCGACCAGCTTTTTCAGTACGTCGGCAGTGGAAAGGAGCGCTACGCCGCCGCCGGGCACAATGCCTTCTTCGACGGCTGCGCGGGTCGCGGCAAGCGCGTCCTCGATGCGCAGCTTCTTTTCCTTCATTTCCACTTCCGTCGCCGCGCCGACGTTGATGACCGCAACGCCGCCTGCAAGTTTTGCAAGGCGTTCCTGCAATTTCTCTCTGTCGTAATCGGAAGTCGTTTCCGCGATCTGCGCTTTGATGGCGTTCACGCGCGCTTTGATGTTCGCAGGGTCGCCCGCGCCGCTGACGATGGTGGTGTTGTCTTTGTCGACTTTGACCTGCGCCGCTTTGCCGAGCATATCGGGCGTGACGTCCTTGAATTCATAGCCGAGGTCTGAGGATACGACCGTGCCGCCCGTGAGGATGGCGATGTCTTCAAGCATGGCTTTGCGCCTGTCACCGAAGCCGGGGGCTTTGACGGCGACGCAGTTGAACACGCCTTTGAGCTTGTTGACGATGAGAGCGGCAAGCGCGTCGCCCTCTACGTCTTCGGCGATGATCAGAAGGCGCGCACCCTGCTGTGCGAGCGGTTCGATGATGGGCAGGATCTCCTGCAAGTTGGAAATTTTCTTGTCCGTGATGAGGATATAGGGGGTATCGAGCACGGCTTCCATCTTGTCGGTATTGGTGACCATGTACGCGGAAGCGTAGCCGCGGTCAAACTGCATGCCTTCCACGGTGGAGAGCTCGGTGTTCATGGTCTTGCCTTCTTCCACGGTGATCACGCCGTCTTTGCCGACTTTTTCCATCGCGTCGGAAATGAGCTGCCCGACCGTTTCGTCGCCCGCAGAGATCGAAGCGACCTGTGCGATGGCGAGTTTGCTGTCGACCGTTTTGGAGATCTTTTTCAGCTGTGCAACGGCTGTGTCGACCGCTTTGTCGATGCCTTTGCGCAGGATGATGGGGTTGGCGCCCGCGGCAAGGTTTTTCAGTCCTTCGCGGATGATCGCCTGCGCCAGCACAACGGCGGTCGTGGTGCCGTCGCCGGCAACGTCGTTCGTCTTTGTGGAAACTTCTTTTACGAGCTGAGCGCCCATGTTTTCAAACGGGTCTTCCAGCTCGATCTCTTTTGCGATCGTAACGCCGTCGTTCGTGATCAGCGGCGCGCCGAATTTTTTATCCAGAACCACGTTCCTGCCCTTGGGCCCGAGCGTGATCTTTACCGTATCGGCAAGCGTGTCAACGCCCTTTTCCAGCGCCTTGCGCGCCTCATCTCCGTATTTGATCTGCTTAGCCATAAGTCTGTTCCTCCTTGATTATTCAACGATAGCTAAAATGTCGCTCTGGCGGATGATGGTGAACTCTTTGCCGTCCACCTTGAATTCACTGCCGGAATACTTGGAAAAGAGGATGGTATCGCCAACTTTGACGACCATCTTCACTTCCTTGCCGTCGACCATGCCGCCGGGGCCGACCGCGACGACGCGCGCCGTTTGCGGCTTTTCCTGTGCGGACGAGGGGAGAATAAAACCGCTCTTGGTCTTTTCTTCCGTCTGAACGCTTTCGACTACGACTTTATCGAATAAGGGTTTGATGTTCATAGTTTTTTCAGCCTCCATTGAAATCGTTGTTTGTTTTAGCACTTTCATCTCCTGAGTGCTAAATCATTATATATTATATACATCACGGCGCAAATGTCAAATGTTTTACAGCCGATTTTTCAAAATTTTAGCACTCTTTTTATAAAAGTGCTAATTTGTAAAAAAGGGGGAAAGTGTTCCGCGCGGCAAGGGAATATTTCCGCGCACAAAGCAAGCAATTCCGCGCGTTGCTTGCATTCTTATAAAAAATATGCTATACTTGGGAAAAACCGACAGGCAGGGGAGCATTGCTATGGATAAGTGGGATAAGCGGTTCATGGAACTGACGGAAACGGTTGCAGGCTGGTCGAGCTGTTATCAGGAAAACAGGCACGTCGGTGCGGTCATCGTACTCGGGAAGCGGGTCATGACGACGGGGTATAACGGTGCGCCCGCCGGGATCCGCAGCTGCATGGACAAGGGCGAGTGCCTGCGCCGCAAGCTGAACGTGGCGAGCGGCACAAGGCAGGAATTGTGCTATGCCGTGCACGCGGAGCAGAATGCGATCATTCAGGCGGCGCGTCTCGGCATCAAGATCGAAGGCGCCACGCTGTATTGCACGCACCAGCCCTGCGTCATCTGCGCAAAAATGATCATCAATGCGGGCATCGTCCGCGTCGTTTACAAGGAAGGGTATCCGGATGAATTTTCGGTGCGCCTGTTTCAGGAGGCGAACGTGCTTCTGCAAAAATATGAGGATCTGGAAAAGGAGTGAACCGTATGCAAAATCCCGTTGTAACGTTTACGATGCAAAGCGGCAAAAGTTTCAAAGCGGAACTGTACCCCGATAAGGCGCCGAACACGGTGAACAACTTTCTTTCGCTGGTCAAAGGCGGCTTTTATGACGGGCTGACTTTTCATCGGGTGATCGAAGGATTTATGATCCAGGGCGGCGACCCCGCGGGGAACGGAACGGGCGGCCCGGGGTATACCATCCGCGGCGAATTCCGCTCCAACGGTTTTGCGCAGAACGACATCAAGCATCTGCGCGGCGTGCTCTCGATGGCGCGTTCCATGCTGCCGAACAGCGCGGGGTCGCAGTTTTTTGTCATGCATGAGGACGCGGCGCATCTTGACGGGCAATATGCGGCGTTCGGCAAAGTCATTGAAGGGATGGATGTCGTAGACGAGATCGCCGCCGCACCGACCGATTTCCGTGACAAACCGCTTTCCCCGCAGGTCATCGAGAAGGTGACCGCCGAAACGTTCGGCGTCGATTACCCCGAACCGAAACACAGCTGATCCCGCAGGAGGCATACAGCGATTCTATGATCAGGATCCTTGCCGTCGGCAACAGCTTTTCGCAGGACGCTACGGCGCTTTTGGAACTGCTGTCGCCGCAGATCAAAGTCCGCAACCTCTATATCCCCGGGTGCCCGCTCAGCTATCATGCGGAGCTCGCCGGGACGGGTGAACGCGCTTATCAGCTGCAGGAAGGCGGCGAAATGTGCGTTCCGCAGCTTGTCAGCCTGGAAGAGGGGCTGCAAAGCGGCGAATGGGATCATATCACCGTTCAGCAAGTCAGCGGGCTTTCGGGTGTTGAAGAAAGTTACGAACCGCATCTGCACGAGCTGCTTGCGTTTTTGCGGGCGCGGTCGGATGCGGCGATCTCCTTTCACAGAACGTGGGCGTATGAGGCAGGTTGCACGCATCCCGATTTTCCGCGGTACGGCTGCGACCGTTCGCGGATGGCGGACGCCGTTTTGCAGGCAAGCGAACATGTTTGCAGGCAGGAGGGGCTGCCCGTGATCCCCACAGGCGACATGATCGCCCGCCTGCGCGAACACGCCTTTTTTGACCCGCTGCGCGGCGGGCTGAGCCTTTGCCGCGACGGATTTCATCTCAGCCTGAATTTCGGCAGGTGTGCCGCCGCCGCGGTCTGGGCAAAATATTTTACGGGTGAGATCCCGCCGTTTTTGCTGCGCAACGACCTCTCCGAAGGCTACCGCCTGATCGCGGAAGAGCTCATGCGGATGCCGTAAAGCGGCTTCACCGCAAGAACTTTCAACATATAACCGCAAAGAGCCGTAATGGCTCTTTGTTCTTTTGCCCGCATATAGTATACGGATGATCGCAGACTTTCACAACGATGTTCTTACGGAAGGGGCGGTGCCGTTTGAAGTTTTTTCAAAAAAGACGGCGTGTGCGGTATGCGCCGTGTTTCGCGGCGGGCGGAGTTTCGGCGAAGTTGCGTCCATAGCCGAAACATTTGTGCGCAACAAACCGCCGCATTTGCATCTCGGATTGGAAGATATAGGGTATTATTCGCGCGTACGGGCGGAGCGCATATGTTCCTGGCACCCCGTTTATGCGTCGCTGACGTGGAACGGCGAAAACGCCTTGGCGGGCGGGTGCATGAGTCCGGCGCGGCTCACTGCACGCGGAAAAGAGGCGGTTCGCTGCCTGAGCGGACACGGGATCTGTATCGATGTTTCACATCTGAGCGAAGCGGCGTTCTACGATGTTCTAGGGCTTATGCCGTACGGCATTGTGGCGTCGCATTCCTGTTTTTCCGCGGTAAAAAAGCATCCGCGCAACCTCACCGACGCGCAGGCGCGCGCGATCGCGCAGTACGGCGGTCTGATCGGGGTGACGTTTGTTGGTTCGTTTTTGGCGGAAGGGCAGGCGCGGGCGGAAGACGTGTTCCGCCACATCGACCACGGCGTGGAACTGTGCGGGATCGGGCATATCTGCCTCGGCACCGATTTTTACGGTACGCGCGACCTGCCGCAGGGGCTGCGCGGGTACGCGGACGAGGAGCGCCTGCGCGCCTGCTTTGTAAAAGCGGGGTATTCCGACCGGCAGACCGAGGCGGTCATTTCGGGCAATCTGAGTAAATTTCTATGCAGGGGAAGGGGTAAACCGGAATAACGGTTTACTTTTCCGGGCAGCTGTGTTATACTCTTTTATATACGGCGGACTGCCGCATTTTGAAAGGAGTTGTTCTTATGAAAAAAAGCAGCATGCTCGGTGTGATGTTAGATTGCTCGCGTGATGCCGTATACAGCGTCGGCGCCCTGAAAAAGTTTTTCGCGCTTTTGGCGAAGATGGGGTATACGTCCGTACAGCTGTACACGGAAGACACGTACGAGGTGAGCGGCGAACCGTATTTCGGATATTTGCGCGGCAGATATACCAAGGCGGAGCTCAAAGAGCTTGACGCGTCGGCAGCGGAGTACGGGCTGGAACTCATACCCTGCATCCAGACGCTCGCCCACCTCGGCGGGATCACCCGCTGGCGGGAATACGCGCCCTGCACCGACACGGGCAACATCCTGCTTGTCGGGGAAGAGCGTACGTATACGCTGATCGAAAACATGTTCAAGACCTGCGCCGAATGCTTTACTTCCCGCCGCATCAACATCGGCATGGACGAAGCGCACATGGTAGGGCTTGGGAAATATCTCGATAAGCACGGCTACCGCGACCGCTTCTCCATCCTTTCGGAGCATCTGCAAAGGGTTGCCGCTATTGCACAGAAATACGGCTTCCGCCCGATGATGTGGTCAGACATGTTTTTCCGCCTCGCCAACGAAGGCGAATATTACTGCAAAAACGACCGAATCCCGCAGAGCGTCATCGACCTCGTACCGCGCAATGTCGAGCTTATTTATTGGGACTATTACAGCACGGACAAAGCGCATTACGACGCTATGCTGGCAGCGCACAAACAGTTCAACAATCCGATCGTCTTTGCGGGCGGCGCGTGGGCGTGGACGGGCTTTGCGCCCGCAAACCGTTTCAGCATGCGCGCAAACGAGTGTGCGATCCGCTCCTGCCGTGAAAACGGGATCGGCGATCTTTTTATCACGGTCTGGAAGGATGACGGGGCGGAAAGTTCGCTGTATTCCGTGCTCCCCGCGTTGTTTTCGGCGGCGGAAAATGCGCGCGGCAATTTCGACCGCGAAAAGATCGCGAAAAAGTTCCGCACGCTGACGGGCATAGGAATGGAGGACTTCCTTGCGCTGGAAGCGATCGATCTGAACCCCTCTACGGAGCGTATCCGCAACCCGCACAAATACATGCTGTACAGCGATCCGTTCCTCGGTATATTTGACAGAACGGCGATCGGGGCGGACGAGGGCTGCTTTGCCGACGTGCGCAAAAAGCTGGAGGCAGTGAAAAAGAGCAGGCGGTACGGGTACGTATTTCAAACGCTTTCCGCGCTCGCTTCGGTCTTGGAGATAAAATACACCCTCGGGCTGCGCACGCGCGAGGCTTATCAGAAAAACGACCTGCCGCGCCTTGCGCAGATCTGTAAAGAGTACAGCCTGCTGGAATCCGCGCTCAGAAAATTTTACAAAGCGTTTCTTGCACAGTGGAACAGGGAATGCAAACCGAACGGTTTTGAGGTACATGATATCCGCATCGGCGGACTGTTACAGCGCGTGCAGCATTGCCGCGAAACGCTGGAAGCGTGCATTGCGGGGAAAGCGGATGCGATCCCTCAGTTGGAAGAAGAGATCCTGCCGCTTTCCGACCTGAAAGACGGGCAGCCCGCTCTTTTCAACGATTGGCTGACCATGGCGATGATCAAGCCGAATATGTGACGGAGCAGCGGAGCGGATGCGTGTATTTTTGATCGTTATCGACAGTTTCGGGATCGGCGCCATGCCGGACGCGGGCGCGTTCGGCGACGAGGGGTCGGATACGTACGGGAATGTGTTTGCGCAGACGGGTGCAGAACTTCCGCAGCTTGTATCGCTCGGGCTGAACAACATCGACGGCATTGCCCGCAAGTTTGCAAACGGCAGGGCGCTTGCCGCCGTTGAAAGCCCGAAGGCGGCGTATGCGCGGCTTTCCGAAAAGACGTTTGCGAAAGATACGACGGCGGGACATTATGAGATCGCGGGGCTGGTTCTGGAGCATCCGTTCCGCGTGTATGATACCTTTCCTCCCGACGTCGTCGCCGCGGTAGAACAGGCGGCGGGCTGTACGTTTATCGGCAATGAAGTTGCTTCGGGTACCGAGATCATACAACGCCTCGGGCAGGAACATCTCCGCACGGGCTGCCCGATCCTGTACACTTCGCAGGACTCCGTCATGCAGATCGCGGCGGATACGTCGGTCATGCCTTTGGAACGGCTGTATGCGGTCTGTGAGGCGGCGCGGAAGGTGATGGTCGGGGAGCGCGCCGTTGGCAGGGTGATCGCGCGCCCGTTCGTTCATGACGGCAACAAATTTACCCGCACGGAGGACAGGAAAGATTTTGCGCTCGAACCTCCCGGGGCGACCGTATTGGACGAGCTTGCCGCAGCAGGCGTGCCCGTCACCGCCGTTGGAAAGATCAATGACATCTTTTGCGGCAGGGGGATCGCGGCTGCGGTGCACACGGGCAACAACCGCGAGGGGCTGGAAGCGCTGCGATCGCTCACGGAAACGGCAGGCGACGGGCTTGTTTTTGCAAACCTCGTCGACACCGATATGCTGTACGGGCACAGGAACGATGCGGCGGGATATGCCGCGGCGCTGCAAGAGATCGACCGCGTGCTCCCTGCGCTCATGCGCGGGTTGCGCGAGGAGGACGTTCTTCTCATCACCGCAGACCACGGCTGCGACCCTACAACGCCTTCGACCGATCATTCGCGTGAATATGCGCCGCTGCTGCTGTACGGAAAAACCGTCCGCGCGGTCGGGCTGGGTACGCTGCACGGGTTTGATCATATCGCGGGCTTTTTGCGCGCATGCTTTTTGAACGGGCATGACCGTGTTCTGTATGACGCCGTCATGCAAAGGAGAACAAGAT
>CASDPE010000021.1 GCA_949282395.1 uncultured Bacillota bacterium | reverse complement strand
ACCTTTTTCGGCGACTGCGTCTACATCTTCGACGAGTGTAAGCCGCTCATCGACCGCGTGGACGCGCTCGCGCGCGAACATGAGGAGCGCTTTGTTTCGCTCCGCAAGGGCGGGGAAGCCTTCTCCTTCTGCAAGCGGCAGCTGCTCGGAAAGGAAGAATTTTTCGCGCTCTTCGGCGGCCGCCGCGTATGCGCCGTGCAGGCGTTTGCCTCGGCGCTGCGCGTCTTTGACCCGCTGCGCGTCTACAACCTGCACGCTACGCCCTGCGGCAGGTACCTCAACAGCTTTCCCTCGCTCGTCACCGACCTCAAAAACTGGCTGACGGGCGGCTACCGCGTCATGCTCTGGTGCGGCAGCGAAGCGCGCGCGCAGCGCATGCGGGATATGCTCTCGGACGAGGGGCTGCCTTTTTCAGACTGCCCGCCTTCTCTGGAGCTGTTGAAGGGCATCGCCGTGCTGCCCGAAGAGCTGGAGCGCGGCGTCATTCTGCACGAGCAGAAAGTTGCCGTCATCGGCACGGGCGACCTGTACGTCAAAACGGCGGTCAAAAAGCGCATCCGCAGGCGCAGGAACGACCTGTTCACCTCTCCCGAGGTGGGTGACTACGCCGTGCACGAAACGCACGGCGTGGGCAGGATCACGGGCACGCGCAAGATCAGCACCACGGACGGCACAAAGGAGTACGTCGCCCTCGAATACAGGGGCGGAGACGTGCTGTACGTGCCCGTCGAACAGATGGATATCCTCTCCCGCTATATGGGCGGGGAAACGCCCGCGCTGAGCAAGTTGGGCGGCGCGGAGTTTGAAAAGGTCAAAAGCCGCGTCAAAGCCTCGCTGAAAGAGATGGCGTTCGACCTGAAAAAGCTGTACGCCGAGCGCGCGCAGCGGCACGGGTTCGCCTGTTCGCCTTTCCTCGAGCAGATGGAGGAGTTCGAAGCCGCCTTCCCGTACGAAGAGACGCCCGACCAGCTCTCTTCCGCCGCCGAGATCAAGGCGGATATGTGTTCGCAGAAGGTGATGGATCGCCTGCTCGTCGGGGACGTGGGGTACGGCAAGACGGAGGTCGCCTTCCGCGCGGCGTACCTTGCCATCCTCAACGGCAAACAGGCGGCGCTCCTTTGCCCGAACACCGTGCTCTGCCGCCAGCACCACGAAAACGCGAAGGCGCGCTTCGCCCCCTTCGGCGTGCGGGTAGAGGCGCTCAGCCGCTTCAAGACCGCGCACGAACAGGAGCAGATCTTAGCGGCGCTTGCCAAGGGGGAGATCGACCTTCTCATCGGCACGCACAGGCTGCTTTCAAAGGACGTGAAGTTCCGCGACCTCGGGCTGCTCGTGCTGGACGAGGAGCAGCGCTTCGGCGTGGAGCACAAGGAATCGCTCAAAAACATCAAGCGCGACGTAGACTGCCTGACCATGACGGCGACGCCCATCCCGCGCACGCTGCACATGTCGCTTGCGGGCATCCGCGATATTTCCACCATCGAAACGGCGCCCGCCAGCCGCCTGCCCGTACAGACGTACGTGGTGGAGGAGACGGAGACGCTCATCCGCGACGCCTGCGTGCGCGAGCTTGCGCGCGGCGGGCAGGTCTTTATCCTGTACAACCGCGTCGAAAGCCTGCACACCTTCGCCGCCAAGATCCGCCAGATCGTGCCCGAGGGCAAGCTGTGCGTGGCGCACGGCAGGATGGAAAAGGAGGCGCTCGAAAACGGCATCCTCGGGTTTTACGAGGGCAAAACGAACATCCTCGTCTCCACGACCATCATTGAAAACGGCATCGACCTGCCCCGCGCGAACACCCTGATCGTCATTGACGCAGACCGCCTCGGCATTTCGCAGCTGTACCAGCTGCGCGGCAGGGTGGGGCGCGGCTCGGTGCTCGCGCACGCATACTTTACGTACAAGCCCGAAAAGGTGATGACGCAGACGGCGGTCGAACGGCTCAAAGCCATCATGGAGTTCACAGAGCTTGGCTCGGGGTTCAAGATCGCCGCGCGCGATCTGGAGATCCGCGGCGCGGGCAACGTGCTCGGGCGGCAGCAGCACGGGCATATGGACAGGGTCGGCTACGAGTTGTATTCCAAACTGCTCAAAGAGGAGCTGACGGGCGAGGAGCAGACGGTCGCGGAGCTGGATATCCGCGCCGACGCGCACATCCCCGAAAGCTACATCGAAGCGAGCGCTTCGCGGCTGGACTGCTACAAGCAGATCGCCGAGATCCGCTCCGTAGACGACTACAAGCGCGTGTGCAATTCGCTGGAAGAAACGTACGGCAAACTTCCGCAGGAAGTTCTGAACCTGCTCGTTATCGCCGTGCTCAAAGCGTTCGCGGCAAAGTTCAACGTGCGCCGCATCGGCGTGAGCGCCAAGGGCGGCGAGCTGGAGCTGCCCTCCGTGAACGCGCTGGCGGATAAGCGGCTCTCTTCCGCGCTGGATAAGTTCCCGTCCGTGCGGCTGGAAATGAGCAAGAGCCCCGTCCTCGCCTTCGGCGGGGGGAAGGACGCGCGCGCCGTCATGCTGGAAATGACAAAATTTTTGCGCGCGGCGGAAAACGCGCGCGCAGGCTGACCCGTTTTGTCCGCCCGCCGCAGGCGGAAGAGAGGGGCGTTTTGCCCGCCGCAGCCGCAAAAGGGGAGGCGGGTGCTGAAAATTTCAGCATTTTAACGCGATTTTCATAAAAATACGATTGCATTTCCGCCGTAAATACGGTATAATAAACTATGTGCTACTCTAAAAGGAATGCGGAGAAGTTATGAAGAAAAAACTCATCCTTATCATAAGCGCGCTGTTGCTGTGCGCTTTCTCGTTCGGGGCGTTCGCCGGGTGCGACCTTGTGACCCCGAACAACGAGCGCGACATGGCGCAGGTCGTGGCGGAAGTGAACGTGGCGGAAAACACAGAGGAGCTGGAAGCCGCTTTCCGCGCGCTGGGTTCCGACGTTGCCCTTTCCGACGGCGTGAAGGGCAAACTTGCGGAGCTGGTCACCACCGATGAGATCTACAAGCGCGATCTCGTCACGTACTTTCTGAGCTACGGCGGCAATTACGTCAACTCCGGCTATTCGTACGGGGAAACGTTTGAGCTGCTGATCACAGCCCTCGCCGACCGCAAGATCATTTCGCAGTTTGCCTCGCTCTACTATCTGAGCGCGGAAGCCGTGGAAGTGGACAGCGACTATGTGGAAAGTTTTGAAATGAGCGCTTCCGACGCGGGCTATGCGCAGAAGCAGAACAGCGACGGGTATGCGATGAGCAAGGAAGTCACCGTCGCGGGCTACCTTGCCGCACTGGAAGGGAAGGAGGGCGACGCCGCCGCCATCGCGGGGTATTCGTACTTTTTGACGAAGGCAGAGATCGCCTACGCCGAATACCTTGTGAAGAGTTCCATCAACAGCGCGATCGACAGCAACGAACAGAATTATTATCTGGACGCGGAAGAGGACGGCGAAGCGAGCGAAGACCGCGCCACGCCCACGGGCATGAACACGCTTGCGGACTATTACTACCCGCAGGGCGAGGATGTTTCGGAAGTGGACTATGAAGTGTACACCGGGCTGAACAGTGCGGACGGCTGCGGCGAATACGAGGCGCTGGACGGTTCCACCCGTTCCACCCGCCGTGCCGCCTATGCGCGCTTTGTCACGACGCTGCGTTCGAACAACCTCATCGAAGAGGGCGAAGCGATCGACGACCCCGTGGCGCTCTCTTATTACGATACGGAACTCAAAACGCAGATGGAACAGCTGGTCATCACCAAGTTCCTCTCTACGGTCAGCCTGGAAATGTCCGATAAGATCGAAGAGAATCTGCTTGAAGATGCGTATAACGAGTTGGTCGCCTCTCAGCAGGTCAGCTCCGCTACGGGTTTCACGACCACGATGGACAGCGTTTCGGATACCTCGTTCATCGTCTATTCCCCCAAGGACAAGACGTACGGGTTCGTGTACAACATCCTTCTGCCGTTCAGCACCAATCAAGAGCTGCGGCTGGACGAGCTGCAGGCACAGTACGGCACCGACACCGCGGAATATTATCAGGCGCGTGCGGCGCTGTATAAAAACATTGAAGCCACCGACCAGCGCGCAAGCTGGTTCAACGGCGCCGAAGATCACAGCTTTGACGCGAGCGGCAACGGGTCGTTAAACTACTACAAAACGGACGCAAACAGCGATTATCTCTTCTTTGAGGACAGCCTGACCAAATCGGAGAGCGGCATCGCGCGCTATGCGGGGCTGTACCCGTACAACGGCACGGTCTCCTACGATGAGGAGAAGGATACCTACACCCTCAAACCCGAAAAGCTGGGTATCGGTGCCTTTATCGACGAGTTCGAAGGGTATATCAACTTCGTTGCGGGTAGCACCGTTGCGAGCGGCGCTGAAACGGCTACGGATGATTATTACGCTCCGACCGATTTGGATGCTTTGGCTGCGGCTCTGAAGAACAACGATTATTCCTTTGCCATCTATTACGAAGGCAGCGTTGCGGGCGTGAAAGATGTGTCCGCGGCGGATTACCTTGTGAAGAACAACGTTTCCTACAAAGCGCTTTCGGCGGTGAACGAGCTGATGTTCGCCTATTCCACCGATACGGCGGCGCTGAATACCTACTTCGGCTATTCCGTAGAGACCAAGGAAGAGAGCAGCGGCTACGTGCCCGAGTTCGAGTACGCCGCGCAGAAGCTGATCAAAGAGGACGGCAGGGGCGCATATTGTGTCGTCGCCACCGACTACGGCTGGCACATCATCTATGTGACGTTCACCTATGGCGACGGGCTCGTGTATGAAAAAGGTTTTGAATATGATGCCCGCAACAGCGAAGGCACGTTCTCGTACTACTTTTATCAGTCGATGAAGTCCTCCGTGACCTCTTCGTACACCAGCGAAAAGCAGAACGAACTTCTGACGGCGCTGGAAGAGAACTGCGTCACGTACTACGAAAGCCGTTACAGCGACCTTACGAGCATCGGCGCATAATGCAACAGAAAGCAGACCGCATCGGCGCGCTCCGTTTACGGAGCGCGCCGCTTTTGCTGTACGGGGCAAGTTTTGCGGGCAGGCGGGGCTTTGCGCTTTCGCTGCATATTTTTGATATTTTTTGCTCTGCAAAATTGCGCAGAACACTTGCTTTTCTGCGCAGATTCCTTTATTATAATAGCGATGCGGCATGCGGGCGGCGTTCGGCTGTTTCCGCCTGCGGCGGACGGATAAAACCGATAGGAGAACGTTCCTTGCGGGAACGCAGCAACAAGCAGAAACAAGGAGTAAAAAACATGGAAAGGATCTTGCCGGCATACCCGTTGTGGGTGATCGACCCGCTGTTTTCGGTGTGGTCGAATACGGACGCGCTGAACGGAGGCGACACGATATTCTGGACGGGGCAGCAAAAGCGGGCGTACGGGTTCGTGCGCTGGAACGGGAAGACGTACGGTTTTCTCGGCCGCAGAGACGGCGCCGCGCCTTTGGAACAGACGGATGTGCGCGTGACGGCGTTCACGACGGACTATACGTTCCGCGGGGACGGGTTCACGCTGAAAGTGCGCTTTGTGTCGCCGCTTATGCCGGACGATCTGAAAGTGCTCTCCTGCCCCGTATGCTATACGGAGTACGAGGTGCTGCCCGAGGGGGAACTCCCTGCGGACTTTTCCGTCGCGCTGTGCATGGACGAAGAGTTCTGCTATAACGGCGAACGGGCGTGGACGGTGGGCGGCGTGCTGCCGCTGCAAGGGTACGAAGCGGCGTATTTCACGCGCGGCAGGAACATGGTCTTATCCGATACGAGCGACTGCGTTTCGCCCGATTGGGGGGATATCTACCTTGCGGGGGAAGAGAGCTGGCTGGTCAGCGATTCCGGGCTGAACAAATACATATACGAGGGCAAGGCGGAATACCTGCGCAAGGACTGCGAGCGGCTGTACATCCTCAGCGTGAACAGGGCGCGGAAAGGGTATTTCATGACCGCGTACGACGATAAGGTATCCATTTTCTACTTCGGGGAATGGCTGAAATGCTATTTCTTCCGCGGCGGAAAAACGATCGTGGACGCGCTGGAATATTCGCGCAGGGAGCACGGGGCGATCCTCGCCGCCTGCGAAGCGTTTGACGCGAAGCTGCAAAAGGACTGCGAAGCGGTCGGGGAAGGGTATTATACGCTCGCGTGCGCGGCGCTGCGGCAGTCGGTCGGGGCGCATAAGCTGGTGGAAAACGCGAAAGGGGAACTGCTGTTCCTCTCTAAGGAAAACAATTCGAACGGGTGCATCGGCACGGCGGACGTGAGTTACCCGTCCATCCCGCTGTACCTGCTGTACAACCCCGAGCTTGTGAACGCGATGATGCGCGGCATTTACGATTTTGCGAAGATGCCCGTATGGACGTACGATTTTGCGCCGCACGACGTGGGCACCTACCCGTGGTGCGCGGGGCAGGTGTACGGCACGGCGGGCAGGGATGACAAGTACGCCTGCGGGATGCTTTCCACGTTCGCCTCCCCGCGGACGAACCAGATGCTGTACCTGCGCCCCGCGGCGAGCGACGTGTACGACAAGGCGTGCCAGATGCCCGTGGAAGAGTGCGGGAACATGCTGGTGATGACGGCTGCGGCGATCGCGGCGGGCGCGGAAAAGAAGCTCGCGAAAAAGAATTTCGCGCTGCTGAAAAAGTGGGTGAAGTATCTGGAAAAGTACGGGCTGCGCCCCGAAAACCAGCTCTGCACGGACGATTTCGCGGGGCACCTTGCGGGCAACGTGAACCTTTCGGTGAAGGCGCTGGCAGGCATCGAAAGTTTTGCGTACATCAGCAAGGTGCTCGGCAAAAGCGAGCTTGCCAAAGAGTACGAAAAGCGCGCGGAAAAGTTTGCGGAAAAGTTCAAAAGATCCGTCGGCGACGGCGTGATGCCGCTTGTGTACGGGCAGGAAGGCACGTACGCGCTCAAATACAACATCCTGTTCGATAAGCTGTTCGGCTACGATCTGATCGGGCAGGAGGTGTGCGAACGCGAAACTTCGTACTACATCGAAAAGAACGAGCGCTACGGCGTGCCGCTGGATACGCGCGAAACGTACACGAAGGCAGACTGGATCTTATGGGCGGCGGCGCTGACGGACGATAAGGAAAAGGCGCGGGCGCTGTACATGCCCGTGGTGCGCTACCTTGCCGAAACGCCGACGCGCGTACCCTTCGGCGATTGGTATTATGCGGGCAGGGGAGACATCGTGCACTTCATCAACCGCAGCGTCGTGGGCGGCATCTTCGCTCCGCTGCTCAAAGCAAGCGGCAAAATGCAAATCAAATAACGCAAAAAAACAAGGAGAACAATGGTATGAAACAGTTGACGGTCAAAGACCTGAGCATGGATGAAAAGCTGCGCCTGATCTGCTGCGAGGGGCGGTGGTATACGCCTGACCTCGGAGGGAAGCTGCCCAAAGTCGCCGTATCGGACGGGCCTGTGGGGCTGCGCAAAGAGCTGCAAAACGAGGACGGATCGTGGAAGGAGACGCTTCCCTCCGTTGCCTATCCCTCCGTGCAGTGCCTTGCCAACACCTGGAGCCGCGAATGCGCGCACGAGATGGGCGAAGCGCTTGCAGACGACTGCATCGAAAACGATGTGGATATCCTGCTCGCCCCCGGCGTGAACATCAAACGCAACCCCCTGAACGGGCGCAACTTCGAATATTTTTCGGAGGATCCGTACCTTGCGGGTACGCTCGCGTACGAGTACATAGACGGCTTGCAGGGCGGCGGCGTGGGCGCCTGCCTCAAACACTACTATGCGAACAACCTTGAATACAACCGCTTCGAACAGTCCAGCGAGGTCGACGAGCGTACCCTGCGCGAGATCTACCTGAAACCCTTCGAGCTTGCCTGCAAGGCAAAGCCCGTTTCGGCGATGTGCGCGTACAACCGCGTCAACGGTGTGTACGCGTCCGAAAACAAAAAGGGCTTTAAAATTTTACGGGAAGAGTTCGGGTTCGACGGCGCGATCTACTCCGATTGGGACGCCGTGCGCGACCGCACCGCCGCCTGCAAGGCGGGGCTGGACATCGAGTTCCCCTTCAACCAAAAGAATTACGAAAAGCTGGTCGCCGACTACAAGGCGGGGCGCGTTTCCGACGAGGAAGTGGACGCTTGTGCCGCGCGCGTGCTGACCATGGTGTACCGCTGTGCGGAGATGCGCGGAACGAAGAAGGCGAAGCGCACCCGGCAGGAGCGGCACGCCGTTGCGCGTAAGGCGGCGGAAGAGGGCATCGTCCTCTTGAAAAATGAGGGTGTTCTGCCCCTTGCCAAGGGGCAGAAGGTGTGCGTCGGCGGCGAAGCCGCCCGCCCTAAGCGCAGCGGGATCGTTGCGGGCGGCGGGTCGTCTTTTGTCGAATGGGCGGCGCCCCTCTTCGACCTGCCCGCGCTGTTGGAGAGCCGTTTGGGCACGCCCGTCCGCTACGAGGCAAGCTTTTGGGCAAGGGGGATCGTTTCCGATTGGATGAAGCCGCACAAAATGCTGCTCAACGCCGCCGCGTGCGACGTAGCGATCGTCTGCGCGAACACGGGCAGGGATGTCGAGCGCGAGGGCAGTGACCGTGACGGCATGCGCCTGCACGCCATCCAGGAGGAGATGATCCTGGAAACGGCAAAGCGCAACAAAAACACGGTCGTGGTGCTGTTTGCGGGCAGCGCGATCGATATGAGCGCGTGGAAGGACAGCGTCGCCGCCATCGTGTGGGCGGGCTTCCCCGGCGATGGCGGCGGCGAGGCGCTCGCCGATGTCCTTACGGGGATCGTCTGCCCGAGCGGAAAACTTTCCGAAAGTTTCCCGTACTGCCTGGAAGACAGTTCTTCCTACGCGTCGTACAACGATCCGTTCGTCGCCCGCTACGAAGAGGGGCTGGACGTCGGGTACCGCTATTACGATACGTATGACGTAGACGTCGCCTTCCCCTTCGGGCACGGGCTGAGCTATGCGTCGTTTGAATACGGCTCCCTTTCCGTAAAGGCGGGCAAAGAGGGCGTGGAGCTGCGCTGCAAGGTCAAAAACACGTCCTCCGTCGGCGGCAAAGAGGTCGTGCAGGTGTATGTGCACCCCGTCGGCTCCTTCGTGTACCGCCCGTATAAGGAGCTGAAAGCGTACGATAAGATCGCAGTGCCCGCCGGCAAGAGCGCGGACGCGGCGTTCACGCTGGGCAAAGACGCCTTCGCCTATTGGTCGACCGCCGTAGACGGCTGGCGCGTGGATGACGGGCTGTATGAGATCCTGATCGGCGCCTCTTCGCGGGATATCCGCCTGAAAGCGATGGTCGAGTGTAAAGACGGCGCGTTCCGCATCGTCTGAAACGAGCTGAAACGATACCGATAAAAAAGAGGATGAACATGAACAAAGACATCAAAAAAGCAAAGTGCTACGATTGGCTGAAAAACGCCGTCTTTTATGAAATTTACCCGCAGTCCTTTCAGGATTCGAACGGCGACGGCATCGGCGACATTCCCGGCATGATCGCCCGCCTTGACTACATCAAAGACCTCGGCTGCAACGCCATTTGGGTGAACCCGTGGTACGATTCTCCCTTCGGCGACGCAGGTTACGACGTGCGCGATTTCAAAAAGATCGCGCCCCGCTACGGCACGAACGAGGACGCCAAACACTTCTTTGAAGAGGCGCACAAGCGCGGCATGCACGTTCTGATCGACCTCGTGCCGGGGCATACCGCCATCGACCACGAGTGGTTCAAAGCGTCTATGAAGGCGGAGAGGAACGAATACACCGACCGCTATGTGTGGACGGGCGACGCATGGGAGGGCGCGGGCGAATACGCGTCTCTGCGCGGCATTTCCGACCGCAACGGCGCCGCCGTCGTCAACTTCTTCTCGCACCAGCCCGCGCTCAACTACGGGTATGCGCACCAGGCGCGCCCTTGGATGCTCGCTCCCGATTCGCCCGCCGCGCTCGCCACGCGCGAGGCGATCAAAGACATCATGCGCTTCTGGCTCGATCTGGGGGCGGACGGCTTCCGCGTCGACATGGCGGCGAGCCTGATCAAAGAGGACGACATCGGTCACCCCGCGAACATCCGCCTGTGGCAGGATTTCCGCGAATTCCTGGATAAGGAGTACCCGCACTGCGCGATGGTCTCTGAATGGGGCGTGCCCAAAGAATCCATTGCGGGCGGCTTCCACATGGATTTCATGCTGCACTTCGGGCCTCCCGCCTACATGGCGCTCTTCCGCGACCGTCCCTTCTTCTGCAAGGAGGGGACGGGGGATATCACCGCTTTCCTCGATACCTATACCGCAGACCTCGGCTCCACCGAGGGGCAGGGGCTCATCTGCATCCCCTCGGGCAACCACGATATGCGCCGTATTGCGTTCGGGAAGGATATGCTCGATCTGAAGATCTGCTTCACCTTCCTTCTGACCATGCCGGGCGCGCCCTTCATCTATTACGGCGACGAGATCGGCATGCGCTACCTGCCCGATCTCACCTCCAAGGAGGGCGGCTACTACCGCACGGGTTCGCGCACGCCCATGCAGTGGGAAAAGAGGACGGGCTTCGGGTTCACCTCGTCGGCAACTTCGTATCTTCCCTTCGACCCTTCGGCGGATGCGCCCACGGTCGCAGAGCAGGAAAAGGACAAAAACTCTCTGCTCAATGCGGTGAAGGCGCTGCTCGCGCTGCGGCACGCGCACGAGGCGCTGCAATCGTTCGGCGAGTTCACGCCGCTGTATGCCGAAAAGGAGAAATACCCGTTCGTCTATGAGCGCAAGGCAAAGGGCGAGCGCATCGTCGTTGCGCTCAACCCCGCGAACAGGGCGGCGGAAGTTCCCTTCCCGCTCGAAGGGGAGCTGCTGTTCGGCGTGGGCAAAGCGCCCGAAGGCAACAGGATGGCGCCTTGCAGTGCCGCCGTGCTTCTTGCAAAATAAGAGGGAGATATGAACAGCGAATT
The DNA here is from genome assembly GCA_949282395.1 of uncultured Bacillota bacterium. Classification (GTDB taxonomy): domain Bacteria; phylum Bacillota; class Clostridia; order Christensenellales; family Borkfalkiaceae; genus Borkfalkia. Next base: position 10,002 of record CASDPE010000021.1, on the reverse strand, counting down.
TGATTTTCAGAACATCGTAGGGCAGTTCCGCGTCGGCGGCGCGCTTGCAGACTGCGTGCGCTACGGCGAGGGGCACATCAACGATACCTTCAAAGTGACGATGAACGAGGGCGGCAGGGATGTGCATTACATCTTGCAGCGCATCAACAACAGGCTCTTTACCGATGTTGCCAAGCTCATGCGCAACATCGAGCTGGTCACCGATTTCTGCCGCAAAAGCGTGCTTGCGCGCGGCGGCGACCCCCTGCGCGAGTGCCTCACGCTCATCCGCACCAAGGACGGGAAGGCGTACTGTCATGACGGAGCGAACTACTTCCGCATGTATGTGTTCATTGAAAACGCCACCTCCTACCAAAGCGTGCGCGAGCCGCGCGACTTTTACGAGAGCGCGGTCGCGTTCGGCAGCTTTGCCAACCTTTTGGCGGACTTTGACGCGTCGCAGCTGTACGAAGTGCTGCCGAACTTCCACAACACGAAGGTGCGCTATGCGAATTTTGAAGCCGCGGTGCAAAAGGACGTGTGCGGCAGGGCAAAGGAAGTTGCCGGCGAGATCGCATGGGTGAGGGCGCACGGCGACCTTTGCGGCAAGCTCGTGGACGCGATCGCCTCGGGCGAGATCCCGCTGCGCGTCACGCACAACGATACCAAGCTCAACAACGTGATGTTGGACAACGCCACGGGGAAAGCGCTTGCGGTCATCGACCTGGATACCGTCATGCCGGGGAGCCTGTGCTACGACTTTGGCGACAGCATCCGCTTCGGCTGCAACTCCGCTGCGGAGGACGAGCCCGACCTTTCCAAGGTGCATTTCGTGTTCGATTTGTACAAGACCTACCTTAGCGGCTATCTTTCGGCAGTCGGGAAGGGCATCACGCCGCGGGAAAAAGAGCTGCTGCCGTGGGGCGCGGTGCTGATGACTTACGAATGCGGCATGCGCTTTTTGACGGACTACCTTGAAGGGGACACCTATTTCAAGGTGCACCGCGAGGGGCACAACCTTGACCGCGCGCACACGCAGTTCAGGCTGGTGGACGAGATGCTCGCCTCGATCGGCGAAATGGAACAGGCGGCGCAGCGCGCGTGAGGTCGGCTTTGGAACTTTGCGAAAACAAGACGTATTTTCTGCGTAAAAACAAGACGGGCGAGGAGGCGGCGTTCTGCCGCTTCCGCTTCGCCTATGAAGAGGACGCCGTCTGCTTTTGGTTTGAGGCGGAAGACGACGAGCTGATCAGCCCCTTCACGCAGGACAATGAGGACATCTGGAAGGGCGACGCGGCGGAAGTTTTCTTCTGCCCGGACGGCGACCTTTCCTCGTACAAGGAAATGAGCGTTTCGCCGTTCGGCGTGCGGTTCTATGGCACGGTGCGGCACGTGAACGGGCGGAAGCGGCTGCACAAGGAGCCGCCGCCGTTCGACGCCAAAACCGAGCGCACGGAAAGGGGGTACCGCGCGGAGATGCGCCTGCCCTATGCCGCGCTGGAAGGGTTTGAACGGAGCAAGGCGAAGCTGAACGCCTTTTGCGTGGACAGGCGCAAAAACGGCAGGCAGCATTTGTACGCCCTGAACCCGACGCTCTGCAAGACCTTTCACTGCCCCGGATTTTTTCTTTGAACCACGCTGTGCGCCGCCGTCATACGGCGGCGCTGTTTTTTTGCGCTTTTCCGAGGCACTTCTCGGGCGGTTTTTGGGGTGGCGGCAGGGGAACGTTTCGCGCCGCTTCTGCCGCGGAAAGGGGAACGTTTCGCCATAAAAAAGCAAAAAAATGTGCAAAAATATGCGCTTTCGGGCGCAATTTTTTTTGCGTGAAACCTTGCGCCGCCCCAAAAATTGTGGTAAAATGATCGGGAAAGAGAAGCGGCGCTCCGCATGGAGCGGGCGCCGTACAAAGGGGGCGAAAAGGTTGAATATCTGGCACGATATATCCGCCAAGCGGATCACGAAAGAGGATTTCATGTGCTACATCGAGATCCAAAAGGGCAGCAAAAGCAAGTACGAGCTGGACAAAGAGACGGGCGTGCTGCGGCTGGACAGGGTGCTGTACACCTCTACGGTGTACCCCGCAAGCTACGGGTTCATTCCGCGGACGTATGCGGACGACGGCGACCCGCTGGATGTGCTCGTGCTGTGCAGCGAGCCGATCCTGCCCGCCACGCTCGTGCAGTGTTACCCCATCGGGGTCATCAACATGCTGGACGACGGAAAGATGGACGAAAAGATCATCGCCATCCCGTTCCGCGAGCCTACATACAATATTTACAGCGACATTTCGCAGCTGCCCAAGCATATTTTTGAGGAAATGATGCACTTTTTTGAAGTGTACAAAGTACTTGAGCACAAGGAAACATCCGTGCGCGAGATCATGGGCAGGGAAAGCGCCGTTGCGATCGTGCAAAAGTGCATCGACAATTATAAAAATCAGATAGAGGGGAAATTATGAGGATCGTATTTTTCGGGGATTCCATCACGGACGGCGGGCGCGACCGCGCGGACGACGCGTCGCTCGGCGGCGGGTACGTCGGGATCCTGTATGAAAAGCTGAAAAACCTGTATGAGGGCGTGCAATTTGAATTTCTGAACCGCGGGATCGGCGGAGACAGGGCGTGCGACCTTGCCGCGCGCGTGGATGCGGACGTCGTGGCGCACAAGCCCGATATCGCCGTCGTGCTCGTCGGCATCAACGATGTGTGGCGCAAGTACGGCAACGGCGACCCGTTCGAGCTGTCCGCCTTTGCCGCCGCCTATGAAGAGGTGCTGCGCAAGATCAAAGGCTGCGGCGCCAAGCTCATCGCCGTGGAGCCGTTTTTGTTCGACGTGCCCGATAAAAAGCGCTTCCGCCGCGACTTCGATCCGCTGCTCGGCGAAGTGGGCAGGCTCGCCGCGGAATATGCGGACGCCTTTGTGCCGTTGGACGAGATGTTTGCGGGCGTCAGCCAGAGCGTGGGCATCGCCGCCTATTCGGAGGACGGCATCCATCCCACGCACCGCGCCTCCCGCCTCATCGCGGATAACATCATCAAAAAGATACGGTTGTTTTTATGAACGGAAAGAAGCTGCTCGCCGTCATTGACATGCAGCACGATTTTATTTACGGCGCGCTCGGCACCGCCGAAGCGCGGCGCATCCTCCCGCGCGTCATAGAGCGCGTCCGCCTCGCCCGCGAAAACGGGGAAACGGTGGTCTTTACCCGCGATACGCACGAGGGAAATTACCTCTCCACGCAGGAAGGGGAGCGGCTGCCCGTCGTGCACTGCGTGCGCGGTTCGCAGGGCTGGCAGCTTGCCGAAGGGCTGGCGGAGAAGGGCGGGCGCGTGTTCGATAAACCCGCGTTCGGCAGCGCAGAACTCGCCCGTTTCGCGGCGGAGGGCGGCTTTGCGGAGGCGGAGCTTGTCGGCGTATGCACGGATATCTGCGTCATCTCCAACGCGCTGCTTTTGAAGGCGTTCGCGCCCGAACTGCGCGTTTCGGTGCGCGCAGACTGCTGCGCGGGCGTCACCCCGCACAGCCACGAAACGGCGCTCGCCGCCATGCGCGCCTGTCAGATCGATATCGTCTGATCCGTGCCGCAAGGCACGAAGAAAAAGCCCCGCCGCCTGCGGTAAGATCCGCAGGCGGCGGGGCTTGTCTGTTTTACGGCAGTTTTCCTTCGGCGATCTGTTCCATGGCGGTCAGGGCGCCGCCCTCCGCGTTGGAGGGGATGCTGCCGCCGATCAGCTTTTTCAGGGGAGGGTAGGCGTTTTCGGGCACGTAGGGGTGGGCGCATTCGATGAGCATTTCGTAGTCGTTCATGTGGTCGCCGAACGCGGCGCACTCCTCGCGCGCAAAGCCGAACGCCTTGCGGATAAAGCGCATCGCCCTGCCTTTGTGCGTGTTTTTGTCTGAAATGTCCAGCCAGTTCCCGCCCGAAAGGGTGACGCGCAGATCGGGCAGCGCGTGCGGGAGCACCGTCATCGTCTTTTTTTCGGGCGCGTCGTCGTCATACACGGCGATCTTGCATACGCGCTCCGTTTGCGCCGTTGCAAACAGGTCGGCTTTGCGGTTGCTGCAATAGGACGCTTTTACGAAGTACAAAAAGGGCTGCGCCTCGCTCTCGTAATAGGCGCAGGCAGGCGTGCACAGCAGGGGATGCACGCCCGTGAGCGTGCCGATGGCGCGCAGGGCGCGCAGGCTCGCTTCGGGGCGCAGGCTGCGGCAGCGCAGCATCCTGTGCCCCTGCGCCACGATCGCGCCGTTTTCGGCAAGGAAGAGCATTTTGTCTGCAACGGGTGCGAACATCTGCCGCAGGGCGACGAGCTGCCGCCCGCTCGCCGCGCAGAACAAAATGCCTTTTTCGTACAGTTTTTCAATGGCGCGGAAGGTGCCCGAAGGCAGGTTCCCGGCGGGGTCTAAAAGCGTTCCGTCCAGATCGCTCGCTACAAGTTTTATCATACCTATCCGTCTTTTTCCGCCTCACATCAGCGGCGCAAAGATGCGCAGCACCGCGCGGTACAACAGGCGCGGCAGCCCGATCTTGATCTGTTCTTTGGTCACCTGCACACTCTTTTGGCAGGTATCGAGGAAGTCTTCGTAAACGGCGGCGCTCAGCGCCTCGTCAAAAAAGAGCGCGTTGCTCTCAAAGTGCAGGTACCAGCTGCGGAAGTCCATGTTCGTGGAGCCGATCAGGCAGCAGCTGCCGTCGCTCACGATGCTCTTTGCATGGATGAAGCCCGGTTTGTACCGGTAGATCTTGATGTTGTCGCTGTCGCGGATGAGCTGCGAGTAGAACGCCTTGGTTACCGAAAACACGTACCGCTTGTCCGGGGTGTCCGGCACGATGATGCGCACGTCCACGCCCGCGTCCGCAGCGGCGATCAGCGCGCGCTTCATCTCGCCGTCTAAAATGAGGTAGGGGGTGGTGATGTAGACGTACTTTTTCGCGTTGTAGATGATCTTTAAATACAGCTCTTCACAGATGTTCGTGCCCTTGCCGATGGGCGTGTCGCAGAAGGGCACGCAGCACACGTCGCCTGCGGGGCTGTGCGATACGTATTTTGCAAGGTCTTCGTCCTCTTTGCGCAACGTCCAAAGCTGCAAAAACATGGCGGTGAAGCTCTGCGCGGCGCGTCCCTTCATCATCACGCCGCAGTCCTTCCAATGCCCGTAGGGGTGGGTGATGTTCAGGTATTCGTCCGCAAAGTTCAGCCCGCCCGTGAAGGCGACTTCCCCGTCGATCACCGTGATCTTGCGGTGCGTGCGGTTGTTCTGCCCGACGTCCACAACGGGGCGGAAGCGGTTGAAGCAGATGCACTTGATGCCCTGTTTTTCCAATACGTTCGCGTAATTTGAGGGCACGCGCGTCATGGAGCCGATGTCGTCGTAGATCACGCGCACGTCCACGCCCTTCGCGGCGCGCTCTTTCAGGATGGCTAAAAGCGAATCCCAGAACTGCCCGCGCGCGATGATGAACGTCTCCAAAAAGATGTATTTTTTTGCCTTTTTCAGTTCCTCGAACATGCGCGCGGCGTACCGCTCGCCGGAGGGGAAGTATTCGCAGGCATAGCAGTCGGTCGCGGGCAGGAAGCCGCGGCTGCGCGCAAGTTCGGCGCATTGCAGGGCAAAATCGCCCTTTGCGGCAAGTTTCCCCAGCGCCTCCGCGTCCTGCGCGTACAGCTGTTCCGCCCCGGGGTAGCGCAGCGTCAGCTCTTTGAGTTTGCGGCGGGGCACCTTCCGTTTGCGCAAAAGAAGGTAGAACACCGCGCCCATCAGGGGCAGCAGCAGGATGGGGACGATCCAGGCGATCTTGTATTCGGCGTTCACTTCCGAATTGATGATGAACAGGATCAGGGAAATATCCAGCACGATGACGAGGAGTAGCAGCGCAAAATCGACCCAGCCGTTGTTGACGTAAACGACGAGCACGAAGATGAGCGCCGGCAAAAACAGCAGTTCCGCCAGCAGCATCAGGCACACGACCAGAAATTTGCTTGTAAAAAGTTTTAAAAGTTTTGTGCCCCGCATAGAAACTCCCGACCCGTTCGCACACGGCTTTTACAGAAGGGGCGGCGCGCGTTGCCGCGCCCGCCCGAAGATAACGGATCCGTTTGTTTTAAGCGGCGGTATCGCCCGCGCTTTCTGCCGTATGTTCCCGCGCGCTGCGGCGCGGGAGCGGCGGTCACATCATATCGATCACGCAGCACTTCACGTTCTTGCCGGCGGCAAGTTCTTCCGCGCGGTCGGCAAACAGCTGCTCCGCCTCTGCGGCGGGGAAGGTCTCCGTCGCCAGCGGCGCAAGGTTCACCGCCTTGTTCACGAGCAGGTTGATCGCCGCGGCGCTGTTGGAAAAGTCGTTCGTGACCGTCGTCAGCGTCAGCCGCCTGTCCAGCGCGGGTTTGAGCGAAGCCTTCGCGGCGGGGAACCCGAACCCCGTGTACACCACCGTGCCGCCTGTCGCCGTCGCCTCATAGGGGATGTCGGCGGGCAGCGGGTTGTAGCTGGTGAACACGCTGTGCGCCGCCATGCGCCCGCCCGTGATGCGCGAAATGCCCGCCAGCATCTCTTCGTCCGCTTTGAGCGTGTAATACACGCCGCAGCTTGCGGCGGCGGCGAGCCGCTCCTCGTCGGCGTCGATGAGGATGGGCACCGCCTGGTGATAGATGAGCAGCTGGCATAAAAGGTTGCCGATCTCGCCCGCGCCGAACACGGCGATGTGCGTGCCTTTGGGCGCGTCTAAACGGTCGATGACCGCCTCGCACAGCGAAAGGATGCCTACGAACAGCGCGTCTTTATCCGAAACGGAAGGCGGCAGGGGAGAAAGGTCTGCCTCTTCCGCCACCGCAAAGTCGCGCAGGTACCCTTCGCGGTCGATGCCCGCCGCCTGTACGTTTTCGCAGTTTTCCGGGTGACCGGCAAGGCAGGCGGCGCACGCCCCGCAGGGGGCCGTGTCGCGGATGTAAACGCGCGTGTTCTTCTCTACGGAAACGCAGCCTTCTCCCGCTTCGCTCACCACGCCCACGGCGAACCGCCCGGGTACGACGGGGTACTGCGGTTTGACGGTGCCGCGCCACACGCGCAGTTCGGAAGGCGTGAGCAGTACGTTCGTCACCTTTACCTTCGCCTGCGTCGGCGTTTGCAGCGATTCGTCCCGCTCCTCCGTCACAAGCGACTTCGGGGACGGGATCTTCCAGATCTTCATGATTCCCTCCGTTTTCCCCCTTTCCGCAGAAAGGGGCTTATATGGCATTATACTCCCATTCGCAAATTTTTGCAAGCGTTTTGCGGCGGGCAGGCGGCGAAGGGGCGGCGCGGAAGGGGGCGGCAAAGAGGGCGCGGGGCAGGGAGAGGGAAGGGGAAAGGGGCGCGGCGGGGCGGCAGCGCGCACATCCGCAAAAAAAATTTGCAGGGAGCCCCGATTTGTTTGACTTGCGTAAAAAAATAAGATATAATGAATCAGCATCTTGAAAAGAGAAAGTAAGTTAGCGAGGTGAACGCATGAAACCCGACATTCATCCGGATTATCACGAGGTCACCGTCACCTGCGCCTGCGGGGCGACGTTCAAGACGGGTACGACCAAAAAAGGCGATTCCATCAAAGTGGATATTTGCAGCAAATGCCACCCTTTCTTTACGGGCAGGCAGAAACTCGTTGATACAGGCGGCAGAGTGGATAAGTTCAAAAAGAGATACGGTATTTAAAGATCGGATGTCAGCTCTTAGCTTTGCGCAAAGGGCTGATTTTCTTTATCCGACGCAAGAGAGGGCGCCTGCCCCTCTCCTTATTGTACGCGCGCACGCGCGCGGCGGGGCTTTGTGCCCGCAGGCTTGGCGTATGAGCGGCGGCGCAAAACACAGGCGCAACGGTTTTTTGCCGCGGCGGCGCAAAATGCGCGCCGCGTTCGGGAGCGCAACATTTTTTTCGGTATAGTTTTTTCACAGTACAGTATGAGCAACAAGCAACAGAACAAAACGGAAAAGACCGCCGCGGAAACAAAGGCGGAAAAAAAGAAGGATAAACGCACGTACATCGGCGGGCAGGCGGTGCTCGAAGGGGTGATGATGCGCGGCAAAACGGCGTATGCCACCGCCGTGCGCGACCCCGAGGGGAACATCCAGGTAGAGAGCCGCCGCCTCAACACGTCCAAGCACATGCGCAGGGTCGCAAAAGTCCCGTTTGTGCGCGGCATCGTCAACCTGATCGCTTCGCTGGTCACCGGCTCCCGCATCCTGATGCGCAGCGCCGAAGTGTACGGCGACGAGGGCGAGCCGGGGCGCTTTGAAAAGTGGTGCGAAAAAAAGCTGCACATCAACCTCATGTCCGTCGTCACGACGCTCGCCACCGTGCTCGGCGTCGTCATCGCGCTGGGGCTGTTCATCGTGCTGCCCATCGTCTTTTCTGACCTCATTTTCCCCGAAGAGCTGCGGTACAGCATCGGCTACAACTTTACGCAGGGCGGGTTCCGCCTCGTCATTTTTGTGCTGTACATCGTCGCCGTCACGGCAATGAAGGATATCCGCCGCGTGTTCATGTATCACGGCGCCGAGCATAAAACGATCAGCTGTTTCGAACACGGGCTTCCCATGACGCCCGAAAACGCCAAGACCTGTTCGCGCATCCACGACCGCTGCGGCACGACCTTTTTGTTCCTCGTCGTGTTCATCAGCATCATCGTCTACTGCGTGGTGAATTGGGTGTGCGATACCTACCTCAACTTTTTCGTGTACGGCGACGTGGTGAACTTCCTCATCCAGTTCGGCGTAAAGATCCTGTTCCTGCCTCTCATCGCGGGCATTTCGTACGAGGTGCTGAAGCTCCTTGCCAAGTCGCAGAGCAAGATCCTTTTGCCCATCAAGGCGCCCGGGTTTGCGCTGCAGCTGCTCACCACGCGCGAGCCGGACATGGCGCAGCTCGAAGTCGCCATCGCGGCATTCAAAAAAGTATACGAAATGGACGCCGACCCGAACGCGGCGGAAACGGACTTCGTGACCTCTAAAACGGTGCACAAATACACCGAAGAGTTGGCGGCGCTGTTTGCGCAGAAGGGGATCGACCGCAGCGACGCGGAGTGGCTGGTCAGCATCGAAACGGGCGTCGCGCGCAGCGAACTTGCCGAGGCGGACGCGCTGCTCGTGCCGAGCAAAGTGCGCGCGCTGGATGCGATCGCGGCGCAGCGCCTTGCGGGCAAACCGCTGTGGTACATCCTCGGTTCAACGAGCTTTTGCGGGTACGAGATCAAAACGGATCCGCGCGCGCTCATTCCCCGCCCCGAAACGGAGATGCTGGCGGACTTTGCCGCCAAAACGTGCGAGGAAGGGGATAAGGTGCTCGACCTGTGCACGGGCAGCGGGTGCGTTGCGATCGCCGTTGCGAAGATGGCGGAGGAAAAGAATATCACGGTGACCGCTGCCGATATCAGTGCGGACGCGCTCGCGCTCGCGCAGGAAAACGCGAAGGCAAACCGCGCCGAGATCAAATTTATCGAAAGCGACCTGTTTGCGAACGTGAAGGGGAAGTTCAACGTCATCGTCTGCAATCCGCCGTATGTGAAGCACGGCGACCTTGCAAAGCTGCAAAAGGAAGTGCGCGCGCACGAGCCGATGCTCGCTTTGGACGGCGGGGAAGACGGGCTCGATTTTTACAGACGTATCGCCAAAGACGCGCCGCGCCGCCTTGTTTCGGGCGGCACGCTGCTGCTCGAATGCGGGCAGGGGCAGGCGCAGGAGATCGTGCGGATGCTCACGAAGTTCGAATACACGATGGTCATGCGCGACCTTGAAGGCGTGGAGCGGTATGTGAGGGCGGTGCTTTGACAAATTCACGAAATTTCTTTCAAAAGAGATGAAAGAAATTTCCGTGATTTGAGAGACAACCGGCGGGCACGCCCGCTCTGCGGGCTAACCGCCGTTTTCTCTCTTTGCGCGATTATAAGGGCTTCTCCTATTAAAAAATCGCGCAAATTCACTCTTTCCGGATTGAGCCGTAAGTATACGGCAAATTGGGTGCGCTTATTCAAAATGCGATTTTGAAACGCG